>CAZDXS010000035.1:0-27625 GCA_964509455.1 uncultured Enterobacteriaceae bacterium | reverse complement strand
GCCCTGGTGGTTGCGAAAGACCAAGAGCGCGCCGCACGGTTGTTCCAGGAGAGCGATCCGCGTCGCCCGCCGCGGCGCGCACTGTTGCGCGTCATGCCGGGGCCGGGCCGCGCCCGGCAGGAGCCGCTGTGGCTGGAGTTGGTCGCGGCCGCGGCGGCGCGGGCGGACGGTTTTGCCGGAGGAGTCTGCGTAACGGCCAGGGAGCCGGCGCAAGAGCCGTTAGAGGACGCGGCGCATCGCGACCCCTTGACGGGGCTTGCCAACCGCGCGTTTTTCGAGCATTGCCTGTCTGCGGCGCTACGGAAGCGGCGGCGCGGGGACCAGCGCCTGGCGGTGATGTTCATGGATCTGGACGGCTTCAAGGACGTCAACGACTCCCTGGGGCACGCCGCCGGCGATTGCCTGCTGCGGGCCGTGGCCGCCAAGTGGCGCGCCGCCCTGCGTCCCGGCGACCTGCTGGCGCGCTTTGGCGGCGATGAGTTCACCCTGTTGTTGGCGAACGCGCGTCCCCGCACCGCCGCGGCGACCGTGGCGAACAAGCTCAGCGAGCGCTTGCAAGAGGCGTTTGCGGTGGCGGGCGAGCGGGTTCACGTCGCCGTCGCCGTGGGTATCGCCATGCACCCGGGGGGCGGCGACACCGCGGCGGCGTTGCTGGAAAACGCCGACGCTGCCATGTACCAGGCCAAGCGCGCCGGTCGCGTTTACCGGTTCTACCGGGCGCCGCTCGGCTGAGGCATCGCCGCTTTCAGTGGGCGCGGTCGCGGGGCGACAACGGCCGCCCGGCTGAGGCGTCGCCGCTTTCAGTGGGCGCCGGCGCGAAACGGCAACGGCCGTCCGGACCAGGGGTTGCTGTTTCAGTGGGTGCGGGCGCGGGGCGGCAACGGTCGCTCGGCTGAGGCGACGCCGTTTTCAGTGGGCGCGGGCGCGGGGCGGCAACGGTCGCTCGGCTGAGGCATCGCCGATTTCAGTGGGCGCCGGCGCGAAACGGCAACGGCCGCCCGGAAAATCGCGTTCTCAGAAACTCCATCTGGTCCGCCAGGATGCGCCGGTTGGACAGGGCCAGGTACTCGGCCCAGTTCGGCACGTACGGCACCGCCAGCAACGGCATGCCGGCCTCTTCCGGAGTCCTGTCGCCCTTGCGGGTGTTGCACGAGCGGCAGGCGGTGACCACGTTGGACCAGCGGTCGGCGCCGCCGCGGGACATGGGCCGGACGTGGTCCCGGGTCAGGGCGCCGTCCTTGTGGCGCGATCCGCAGTACATGCAAAGGCGCGCGTCCCGCAGGAACAGCTCGCGGTTGGTCAGCGGCGGCACGGCGCGGCCCACGTACTTGTAGTTGCCGGCGCGCTTGACGGCGATGATGGAATTGATCTGGACGGCGGAGCGCTCCCCGGTTTTCCTGTTGCGCCCGCCGCGAAAGGTGAACGTCTCCTCGCCGGCGCTCCAGCCCACCATGCCGCGGCAGTACAGGGTCACCGCGTCCTGCCAGGGCATCCAGGTCACCGGTGCGCCGGAGATGTCGAGTCGTAAAATCAGGGGCGTCATGATCTTGTCCCGTGTTTTGGGCGTTTGCTCGGGGCGGGCTCGTCAACGCGGGCGCCGCGAGCCGGCAGTAAACTTGCATGGTACAGGATTTTTCGGGCGCTGTGTCAATTTCTGTCGCCGCCGCGGCGCCCGGCGGACTGGCGGTCGGGTCGCGTTGCGCCGCCAGATTGTTGTTCGCGGCGCTCGCCGGATTGACGGCGCAGCCGCCCATGCGGTTGCGTTGCGGCGCGGCAGGGTCTGTCGCCGCCGCGACGCCCGGCGGACTAATGGCCGGGCTGGTGCAACAGGTAAACCAGCCCCAGTCCGGCGCAGAATGCCAGGGTGAGCTTGATGCGGTCATGCCGGTGGAAATGGGCCTCCGGCAACAGGTCGCTGAGGGCAATGCATAAAAAGGCGCCGGCCAGGAAAGCGAGGCCGCATCCCAGGACGTATTCCTGTTGCTGTCCCAACAACACCCCGCCGCCGAACGCCAGGAAAGCCGCCGCGGGACAGAGCAGGGCGAAGACCATGTTCGCCAGCAGGCACAGGCGTTGGCGCACGCCCGCGGCCCGCATGGTGCTGGTGATGGAAAGCGCGTCCAGGGGCTTGTGCAACAGGATGGCCAGGAACGTGCTGAACCCCGCCGCCTCCGCCTTGCCGGCGGCCCCGACCAGCACGGCGGCCCCCAGGGCCAGTCCCTCCGTAATGGTGTGCAGCCCCATGCCCAGGGCGATGCCGACCCAGTTCAGCGACCGCACCGCAACAGGGTCGTAAGGCGCGACCGGCTCGTCTGCGCCGTGTCGCCGAAATTGAAACAGGCGCAGCAACACCACCATCATGAGGATGCCCCACGCCATCCACCAAGCGGCGGTTTCCATGGCCTTTTCTCCGCCAATCCTGGCGCCGCCGGCGGGCAACAAATGGTACAGGGCGACGCCTAACAATAATCCCGAGACGAAACTCATCATGGTCTGGGTGCGGGTGTGCGTCATGCGAAAGACGGACGGCAACCAGCCGCCCAGCAGGGCCGCGGCGATGATGACGACGGAGTACGCCGCCAGCAATGACAGGGAGGTGGAATAATCCATGCGCTTGGTTATTGGCGGCGTTGACGGTGACAATCCTGTTTTATTGAACCTGCCGACAATATAACATATCGGTCAACCGCGCTGTCGACGGCGGGGGCGCCCGCCCTTGCCCGGCAACGTCTGGGCCACCGTTGAAAATTCGTAACGATAATGAATAACATACAGAAACTACTGGAAATAATGAGTGCGTTGCGGGACCCGAATACCGGGTGCCCCTGGGACCGGCAACAGACGATGAAGTCCATCGTCCCCCATTCCCTGGAGGAAATCTACGAGTTGATCGACGCCGTGGAGCGCGACGCCATGGATGAAGTCCGGGACGAGCTGGGGGACCTGCTGTTTCACGTGGCGTTTTATTCGCAACTGGCGGCGGAGGCGGGTTGTTTCGACTTCGAGGACGTGGCGGCGGGCGTTTGCGAAAAGTTGCAACGGCGCCACCCCCATGTTTTTGCGGGGCGGCGCCTCAGCACGCAAGAGGAGTTGTCGGCTTCCTGGGAGAAGATCAAGCAGGAGGAGCGCCGCAAGAAGAACGGGGACGCCGATGACGACTACCTCGACCATATCGCCACGGCCCTGCCGGCCGTGTTGCGGGCGCTGAAACTGCAAAAACACGCGGCCCGGGCCGGGCTTGACTGGCGGGATGCGGCCCCGGTGGCGGCCAAGGTGGAGGAGGAACTGGGCGAGTTGAAGCAGGCCATGGCCGCGCCGCGCGCTCAGGCTCGGGTGCGGGAGGAGCTGGGCGACCTGCTCTTTGCCGTGGTGAACCTGGCTCGCCACCTGGGCGTTGACGCCGAGACGGCCCTGCGAGAAGCCAACCGCAAGTTTGAACAGCGTTTTCGTTTCGTGCGCGGCGCACTGGCGGCGGCGGGACGGGACCCGGTTGCGGCCTCGGCGGCGGAAATGGAGGAGTTGTGGGAGCAAGCCAAGCAGGCGCCGTCGCCGGGCGAGACTGACAAGCCCTGAACGGGGCTGACGGGTTGCCCGGCCCGCCGCGTCACGGCGCGCCGCCGCTCCCTCGGCCCCTGACAATTTCGGAACTGGTGCGGGTTGCCCGCCTAGCAGGTTGCGGGACTGAAAAGCCGCAACGAGGGTTGATTGCCCGCGCATTGCGACGCACTGTTGCGCCCGGCGTCCCCGGCAATTTCGCAACGGGTGCCGGGTTGCCCGTCATGGCGCGTCTCCGGCGCCCGCCGGCCCGAAAATTCCGTAACGAGGGCCGGGTTGCCCGTCATGGCACCCCGCCGCGCTCGGCGTCCCCGGCAATTCCGGCAAAAGATGCGGGTTATCTGCCCGCCGCGGCGCCCCGCCGCGCGGGGCCTGAAAAGTCGTGGGCGGGATTGACGGGTTGCCCGTCACGGCGCCGCGCCGCGCTTGCCGGCCCGGCAATTCCGTAACGGGGGCCGGGTTGCCCGCCTAGCAGGTTGCGGGACTGAAAAGCCGCAACGAGGGCTAGTTGCCCGTGCGCCGCGGCGCACTGCCGCGCTCGGCGTCCCCGGCAATTCTGCAACGGGTGCGGGTTGCCGCCGTCAGCGGTCCCGCTCGACGATGTAGGCGGCCAGTTGGCGCAGGGCGTCCGCTTTTTCGTCGAAGTCCGCCAGTTGTTCCAGGGCCTCGTCCAGCAGGTCGCGGGCGGACTGCTTCGCCGCGTCCAGCCCCAGCAGGCCGGGGTAGGTGGGCTTGTTCATGGCCGCATCGGAGCCTTGGGTCTTCCCCAGGATCTCGGTGTCGCTTTCCACGTTCAGCACGTCATCCTGGATTTGGAAAGCCAGCCCGATGCAGTCCGCATAACGCGACAACTGCCGAAAGCGCCGCCCGTCCCGGGCGCCGGCGGCCAGGGCGCCCAGTTGTGCGCCGGCGCGAATCAAGGCGCCGGTTTTGTGGGAGTGCATGGCGCGCAGCTGCTCCACGGTCAGGGGCTTGCCCACGGCGTTCATGTCCATGGCTTGACCCCGGGTCATGCCCTGGGGACCGGCCGCCGCCGCCAGGACGCTGATCATTTTCAGCCGTTGTGCGGCGCTCACCGTGACGGCGGGATCGTCCGCCAGCACCTGGAAAGCCAGCGCCTGCAATGCGTCCCCGACCAGGATGGCGGTGGCCTCGTCGTAGGCCCGGTGGCAGGCGGGGCGGCCGCGCCGCAAGTCGTCATCGTCCATGGCGGGCAGGTCGTCGTGGACCAGGGAATAGACGTGGATCATTTCCACGGCGCAGGCGCAACCGTCCAGGGCCGCGGGCGCCGCGCCCAGCGCCGCACCGGCCGCGTACGCCAGCACCGGGCGCACGCGCTTGCCGCCGTCCAGGGCGGAGTAGCGCATGGCTTCCGCCAGCCGCTCCGCATCGCCGCCGGCCGCGGGCAACCAGCGCTCCAAGGCGGCTTCCACCCGCGCCTGGTACCCCGCCAGCTGCTCGGCAAACGGTGCCGCGGGGTTAGGCCGTGCGGTGGGTTGCCGGTTCAAAAGGGGATGGAATTATCGTCAGCGGGTTCGGCTTCCGCCCCGGCGGCGGTTTTCTTGCCGCCCGGCGCGGCTTTTGCCTGCGCCGGGGATGCGCCCCTGGCGGCATCGTCGTCTTTCGCGGCGGCATCGCCTTCCTCAAAAGGCGCCAACTCCTCGGCATCGCCGTCGCCGGACAGGATCTGCACCCGTTGCTCCGCCTGCTCCAGGGCTTTCTGGCAGGCGCGGGTCAGCGCCACGCCCCGTTCGAAATTCTTCAGGGACTCTTCCAAGCTGAGGTCGCCTTTCTCCATGGTTTCCACCAGTTGCTCCAGCTCCGCCAGCGATTTTTCAAAGTTGATCTCGTTCTTCTTACCAGCCATTGCGCCGCTCCCGTGAATGTCGTTGTTCGAGCGGCGCATTATACAGTCAAAAACCTTGTTTCTCACGAAAAAATGCCGGGCGACAACGCCGCGTTCACAAGTTGACTCCGCCCGCCGGAGCGGCTATGGTGGTGCATATCGCCCGTTGCCTTGGGCGCCAACCAACCAGACAGGAGAAAATACGATGAGCTTGAAAGGCACCAAAACCGAACAGAACCTGAAAGATGCGTTTTCCGGGGAGTCCCAGGCGAACCGCCGTTACCTGTATTTCGCCCAGAAAGCGGACGTGGAGGGCTTCAACGACGTCTCCGCGGTGTTCCGCTCCACGGCGGAAGGCGAGACCGGCCACGCCCACGGGCACCTGGAGTACTTGGAGGAAGTGGGCGACCCGGCAACGGGCGAGCCCATCGGCTCCACCGAGGACAACCTGAAAGCGGCCATTGCCGGTGAAACCCACGAATACACCGACATGTACCCGGGCATGGCGAAAGCCGCGCGGGACGAGGGCTTCGATGAAATCGCCGACTGGTTTGAGACGCTGGCCAAGGCCGAGCGCTCCCACGCCAACCGCTTTCAGAAAGCCCTGGACGGACTGGGCGCCTGACTTGAGCCGCGACTGCGGGCGGGAGACGCCAACCGGGTCGGGCGCGGCCCGGTTTTCGCGCACCGCGGCGGCGCTGAGCCCGTGAGCGAGGCGGCCGTGCGCAAGGGCAGCCTGGAGGCGCCCACTCGTCCCGTCGTCAAGCGGCGCGAGCGCGGCTGTTGCGACGAGGCCGGCCGGGTCGGGCGCGGCCCGGTTTTCGCGCGCGCCGCGGCGGCGCTGAGCCCGTGAGCGGGGCGGCCGTGCGCGAGGGCAGCCTGGAAGCGCCCACTCGTCACGCCGTCAAGTGGCGCGAGCGCGACTACTACGACGAGGCCGACCTGGCCGCGGAGCTAGAGCGCGTTTATGATATATGCCACGGCTGTCGCCGTTGCGTCAGCCTGTGCAACGCTTTCCCCACGTTGTTTGACCTGGTGGACGCCTCGGACACGATGGAGGTGGACGGGGTGAAGAAGTCCGATTACGGCAAGGTGGTGGAGCACTGCTACCTGTGCGACCTGTGCTACATGACCAAGTGTCCCTACGTGCCTCCCCACGAGTGGAACGTGGACTTCCCCCACCTGATGTTGCGGGCCAAGGCGGTGAATTTCAAACAGGGCAAGGCAAAATGGCGGGACCGCGCGCTCACCTCCACCCGCACCGTGGGCAACCTGGCGGGCATTCCCGTGGTGGCGCAGGTCGTCAACGCGGCCAACAAGTCGCGTCCCCTGCGCTGGTTGCTGGAGAAGACGGTGGGCATACACGCCGACGCCGCGTTGCCGAAGTTCCATTCCCGCCCCCTGCGCCGGCGGCTCAAGAAGTCCTCGCCGATGCCGGTGACGGCGGCGGGGCCCACGTCCGGCAAGGCGGTGCTGTTCATCACCTGCTACTGCGACCGCAACGCGCCGCAGGCGGCGGCGGACCTGGCAAGCGTCTTCACCCACAATGAAATACCGCTCACCTGGCTGGACCGGGAGGCCTGTTGCGGCATGCCGCGAATGGAGCTGGGCGATCTCGAAGCGGTGGCGCGAGCCAAAGACGAGAACGTGCCGCGGCTGGCGGCCTTGGCGGACCAGGGCTGGGACATTATCGCGCCCATTCCGTCCTGCGCCCTGATGTTTCGGCAGGAGTTGCCGTTGCTGTTTCCCGATGACGCCATGGTCGAGAAAGTGCGCCAGGCCTTTTACGACCCGTTCGAATACCTGGCGTTGCGCCACCGGGAAGGCCTGCTGAAAACGGACTTCAAGAACTCCCTGGGGCGGGTGGCGTACCACGCGCCCTGCCACCAGCGGGTGCAGAACATCGGCCAGAAGACCCGGGACGTCCTGGCGCTGGTCCCGGACACCACTGTCGATACGGTCGAGCGTTGCTCCGGCCACGACGGCACCTACGCAGTCAAGGCGGAAACGCACGCGGCGGCGCGAAAAATCTGCCGCCCGGTCGCCGCCCGCATCAAGAAAGCGCAGCCCGATCACTACGCCAGCGATTGCCCCATGGCGGGCGCCCACATTCAGAACGAGCTGGGAGAGCATGCCCCCGGCGCCGCCCAGGCGCCGTCCTCCCTGCTGAAGTTCGCCTACGGGCTGTAAGCGCCGCCGGCCGTGCCTGCGAAACTGACCCGGAAAGACCTGTACTCGCTGGAGGAGTACGCGGCCGCGCGCGCCGAGTTTCGCGCCCGGGTCATGGCCCACAAAGAGGTGCGCCGCCTGCCCTTAGGGCCCAACGCCGCCTTGTATTTCGAGGACCGCCTCACCATTCAGTACCAGGTGCAGGAGATGTTGCGCATTGAGAAGATTTTTGACGCGGCGGGCATTGCCGAAGAGCTGGCCGCCTACAACCCGCTGATTCCCGACGGCCGCAACTGGAAAGCTACGTTCATGCTGGAATACGACGACCCCGAGGAGAGGAAAGTGCGGCTGGCGCAACTGGTGGGCGTGGAAGAGCGCGTGTGGATGCGCGTTGGAGACGGCGCCGCCATCGCGCCGGTGTGCGATGAGGACCTGGAACGGGCCACGGACTCCAAGACCTCGGCGGTGCACTTCATGCGCTTCGAACTGGCGGCGGCGGACGCGGCCGCGTTGCGGCAAGGCGCGGAAATTTCCGCCGGCATCGATCATCCGGAGTATAATCACCAGGCAACGCCCGTGCCGGCGGCCCTCAGGCAGTCCCTTGCCGAGGATATTGACGGCGGCGGGCAATAACCAACGGGCCGGCCCGCCGCGGTCGCGCCGCGCGAGCCGACGGCGCCTGCAGTGTGTCGGCCTGGGTTTTTACGAAACGGGATAACGAGGACGTTCACACTTTGAGCAGCACGTACGCCGCCGCCGACATCGAGGTGTTGTTGGGCCTCGAGCCGGTGCGCAAACGGCCGGGGATGTACACCGATACGTCCCGCCCCAATCACCTGGTCCAGGAAGTGGTCGACAACAGCGTCGACGAGGCCGTCAGCGGTCACGCCGACCTGGTGGAGGTCGCCTTGCACGAGGACAACTCCGTCACGGTAACGGACAACGGCCGCGGCATGCCCGTGGACGAGCACCCGAAAGAGAAAATCCCGGGGGTGGAGGTCATTCTCACCCGCTTGCACGCCGGCGGCAAGTTTTCCGACAAGAACTACCGGTTCTCCGGCGGCCTGCACGGCGTCGGCGTGTCCGTCGTCAACGCCCTGTCGCAACAACTGGAGGTCTGGGTGCGCCGCGACGGCAGCGAGTACTACATGGCTTTTGCCGGCGGCGCGAAGACCCGGGGGCTGGAAACGGTGGGCAAAGTCGGCCGGCGCAACACCGGCACCACCTTGCGGTTCCAGCCCGACCCGGCGTATTTCGACACGGCGGCGGTGGCGCCGCAGAAGCTGAAACACCTGCTGCGCGCCAAGGCGGTGCTGTGTCCCGGCCTGCGGGTGAAGCTGAACGATGAGATCCGCGGGGAAAACGAGGAGTGGTTCTACCAGGACGGCGTCAGCAACTACCTGGCGGAGATGCTGGCGGGCGTTGAGTTGTTGCCCTCGGAGCCGTTCACGGGTTCCATGCAGGGGCGGCGCGAACAGGCGGACTGGGCGGTGCACTGGTTGCCCGGGGAGGGGGAGCTGGTCACGGAAAGCTACGTCAACCTGGTGCCCACCACCCAGGGCGGCACCCACGTGAACGGCCTGCGCCAGGGGTTGCTGGAGGCGCTCCGGGAGTTCTGCGAGGCGCGCGGCCTGTTGCCCCGCGGCGTGCGCCTGGCGGCGGAAGACGTGTGGCAGCGCTGCGCCTGGTTGCTGTCGGTGCGCATGGAGGAGCCGCAGTTCGTCGGCCAGACCAAGGAACGGCTGGCTTCCAGGGAGTGCGCCGCCTTCGTCTCCGGGGTGGTGCGCGACACCTTGCTCCAGTGGCTGCACCAGTACGTGGAGACCGGCGAGAAAATCGCCGGGCTGGTCATCGAGCATGCCCAGCGCCGTCTGAAAGCCGCGAAAAGCGTGGCCCGCAAAAAGATCGCCAGCGGCCCGGCCTTGCCCGGCAAGCTGGCGGATTGCGCCCGCCAGTCCGCCGCGGAGACCGAGCTGTTCCTGGTGGAGGGCGATTCCGCCGGCGGCTCCGCCCGCCAGGCCCGGGACCGGGAGTTCCAGGCGGTGATGCCGTTGCGCGGCAAGATTCTCAACACATGGGAGGTGGACCCGGCGCAAGTGTTGTCTTCCCGGGAAGTCCATGACGTCTCGGTGGCCCTGGGCGTAGATCCCGGTTCTGCCGACCTGTCCGGGTTGCGCTACGGCAGGATCTGCATCCTGGCGGATGCGGACTCCGACGGCCTGCACATCGCCACCTTGCTGTGCGCCCTGTTTCTGCGGCATTTTCGCAGCCTGGTGAGCGCCGGCCACGTGTACATCGCCATGCCGCCGCTGTACCGCATCGACGCCGGCAAGGAGGTGTTTTACGCCCTGGACGATGCTGAAAAGTCCGGCGTGCTGGACCGCCTGGCGGCGGAGAACGCCGACAAGGCGGTGAGCGTGCAGCGCTTCAAGGGGCTGGGAGAGATGAATCCCATGCAGTTGCGGGAGACCACCATGGCGCCGGAAACGCGGCGGCTGGTGCGCCTGACGTTGCCGGAGGGCGGCAAGTCGGAGCGGGTGATGGACCTGTTGCTGGCGAAAAAACGCGCCCCAGACCGCAAGACCTGGTTGGAGCGCAAGGGCGACCGGGCCAATGTCTGATACTGTGTCGGAAAACATGTCCCTGGAGTTTGACGGCGACCAGGAAAGCCGTCCCTTACACGAGTTCACCGAGCGGGCCTATCTGGATTACGCCATGTACGTCATCCTGGACCGGGCGTTGCCGCACGTGGGCGACGGCTTGAAGCCGGTGCAACGGCGCATCATCTACGCCATGTCTGAGCTGGGGCTTTCCGCCGCCTCGAAGTTCAAGAAGTCGGCCCGCGCCGTGGGCGACGTCATCGGCAAGTTTCATCCCCACGGGGATTCCGCCTGCTACGAGGCCATGGTGCTGATGGCGCAGGATTTCAGCTACCGCTACCCCATCATCGACGGGCAGGGCAACTGGGGCTCCCTGGACGACCCCCGGTCGTTTGCCGCCATGCGCTACACGGAGGCGCGGCTGCGTCCCTACAGCAAGGTGTTGCTGGCGGAGCTGGGGCAGGGCGCCGTCGACTGGGCGCCCAACTTCGACGGCGCCTTGCAAGAGCCGCAGGTTCTGCCGGCGCGCCTGCCCAACGTGTTGCTGAACGGCGCTACCGGCATTGCCGTGGGCATGGCCACGGACATTCCGCCCCACAACCTGGCGGAAGCAGCGGGCGCCTGCCTGCGGTTGCTGGACAAGCCGTCCAGCACGGTGGAGGAGTTGTGCGAGCTGGTGAAAGGGCCGGATTTTCCCACCGGGGCGGAGATCATCACGCCGCGCCGGGAGCTCCTGGAGATGTACCGCACGGGTTACGGCTCGGTGAAACTGCGCGCCCGCTGGGAGCGGGAGCAGGGCAACATCATCGTGACCGCGTTGCCTCACCAGGTGTCCGCCGGCCGCGTGTTGGAGCAGGTGGGCGCACAGATGCAAGCGAAGAAGCTGCCCATGTTGGAAGACCTGCGGGACGAATCCGACCACGAAAACCCCACCCGCCTCGTGCTGACGCCGCGCTCCAACCGGGTCGACGCCAATGAGCTGATGTCGCACCTGTTCGCCACCACGGACTTGGAGCGCAACTGCCGGGTGAACCTGAACGTGATTGGCCTGAACGGTCGTCCCCAGGTGAAGGACCTGAAAACCCTGCTGGCGGAGTGGCTGGCGTATCGCACCGAGACGGTGCGTCGCCGCTTGCAACACCGCCTGGACCAGGTGGAGCAGGAAATTCACCTGCTGGAAGGGTTGATGACGGCGTACCTGAACGTAGATGAAGTCATCGCCGTCGTGCGCGAGGCCGACGAGCCGCGGGCCGAGTTGATGCGCCGCTTTCAGCTGTCCCAGGCGCAAGCGGACGCCATTCTCAACCTGCGGTTGCGGCGGCTGGCGCGCTTGGAGGAGATCAAGATCCAGGGCGAGCTGGAGCAGGGGCGCCGGGAGCAGGCCGCCCTGCAACGCACCCTGGGGTCGAAAGCGCGCCTGAAGCGGCAGGTAAAAGAAGAAATCCAGGCGGACCTGGAAGAGTTTGGCGATGAACGGCGCTCGCCCCTGGCGGAGAGCGCGGCGGCGGCCAGCGCCCTGGACGCGGCGCGCACGGCGCCGGCGGAGCCGGTAACGGTCATTCTCTCGCAAAAAGGCTGGGTGCGAGCCGCAAAAGGGCATGACCTGGACGCCGCCGCCCTGACCTATCGCGGCGGCGATGATTTCTTGCAGGCGGCGCCGGGGCGCGGCAACCAGTCCGCCGTGTTTCTTGATTCCAGCGGCCGTTGCTACTCCGTGCCGGCTCACTTGTTGCCGTCGGCCCGCGGCCACGGCGAGCCGGTGTCCGGCTGGGTGACGCCGCCGGACGGGGCGGTCTTTGTCGGCGTCATGGCGGGAGACGACGCGGACCAGTATTTCCTGGCCAGCGATGCGGGCTACGGTTTCGTAGCGAGCCTGGCGAACCTGCGCGTGAAAACCAGGACCGGCAAGAGCGTGTTGAAGGCGCCCGCCGGCGCTTGCGTGTTGCCGCCGGCGCGGGTGTTTGACTGCGAGCGGGACTTCGCGGCGGCCGTTAGCACCAGCGGTCGCCTGCTGGTAACCCCCCTGGCGGGCTTTCCGCAACTGGCCCGGGGCAAGGGCGTGAAAATCATGCAGATTCCGCCCGCGGCGCTGCTGTCCGGCGCAGAGCGCCTGGCCGCGTTGACCGTGTGCCGCGAGGGCGATGCGCTGGCGCTGGAATCTCTCAATCGTCGCCTGACCTTGAAGCCGGCGGACTTGGAGAAGTACCGGGGCGAGCGCGGCCGGCGCGGCGCCTTGTTGCCGCGCGGCTACCGGCAGGTGGCGAAAATCGAACCGAAACAATAACCCGAGGAGGTAAAGACAAGTGGCTACCCATGGCTCCAATGAATTCAGGCCCGGCCTGAAAGTGTTGCTGGACGGCGACCCCTGTTCCATTTTGGAACACAAGTTCGTCAAGCCCGGCAAGGGACAGGCGTTCACCCGCATCAAGGTGCGCAACCTGCGAACGGGGCGGGTGCTGGAGAAAACCTGCAAGTCGGGCGAAAGTCTACCGGCGGCGGACGTGCGGGAGACGGAGTTGCAGTACCTCTACAACGACGGGGACTCCTGGCATTTTATGAACACCAGCACCTACGAGCAGACGGCGGCCGGCGCGGCGGCCATGGGGACGGCGGGCCAGTGGCTGACCGGCGAGGAGATGTGCACGGTCACCCTGTGGAACGACGAGCCGCTGAGCGTGTCGCCGCCCAACTTCGTGGAGCTGGCCGTTGCGGAAACGGACCCAGGGGTGCGCGGCGACACGGCTTCCGGCGGGACCAAACCTGCTGTCTTAGAGACCGGCGCCGTGGTGAAAATCCCCCTGTTCATAGAACCCGGCGAAGTCATTCGGGTGGACACCCGCACCGGCGAGTACGTGGGCCGCGCAAAAGACTGACCGATGCCCGACCAGGCGCAGATCTTCGGCGAACGCGGCAGCCTGTCGGGGTTGGTGCGGGACTACAGCGTTCGCCCCCAGCAACAGGAAATGGCGGCGGCCATAGAGGAGGCCATTGCCGCCGGCGCATCGCTGGTGTGCGAAGCCGGCACCGGCATGGGCAAGACTTTCGCCTACCTGGCGCCGGCCTTGCTGTATGGACGCAAGACGATTATCTCCACCGGCACCCGGCACCTGCAAGACCAGCTGTTTGACAAGGACCTGCCCCTGGTGCGTCAGGCCGTGGGCGGGTCGGTGCAAGCGGTGCGGTTGAAAGGGGTGTCCAACTACCTGTGCCGGCACCGCTTGGGGCAAGCGGAAAGAAACCCGGCCCGGATGGGCGCCGACCTGCGACAGGTTCGCGCCTGGTCGGCGCACACCCGGGAGGGCGACCTGGCGGAGCTGTCCGAAATGCCGGAGGACGCGCCCGCGCGGGCCGCGGTCAGTCTCTCCGACCTGGACAGCTGTCTTGGCGCCGCCTGCGATTTTTACGATGACTGCTTCGTGTTTCGCGCCCGCCGCCGCGCCCAGGCCGCGGACCTGGTGGTGGTGAATCATCACCTGTTCTTGCAGGACCTGGTGCTTCGCAAAACCACGGGGGGCGGCCTGTTGCCCCAGGCGGAGCTGGTGGTGTTTGACGAGGCGCACCAGCTGCCGGCGCTGGCTTCCCAGTTCTTCGGCCGCGCACTGGGCGGCAAGCAATTGGCGACCCTGCTGAAAGATTCCCAAAAAGCGTACCGGGAAGAGGCGGGAGACCTGCCTGAATTTCCGGACCTGTTGGCATCCGCCCAGCAGGCCCTGCTGGACCTGCGCCGGGCCTTTCCCGCAGACGACCAGCGGCTGGCGTGGGCCGGGTTGAGGGCGACGCCCGAGGTCGCCGCGGCGCTGGCCTCCCTGGCAGAGCAGTTGCAGGCGTTGTACCCGGCTCTGGGCGCCCTGTCCGAGCGCGGCAAGTTGTTGTCCAACTGCTGCGACCGGCTTTATTCGGCACTGGAGTTGCTGGAGAAGTTTCACGAGGAGGCGGAGCCCGGCTACGTGCAGTGGCTGGAAATACGCGACAACGAGTTTTTGTTGCACCACACGCCGCTGGACGTCGCCGACGCCTTTCAATCCCACATCAGCGAGCACGGCGGCGTCCTGGTGTTCGCCTCCGCCACCCTGAGCGTGCAACGGCGGTTTGACTACTTCACCGCGCAACTGGGCCTGGGCGAAGCCAAGACCCGCCTGTGGGACAGCCCGTTTGACTTTGCGCGGCAGTCCCTGCTGTACCTGCCGCGAGGACTGCCGCGCCCCTCGGCGCCCGCGTTCACGGAAACGGTGGTTGAGCGGGCCCTGCCGGTGTTGCGCTTGACCGGCGGCCGCGCCTTCTTCTTGTTCACCAGCCATCGCGCCCTGCGCCAGGCGACCGGGCTGTTGCGCGAAGCGCTGGATTTTCCCGTCCTGGCGCAGGAAGATGCGCCGCGCACGGAATTGCTGGAACGGTTCAAAGACGCCCAGCCTGCGGTGCTGGCGGGCACCCGCAGCTTCTGGGAGGGCGTGGACGTGCGCGGGCAGGCCCTGTCCTGCGTCATCATCGACAAGCTGCCTTTTGCGGCGCCCGGCGACCCGGTGCAAGAAGCGCGCCGCGCACAGTTGCAAGAGCAGGGGCGGGACCCGTTCTGGGAGCGCCAGGTGCCGGAGGCGGCCATCGTGTTGAAACAGGGCATTGGCCGCTTGTTGCGCGACCGCCGCGATTACGGCGTGTTGATGATCTGCGACCCCCGCCTGAGCACCAAGGGGTACGGCAGGGCTTTCCTGGACAGCCTGCCGCCGATGCCGCGCACCGAGCAGCTGGATGACGTAGCCGCGTTTTTTCGGCAACGGGAGGAGTAGTTGCGTGACGCCGCAAGCCCTTGAATTTACGCCGCGGCGGGCGGGGCGGCGCGGCGGGCAGACTCTCCGCATCGCGCAACTGACCGACCCCCACGTCTTCGCCGCCGCCGGCGAGCGCCTGCGGGGCGCCGACACCGCCGCCTCCCTGGAGGCGGTGATTGACGCGGTGGTCGCCGATGGCGACTTCGATTTCGCGCTGCTGACGGGCGACCTGGTGGAGCATCCTACGGTGCGCTCCTACGAGAGATTGCTGGAGTTCCTGCGGCGGTTGCCCGTGCCGGTGTTCTGCCTGCCGGGCAACCACGACGACCCCGCCATGATGGAGGAACGGCTGAACGGAGACGGTGTCAGCACCGCCAACTTCATCAACTGCGGGCGCTGGTCGTTCATCCTGCTGAACAGTCGCCGGGAAGGCGAGGAGGGCGGCCGCCTGGCCGCCGCGGAGCTGGATTTTCTCGACCAGGCCCTGGCGCGTGCGGCGCAACAACACGCGCTGGTGTGCTTGCATCACCAGCCGGTGCGCATCCACTCCACCTGGATGGACGCCATGCGGCTGGCCAATGCCGCCGCGCTGTTCGAAGTGCTGGACCGCCATGACAACGTGCGCGGCATCGCCTGGGGACATATTCACCAGGCGTTCACCGCCCGCCGCAACGGGGCGTTGTTGTTGGGATGCCCCTCCACCTGCCTGCAGTTCATCCCGTGGATGGACCAGCCGCGAGTAGCGCCGGGGGCGCCGCCCGCCTACCAGGTACTGGAGCTGGGCGAAGACGGCGCCATCCATTGTGAGCGGCGCCCGTGCCCGGTTTGAGGCGACGGCATGGCGTCGCGGGTTGTTTCTTGCCTCGGCCGCGCGAACCGTGAGAGGCCGACGCCGTGCGGCGCACCAGAGGACGCGCTGTGCGTCCATATCCGGCAGGGAAGTGCGAACCACGGGGGCCGGCGTCGTGCGGGGCGCACACCCCTTGCCTCCCGAGGAATTACCAGTGGTGTTTCCACCGGGGCGGGACGGCAAGCGGCGGTGTCGCAACGTTTCGCCGCTTGAACGGTCTGTGCCGGCGCACCGCGCTGGGCGGTTATTGAGTCACTTGGTCCCGCAGGTAAACGGGCAGGGCGGTTGCTGCGGCCACGGCGCCGCCGCTGTGGAACGCCTCCAGGGCCGGCGGCAACATGTCTTTCGCCAGGGGCGCTTCCGCTGGGGCGAGGACGGCAAGCGGCGGTGTCGCGGCGCTTGCCGACTGCACAGCCCGGTCCGGGGCGCGGCACCGGGCGGTTATTGAGTCACCTGGTCCCGCAGGTAAACGGGCAAGGCGGCCGCCGCGGCCACGGCGCCGCCGCTGTGGAACGCCGCCAGGGCCGGCGGCAACATGTCTTTCGCCAGGGGATAGCGTTGCGGTTCAATGCCGAGCAACTGCTGCGGGAAGTTTTGCTCCAGGTGCGCCTGCGCGATGCCGCAACCGTTGCCGACGCCCAGAAAGCGCAGGTCGGCGGGCGGTTTTATCGCTTCCGGCGCCGTTGCCTGCTCCGCTGACAGCGCCTGCGCTACGCCGTTGGCATCCAGCCGGTAGCAGGCCCAGTAAACCTCCCCCATGCGCGCGTCCAGGGCCGCCAGCACCGCCGGCGCCTTGGCGGCCGCCCCTTGCGCCAGGACGGTCAGCGACGACAGCGGCAACACCGGCAGGTTCGCGCCCAGGGCCAGTCCCTGGGCCACTCCGGCGGCCAGGCGCGCGCCGGTGAAAGAACCCGGTCCCCGGCCAAAGGCGACGGCGTCCAGCTCGCCCAGGCGGCGCCCGGCCTCCGTTAGCACGCCGTCTATCATGGGCAGGAGCAGCTCGGCATGGCGGCGCGGGGCGATCTCGTGCCGCTCATACACGGCGTCACCCGCGAACAAGGCGGCGGAGCAGGCCTCGGTAGCGGCGTCCAGCGCCAGTATTTTCATTGGTTATGCGACAAGAGAAACACAGCCCCGGGCGGTCGGCGGCAAGGCCCGCCGGCCTCGCGAGCATGTTGCCCGAAGCGTAGTTCCATTACGGTGCATTGCTGTGTCGTCGGCAAGGCGCCGCCGGTCCTGCGAGCCGACCTCATTCTTTCTTTTTTGAAGGCCTCACGAAAAAGAAAAAGTTGCCGATGCGGTCATTCAAGCGATAGTGTCGCGGGGCAAAGTAGCCGGTCACGTGCTTGATTTGCCTTTTTCGATGCGCCACCAGGCAGTCGTATTGCAGGTACCGGCGGGCCTGTAAAGTCCGCGTATTTCCGGCAACCGGACGGCAACCGGCGGAGCGGGCGGCGCAACCGTGGGAACCTGTCAAGAATAGAGAGCATCATGTTCGGGGATTATACAGGCAAATCCGCAAGGGGATCATGATCCGTTTCGCGCCTCACAGGCCAGTCCAGGATTACAATCTTCACGGGTGGAATCCTTGTTCCTGATCGCCCGGCAACGCAGGCCGCACGGACGTTTCCGCTCACCTGGGGAACTTCCCGCAACGCCGTGGCGTGAGCGTTTGGCGACTCCTTGGCGTCGGAGTTTTGTGTGAGAACGCGGGCTGTGTGTAGTGAAGTCCTGGCACCGGGCTTTTGCGCCAGAACGCGGCGGTGCGCCCCCACTCCCTGGCGCAGGATATTTTTCGGAAGGCGAGCCGGACAACGAGTAAGGTAGAGAGATATACACATAGTACATTGACCGACCGAACGAGGCAGGCAAGCGATGTATAGCGGAAAACAGACGCACCAAGCAACGGGGCGGCGTCTCGTCCTGTAATCCTTTCCCGCCTTCGGTATACTGCCGTCATGCGCGTTCCTTTCGAGGCGCTGGCGGCCCTGCGTTACCTGGGGGCCCGGCGCCGCAACCATTTCATCTCGTTCATCTCGCTGGCGTCCATGTCAGGCATCGCCATCGGGGTGTTGGCGTTGATTACCGTCCTGTCGGTGATGAACGGCTTTGAAAAAGAACTGCTCAGCCGCATCCTGGCGATGACGGCCCACGCCGCCGTGACCGGCGACCAGGGGGTGGGCGGTGACTGGCGCGCCGCGGCCGCGACCCTGGAGCGGCAGGAGGGCGTGGCGGCGGCAGCGCCGTTCCTGCGCGCCGAGGGCATGCTGGTCCGCGAAGGGCGGGTGCACGGGGTCGCGTTGCGCGGCATCCTGCCCGAGGAGGAGCGGAAAGTGTCCCTGGCGGCGCAGAAAATGCGCGTCGGGCGCCTGGATGCGTTGCGTCCCGGCGAGTTCGGCATGATCATCGGCGCGGAGGTCGCCCGCAGCCTGGGGGCCCTGCCGGGCGCCGTGGTCACCCTGGTGGCGCCGCGCACCGGCGCCGGCGGCCTCACGTTGCCGCGCCTGCGGCGCTTCACCATCGTCGGCGTGTTCGCGGTGGGCATGCACGAGTTCGACAGCGGCCTGGCCCTGTTGCACCTGGAGGACGCCCAAGCGCTGTTCCAACAACCCGGCCCGCAGGGGTTGCGCCTCAAGACCAACGACATCGCGCAGGCGCCCCGCATCAGCCGCCGGGCGGCCCAGGCGTTGCCCGATGGCTATCGGGTGGTGGATTGGACCCAACGCAACGCCAGCCTGTTTCGGGCCTTGCAAACGGAAAGAACGGTGATGTTCGTCATCCTGGCGCTGATTATTGCAGTGGCGGCGTTCAACATCGTCGCCGCCCTGGTGATGGTGGTGACCGACAAGCAGGCGGACATTGCCGTGTTGCGCACCCTGGGCGCCGCCCCGGGCGAAATCATGCGGATTTTCATCCTGCAGGGTGCGCTCATCGGCGTGGTCGGCGCCCTGGCGGGCGCGCTCGGCGGCGCGTGGCTGGCCGTCAACATCGAGGACGCGGCGATGCTGGTGGAGCGGTTGCTGGGGATGGAGTTGCTGTCGGCGGACGTGTATTACATCAGCGGGGTGCCTTCGGAGTTGCGCTGGCTTGACGCGGGCGCGGCGGCGGCCCTGGCGGTTGCGCTCAGCACGGGGGGCGCCGTCTATCCGGCCTGGCGGGCGGCGCAGACGCAACCGGCCGCGGCGTTACGCTGCGAATAGGCGCCGGCATGCATCGTCCCCACGAAGTCTTCATTGCCCTGCGTTACGTGATGTCGCGGCGGCGCAACCGCTTTGTCTCCTTCATCTCCCTGGCGTCCATGCTGAGCATTGCCCTGGGGATCGTGGTGTTGCTCACCGTGCTGTCGGTCATCAACGGCTTCGAACGCTCCCTGGCGGAGCATCTCATCGGTATGGAAGCGCACGCCGCCGTGCTGGAGTACGGCGATTTTCAGGGCGACTGGGCAACGGTGCAACAACAGTTGCGCCGCCGGCCCGGCATTCGCGGCGTTGCGCCGTTCACGGAGTCGGGGGCCATGGCCGCCCTGGGGGACAAGGTGAAAGGGGTGGTGGTGCGGGGGATCCTGCCCGGGGACGAGCCGCGCGTGTCTTTCCTGCCGCGAAAAATGACCCGCGGCAACCTGGCGGCGCTGGCGCCGGGGGAATTCGGCGTCATCCTGGGCGCGGACCTGGCCGACCTGCTGGGCGCGGAACTGGGCGAGCGGGTCACCCTGGTCTCCCCCACCGCCCGGATTACGCCCGCCGGCGTCATTCCCCGGCTCAAGCGCTTCACCGTGGTCGGCACGTACGACACCGACATGTACGAATACGACAGCGCCATGGTGTTCACGCACTTAGAAGACGCTGCCCGCTTTTTTCGCACGGACGGCCCCACCGGGCTGCGCCTGCGCACCACGGATGCGTTGCAGGCGCCCCGCCTCAGCCGCGCGGCCCTGCAGGATGTGCCGGGACGCTACGGCGTCATTGACTGGACCCAGCGTCACGTGAACTATTTCATCTCGGTGAAAATGACCAAGAAGATCATGTTCGTCATCCTGGCGCTGATTATCGCCGTGGCGGCGTTCAACGTGGTGTCGGCGCTGGTGATGATGGTGACGGACAAGCAGGCGGACATTGCCGTGTTGCGCACCCTGGGGGTCAGTCCCGGCGGCGTCATGAGAGTGTTTGTCGTCCAGGGGCTGGCGCTGGGGTTGGCCGGCATCGCGTTGGGCGTGGCGGGCGGGACCCTGCTGGCCGCCAACATCGAGGCCGTTATCGCGGCGCTGGAGCGTTATCGCGGGGCGCAATTCCTGGCGCCGGACATGTATTTCATCAGCGAACTGCCGTCCGAGTTGTACCGCGGCGACGTGTTGGCCATCGTCGGGATTACGCTGTTGCTGGTGACGGCGGCGACTGTTTACCCGGCCTGGCGGGCGGCGCAGGTGCGCCCCGCAGAGGCGTTGCGCCATGAGTGACGCGGCGGTCCTGGCATGCTCCCTCCTGTGCAAGACGTTCAGCGAGGGAGACCTGCGCGTCGAGGTGTTGAAAGGCATCGACTTCGAAGTGCCGCCGGGCGCTCGCATCGGCGTCATCGGCGCGTCCGGCTCGGGCAAGAGCACCTTGTTGCACCTGCTGGGGGGGCTGGATGCGCCCACCTCCGGCCGCGTGACCATCGCCGGGCGCGACCTGGCGCCGTTGTCCGCGGCGGCCGTCGGGCGGCTGCGCAACCGTTGCCTGGGTTTTGTTTACCAGTTCCATCACCTGTTGCCGGAGTTCACCGCCTTGGAGAACGTCGCCTTGCCGCTGCTGGTGAGAAGGGAGGCGCCGCGTCCGGCCCGGAAAGCCGCGGCCGCGATGCTGGCGGAAGTGGGGCTTTCACCGCGGGCGCACCACAAGCCGGGCGAGTTGTCGGGCGGCGAGCGCCAGCGGGTCGCCATCGCCCGCGCCCTGGTGACCCGCCCCGGGTGCGTCCTGGCGGACGAGCCCACCGGCAACCTGGACGAGCGCACCGCCGACCAGGTGTTTTCCGTGATGCTGGAGTTGAACCAGGCCCACGGCGTCAGCCTGGTCATGGCCACGCACAACGCCGACCTGTTGAACCGCCTGGACCGGGTGTACGAGCTGAGCGAGGGGCGCTTGCACGCTCGCTGAGCCGGAAGCAACGGTGCCGCTTGGGCGCGGTGGTGTTGCGTCGCCGTTCCTGTTCCGTGTGTTCAGGGCGCCATAAACGTGTACCGCTTGGGGCCGTTGCGCCGGGAAATGGCGTTGTCTCCCGTTTGTGGCAGGCATACGGACGGGGCGAGGTGCGGCAGCGCGCCCGCTGATCCGAAAATAACAGCGCCGCCCGGGCGCGGCGATGTTGCGTCCCCGTACCGTGTGTTCAGGGCGCCATGAAGTGCGGCGCCGCTTGAAGCCGCTGCGCTGGGAAATGGCGTTGTCTCCCGTTTGTGGCAGGCATACGGACGGGGCAAAAGACGCTGGCGCACCCGGTTGAACGGAAGCAACGGCACCGTTCGGGCGCAGCGGCGTTACACTGCTTCCCTGTGTGCTCGGAGCGCCTGGGCGTGCGCCGCCGGCAGACCCACGGCGCCGCCCTGGTACTGGCCGCGCCCAACGCCGGCCTGTTGAATCGCTTGGGGCGGGCGTACGAGCCGCGGGGCGGCAACGCGCACCGCCGGCGGGTCGCGGTGTTGCCGCCCACACGACCGTTGTTCCCGCTGGGGCAAGATGTGTGAGTTGGGCGTAGTGCGGCGGCGCCGTTCGGGCGTGTCGGTGTTACACGGCTCTGCCGTGGGCTCAGGGTGCGCCGCCGCTTGGGGCCGCTGCGCCGGGAAATGGCGTTGTCTCCCGTTTGTGGCAGGCATACGGGCCGCGGGGCGGGGGCGCACCCACTGGGCAAAAGGCGCCGGTGCGCCTGTTGAGCGAAAATAACGGCGCCGCCCGGGCGCGTCGGTGTTACACTGCTCCCCTGTGGGTTCGGTACGCTCGGGCGCACGCCGGCGGCGGGGCTTACGGGCCCGGGAAGCGTCGTCATCTGTCCGTGCGGCCGTAGCGCCGCAGCGTAAAAAAGTACTTGTTTTTCAGACAATAAGGAGTTTTTTCGGGAAAAGCGCCGCCGGGCGCAACCGGGGACAAACCATGTTGGTAAATGGATTGCTGTTTTTAGGCGGCATCGTCAGTTGCGCCGCCCTGCCTGCCCTGCCCGGCCCCTGGTGGGCGCTGGGCCTGGCGCCTCCGGCTTTCCTGGCATGGCGCCGCCGCGGCTGGCGTTATCCTGCCTTGTTCGCCTGCGGGTTTTGCTGGGCGTTGCTCAACGCCCACCTAGTGTTGCGCCACCAGTTGTTGCCCCAAGACGAGGGGCGCACGCTGTACGCGGAAGGCCGCATTGTCTCCCTGCCGCAGGTGAAAGACGGCGCCTGTCGCTTCAATTTCCAGCTGGAGCGGTTGCAGTACCGGGGACAGGACGTCAAGTCCAACCCGGGACGGGTGCGGCTGGGCTGGTACCGCAACTGCCTGTTGCCGCAACCGGGAGAGCGCTGGCGCCTGAAGGTCAGGCTGAAGCGTCCCTACGGCTTTATGAACCCCGGCGGCTTCGATTACGAATCCTGGCTGTTTCAGCACCGCCTGCGGGCCACCGGCTACGTGGTGAATGACGCGGGCAACGCCCGGCTGGCCGCCGCCTCCCCCTGGAGCGTTGACGCCCTGCGTTTTGCCATCAAGAATAAAATCCGCGAGACGGCGCAGGACAACCCCCTGGCTGGGTTCATTCCCGCCCTGGCCATAGGCGACCGGGACGGCATTAGCGCCGCCCAGTGGCAGGTGTTGACCGCCACCGGCACCAATCACCTGGTGGCCATTTCCGGCCTGCACATCGGCCTGGTCGCCGGCCTTGCCTACTTGCTGTTTCTGAAAACCTGGAACTGGACCCTGGCGCCCCTGGTCGCCGTCGCCGCGCCCCGCCTCGCCGCCGTGGTCGCCATGGCGGCGGCGTTTGGCTACGCGCTGCTGGCGGGATTTTCCCTGCCCACGCAACGGGCGCTGATCATGTTGTGCGTGTATTTCGCCCTGCAACTGCGGGACCGCCGCCCTCGCCCCGGCAACGTCCTGGGACTGGCCCTTTTGGCCGTTCTGCTGTTCGACCCTTTTGCGCCCTTAGCGCCCGGCTTCTGGCTGTCTTTCGCGGCGGTGGCGTCAATCCTCTACAGCGTCGCCTGGCGCCCGCAACGGGGCAACCGCCGCCGCCAGTGGGGACGGGTGCAGTACGTTGTCAGCCTGGGACTAGTACCGGCGCTGGCGTTTTACTACCAGTTGTTGCCGGTGTTCAGCGTGGCGGCGAACCTGCTGGCGGTGCCCTGGGTGAGTTTCACCGTGGTCCCCCTGGCGCTGGCAGGCAGTGGCTTGTTGTTCGTGCACGAAGGCGCGGCGGGCCTGTTGCTGGCGCCGGCGCTGTGGTCCCTGGACGTTTTCTGGCGGTTCTTGCAACTGTTCATGGTGGAGGGGGTTCATTCACTGCCGGTGCCGCGGCCCGGCGCCGCGGCCCTGGCGGCCGCCGCCGCGGGGGTGTTGCTGCTCTTGTTGCCGGCGGGCGCGGCGCCTCGTCGACTGGGGCTGGTGTGGCTTTTGCCCTTGTTTTTGCCGCACCAGTCGCAGTTGCCGCCGGGTCAGTTCAGCCTGGCCGCCCTGGACGTGGGGCAGGGGCTTGCCGTCGTGGTGCGCACCGCCCGCCACACCCTGTTGTATGACGCCGGCCCATCTTTTCCCTCCGGTTTCAATGCCGGCGCGGCGGTGGTGACGCCGTTTCTGCGCAGCGCCGGCGTCGCCGGCATTGACATGCTGGTGCAAAGCCACGGCGACAATGACCACAGCGGCGGCCTGGCGGGGGTTATCGATGCCGTGCCTATTGCGCAAATCATCAGCAGTGCGCCGGAGCGGGCGCCGCCCGGACGCGCCCAGTATTGTCGCGCCGGCCAGTCCTGGAGCTGGGACGGCGTGCGTTTCGACGTCTTGCACCCGGTGCCGGAAGAAGACCTGGGGCTCACCAGCAACAACGGCTCTTGCGTGTTGCGGGTGAGCGGCCGGGATTACACGCTGTTGTTGCCCGGCGACATCGAGAAGACGGCCGAGCGCAAGCTGCTGGAGCGCTACAGCGCCGCCGGTCTGAGGGCCCAGGTGCTGGTGGCGCCCCATCACGGCAGCGCCACCTCGTCTACCCCGGGGTTCATCGCCGCCGTCGCTCCGGACATCGTCATCTTTCCGGTGGGATACCGGAATCGTTTCAAGTTGCCCGACCAAGCCGTAACGGCGCGTTACCGGCAACGGCGGGCAAAGTTGCTGAGCACGGCGGAAGACGGCGCCATAGAGATTGTCACCACGGCAACGGGACTGGAGACAACGAGATACCGCAAGGAGCGGCGCAGTTTTCGCCATACCGTTGCCGCGCCGCCGCCCGGCGCCCGCTGAACGCGGTTGCCGGGAACTTACGGCTTGAATGCGACGGGAATTACACGCAAAAACAAGTGGATTTGATTGTGATTGCAGTGTAGAATCGCTGTGCATGAACATGAGAGAAGCGGTTCAGCAGATTATCAAGCTGGCGAGAGAGTTCGGCTTGTTCACAAAGTCGGATACAAGCGAAAAAGTGGCCCGGCGTTTCGAGGCGGAAGGCGGTAGCGTACAAGTTGTTTTGACCAGTGGAGAACCCACGAAAACGATGCAGTGCTCGCGGTGCAATGAAGTGCTGAAAGCGAGTGAGTTTTCCTATTACCAAACCCGCATTGATGCGGAAGGGTATCTGATGAGAGGTAATGCTCTGTGTCGTTTGTGCCGCAATAAGAGCAACAAGGCGCGGCAAAAGGTTCTTGGAAAGCAAGCATCTGCGCCAAAGCCGGAGCCTGGTGATCAGTGTCCGAATTGTAACAGGGAGTGGTGGGGCAACTGGCACAGGCACCATGACCCTGCCACAGAACAGTTTGTTGCCTGGTGGTGCGGTAACTGCAACATGGCGCGCCAGGATCAGCGAAATCCCAACGTGTATAAGAGCGGCGATAAAAATGGGTAAAATCATTTGCGGCGATGCGGCAACAGTGCTTGCCGGGTTCCCCGAAAACACCTTTGACCTGACGGTCTTTTCCCCTCCTTATGACGGCCTGCGGGATTACAACGGATTCAATTGCGACCTGCATGCGCTGGGAGAGGCATTGTTCCGGGTGACGAAAGACGGGGGCGTTGTGGCGATGGTGATTCAAGACCAGACGAACAACGGCGTGAAGTCCTTGACGTCTTTTCGCACTATTGTGGACTGGTGCGACAACATCGGCTGGGGCTTGTTTGAGACCTGCATCTACCGCAAAAACGGGAAAGACGGCGCGTGGTGGAAACGGCGTTTTCGCGTGGACCACGAATACATTCCCATTTTCGTCAAGGGCAAGCGCCCGAAGCGCTTCGACAAGGAAGCCGTAAAAATCCCCTGCAAGCACGCCGGCAAGTCAATGACGGGCGCGGCCAATCGGGACAAGGACGGCGCCACCCAGGACTCCAGGAAAATGACCATCAACCCCACAAAGTGTCCGGGCACCGTCTGGGACTACGGCAACGGCGGCGACAAGGTGGCGATGAAGCGCAGGCATCCCGCTCCATTCCCGGACAGGATTCCCGCCGACATCATCAGCGTGTTCACGGAACCGGGCGATATGGTGCTTGATCCGATGGTGGGGTCGGGTTCCACCGCGATAGCGGCCCTTATGTCGGGCCGGGATTATGTGGGCATTGACGTCAGCGAGGAGTATTGCCGGTTGGCGGAGATGCGCATTGCGGCGCGCCAGACCAATCTTGATCCGGCGTTTAAAAACCTGCGAGCGGCGGACTGCAAAGAAATGGGGCAGTTGATGTTGCTCACGGAAAGCAAGCCGGCGCCGGACCTGCAGTAGGCGCAGGGGCGGCCGCGCCTGGACTTCCAGTGCGATGGCGGGCGCGTCCGGCAACCAGGCGCCTGTGCAGGGTACGGGGGCGCCCCCGGCTGGGCCTCCAACGGCCGTTCCTCCGTTTCCAAAATCTCAATCCCGAGGGATTGAAAGCCGAGCGCATGTTGCCAGAGCGTTGCAACGCCGTTGGGCGGAGACCCCAAGAGCCGGCGGTCCCCCATCACGGCAGCGCCGCCGCTTCCGCCCCGGGGACCGTCGCCGCCGTCGCCCCGGGCATCGTGGTCTTTCCGGCTAGGATATAGAAATCGTTTTAAGTCGCCTGATCAGGCTATAATAATGCGTTGCCGGCAACGGCGGGCGCGGTTGCAGGGCGCGGCGGAAGACAGCGCTCCAAGAGATTGTCGCCGCGGCAACGGGGCTGATAACAACAAGATGCCGCAAGAAGCGGCGCGGCTTTCGCAATGCCAGCGCCGCGCCCCGGCCGCGCACCTGCTGAGCGAGACAACCAGGACCTTAGTGACTTGAATGCGATGATCGACAACCTGCTGGAACTGGCCCGGGCCGGCGGCTTCTTAGTGTGGCCCATACTGCTGTGCTCCGTCATCTCCCTTGCCATCATCTTAGAGCGCTTCCGGGCGTTGGGCACAAAGCGCATTCTCTCCACCAACCTGGTGGGGCGGGTGCGGGAGTGGGAGCGCACCGGCGCCCTGGATGAGCGCCGCCTGGAGGAGTTGCGCCGGGACTCGCCGCTGGGAAAAGTCCTGGCGGCCGGCCTGGTCAACCGGAAACACGGGCGCGAGGCAATGAAGGAGAGCATAGAGGAGGCGGGGCGGCACGCGGCCCATGACATGGAGCGCTTTTTGAACACCCTGGGCACCATCGCCTCCATCACGCCCCTGCTGGGCGTGCTGGGCACGTTCATTGGCATGATCAAGGTCTTCGCGGTGATCACGGCACAAGGCGTTGGCGACCCCGGCGCACTGGCGGAAGGCATTTCGGAAGCCCTGCTCACCACCGCTGCGGGGCTGGCCGTGGCCATTCCCTCCCTGATGTTCCACCGCTACTTTCTGGGGCGCGTGGACGAGCTGGTGGTGACCATGGAACAAGAAGCGCTGAAACTGGCGGACGTCATGTCCGGAGAGCGCGAATGAACCTGCGCCGGCGGCGCCCGGCCGCTGCCGACGTCAACCTCACTCCGCTCATTGACGTGGTGTTCCTGTTGCTCATTTTTTTCATGGTCTCCACCACGTTTGAGCGCGAGTCCGCCATTCGCGTCGTGTTGCCGGACGCTTCCTCGGAACCGGCGCCGCAACGCCCGGAGACCCTGGCGGTCGCCGTGACTGCCGACGGCCGCGTGTACATCGGCGAGCAACTTCTGCCCGATGCGCGCCTTGCCACCATTCGTGCGGCCTTGCAAGATCAGTCCCGGGGACTGGACCAGCCGCGAGTGTCGATCCGCGCCGCAGCAACGGTCAGCCACCAGGCTGTGGTCGCGGTCATGGACGCCGCCCGCCGCGCCGGCTTGGTTAACATCGCCTTTGCGACCCGCGCCCGGGACGAAGAAGCTCGGTAGCCGCGCCGCGAGATGCTGCAAACCGTGTCGTTGAGCCTGCAAGCCGCCTGGCGCCCCGGGCATCCCCTGGGCGCGGTGCTGGCGCCGCTGGGCTGGTTGTATCGCCTGTTGGCGGCGTGTCGCCGGGGAGCCTACGCGGCGGGGTTGCGCCCCGTGATGCGGGCGGATGCGCCGGTCATCGTGGTGGGCAACCTGACCGTCGGCGGCGCCGGCAAGACTCCGCTGGTGGCCTGGCTGGCGCACTATCTGAAAGCCCGGGGCCGGCGCCCCGCCATTCTCAGCCGCGGCTACGGCGGGGGGGCGGGGGGGGGGGGGGGGGGGGGGGGGGGCGCCGCGCGCGCCGCGGCGGGGGGGGGGGGGGGGGGGGG
>CAZDXS010000034.1:0-11543 GCA_964509455.1 uncultured Enterobacteriaceae bacterium | reverse complement strand
CAACGCCAGGCCGTTGCGCATTATCGGCGACCGGGAGGATACCCTGCGTTTTGACATGGCGGATTTCACCGAGGGGGACGCCGTTGTTTTCAGCGGCGAGGCCTATCGGCAGTTCGTCGGGACGAACGGCGCTTTCATCGTCGACCCGGACGTAACTCTGGTCGACATCTAATTCCATTTGGTTTGCTGTTTTTTCTTGGCACAGGATTTTGTGCGAGAATGCGGCGGCGCACGACTGAAGTGAAAGGATAGCGCTAATAAGGCTAACGCGTAAAAGAGCAACCTAGGGGGACTGGCGACGGGTTTTGCGGCATTGCCCGCTCATTATAGGGATTACGGGCGGATGCTGCACCCCACTCGAAAGCTGGAGGCAGGGGTGTTGCGAATTATCCTGATAATCCCCCAGGAAGAAGCGGCGTTGTAGCAGGCGCTTCTTCCCTGTCTGTATCTTTCCCGCAAGCCCGGCCCTGGGGCGATTCCTGGCTACGGGCACACAGTGCTACCGGCGGGCGGTTGCCCGGGTCAGGGCGGCCTGCATTTTGGCGCGGTTGAACTCGCGCCAGCGCGCCGCTATGTGCTGGTCCGGGCGCACCAGGTAGCAACTGCCGGGCCGGGCGTCGTAATGGCGGTGCAACAGCCCCTTGGCGTCAACGACCCGGCCGCCGCCTGTCCTGCTGACGATGAGAAGCTTCAACGACAGGTCGGCGGCGACCTCGTGCATCTCCTGGGGCGCCGCGCCGTCCTCGCTGAAATAAACGGCGGTGAAGCCGTCGCCCAGCTGTTCCAGGAACCAGGCATCGCGGCCGTTGACGACCACTGGTGCGTCTAGGCAGGGGGCGCCGGGTTGTTGCCGCTCGCTGAACGGGTCCTCGTCCGGCGTGTTCAGCGGTGAGTGGGCCAGGACGCTGGGGGTGGACAGCCGCCCGGGGTTGACGAAGCGGCGGGCGAACTCGAAGTCCCGTGCCAGTTCCAGGGCGGCATTGCGAAACGCCAGGCTCGCCTCGCTCTTGGGCGTCATAAAGTCCGTGCTGCGGGAGGAGTTCAGCACGTTTTCCTGGGCGGCGTAGATGCGCTCGTCGTCGTAGCTGTCGACCAGGCTGGGCGGCGCCGCGCCGGCCAGCGCCAGTTGCAGCTTCCAGGCCAGGTTGTCAATGTCCTGGATGCCGCCGTTGGCGCCGCGCGCGCCGAAGGGGGAGACCAGGTGGGCGGAATCGCCGGCGAAGATGGTGCGCCCGTGGACAAATTTCTCCATCCGGCAACACTTGAACGTGTACAGGCTCACCCACTCGTATTCGTACTTGATGTCGGGGCCGAGAAAGGCCCGCACCAGGGCGTCCACGTTCTTTTTTTTCATCACCTCCTGCCGGTCAATGTCCCAGCCCATCTGAAAATCGATGCGCCACACGTCATCGGCTTGCTTATGTATCAGCGAGGTTTGTCCCGGGTTGAACGGCGGGTTGAACCAAAAGCGCCGAATGGCGGGAAAGTCGGCCTGCATGCGCACGTCGGCAATCAGGAAGTTGTCCTCAAACACGCGCCCGGTGAAATCCAGCCCCAACATGTCTCTTATGGGGCTGCGGTGGCCGTCGGCGGCGATTAGGTAATCGCAACCGGCCTGGTACTCGCCCGCGGGGGTGGCGACGGTGACGGTCACTCCGTCGGCGGCGTTGTCAATGCCAATGACCTCGTTGCGCCAGCGTATTTCCGTCTCCTCGCAGCGCGGGAACAAGTCAAGCAGGTATTCTTCTGCGTAGTACTGCTGTAAGTTGATGAAGGCGGGGAACTTCTGCTCCTTGTCCGGTAGCAGGTCGAACTCGTACAGGGGCTCGGTTTGCTTGCCAAAATAAACCCAGCCCTGGTTCCAGACCACCCCCTTGGCCGCCATGCGCTCCCCGGCGCCCAGGCGGTCCAGTATTTCCAGGGTGCGCTTCGCCCAGCAGATGGCGCGGGAGCCGTCGCTGACGGTGTCGTGTTTTTCCAGGACGACGGAGCGGACGCCGCGCCGCGCCAACTCCAGCGCCGCAACAAGGCCGATGGGCCCGCCGCCGGCGATGATGACCGGGTAACGGCGAATCTCGCCGGAGTCAATCTCTGGAGGCTTGACAAACTCGTAGGTGCGCCGCGCCTTGCGCTCGGCCGGCCCGGCTTGTCCGCCCTGCCCGTCTTGCCCGTCCTGCCCCAGGTCAGCGTGTTTCGTCATAGCGCGTTTGCGCTCGCCCGCCGGTGGCTAGTTGCCGCCACCGTTATGCCTCCCGGTGGGCCTCGATGGGGTCCTGGTCTTTCATGGTCGGCGCTGGTGGGGCCCACTCTTGCAGATGGCGCCTGCCCTGTTATAGAAATCCTTTCCGCTGGAACAGGTCATGGAATTCTTCCACCAGTTCGTTTAACTTCGTCGCCGGATCCTTTTTCCCGGTCGTAAAATCTTGACTCATAACAATTTCAAAGTGTGTGGGTACGAATCCTGGGAAACTGCCCGCCCGTTTATCGGGGTCATGGAGGTCAGAGAGCGGAGCATGTTCTCTTTTTACACCCGCACGCGCCCAAATTATAATGCTTCCGTCCCCAACTTCGTTGGCTGATGGCAACTGGTCAAGCAACTTGTTAACCCTTGTCCCGGATCTTCTACTGTCATCGGCTTTGACTGCGATGGAACAGGATATTGACCGTTTGACGAGGTCTGCCGTTACTTCGATCTTGTCATCCAATATTTTAAAACAGGAACTCAACTTGTAGCCGCTAACCAAGATTTTGCAGTCATCCTTAAGCCTTTTCTTGGCATCGTTTTTGTGTTCTCGAGACAAATCAAGGACAACATGCTTTTTGGTACGTTGCCGCAATAGCAAGCATATATCACGTTCTCTCTGATACCAGCTGGCAACAGCGCCTTCAACCTCCGTATCTTTGGGCCTGAACTTTTTCCCATTCTGTATTCCCTTAACCAGTTCTCCCCATTCCTTATTCATCTGTTGGTGGCGCTTTACTCCGGAGTCCTCGTCTTTCAGATACTCACTGAATTCTTTCAGCAAGAAGTGCTCATGGGGATCAATTTCCTCATCCAATTCAAGTTCCACCTGCGTTTTAATACTGGCCCATGAAATGTGAAAAAACTTGAGGGCGCGAGGGCCTCCTTTAGGCCGTTCATAAGGCAAGTGGTGCGGCAGGGTAGCCAATTGGTTGGATAACGTAATCACGGCATCAATTCCGTATTCGTTAGCGATTGCTACGTAGCTCTCCAATTGCTTTTCCCGGTTGCCAATCACTTCATTCCCAACTTTTCCTTCTATTAAGGCAGTCCATCGTTTCTTGCCAATAGCGACGCATAAAACTCCGTCTGGCTGTGGCTCATCAATTTTCTTGCCGTGCGACACAGGAAACGCGACTTCTGTGTAGCAAACCAGTTTTTTGCGGCTGCCACCAATGTTCCCCTCGCACTGTTCCAGTAGCCAGTCTCTAAATACAGGCGTTCGGGGTAGAATGGCGAGAAAGATGGACACGATTCGCTTCTCTCTCTGGTTGTTGGCAAGCGCCGGGAAAAGCCTGGCCAAATGTGTTTGTTTATCGCTCAAAAAAGCATCGATGTCTTTCTTTTTAGGCATGGCTCATCCCCCGCCGGTTATGCGGCATGGTTGTTCACGGTTGTGCGCCACCATCCCTCGGGGCGCTGGCGGACACTACTATACCACTCTTCGGGCGGCGCCGCGCTTCAATCTCCGGCCGCGGTTAGTTGCACCCGGTAGGGTAACGCCGGCGCACGGCGCGGCCCGCGGCGAATGACGCAACGCAGTGCGTCCCAGCACGCGGGTTCGCAGTGCGGGGCGGTGCGTTTGCGGGAGTGCGTGACGACGGGGCATCGCGGGGCAAGGCGTAGCGCACGGCACGGCGCCCCGCCGCGGTGTTCTCAGGGCGCACCGAGGGGCAGTGCGCCGCTCACACTTTCACTTTCAGCGCGGCGATCTTTTTCGCCAGGGTGTTGCGCCCCCAGCCCAGCAGTTTCGCGGCCTCCTGGCGGTGGCCGCCTGCCTGGCGCAACGCCTCCTCCAGCAACACCCGCTCGAACTCGGGCAGGGCCTCGTCCAACAGGCCGGTATCGCCTTGGTGCAGTTTCAGCGCGGCCCAGCGGCGCAGGGCGTTGTGCCAGTCGGCATTGGTTGCCTGGCCTGGTTCGCCGTCGTTGATTTCGGGGGGCAGGTCTTCCCGGTGAATCTCCTTGCCGGGCGCCATCACGGTCAGCCAGCGGCAACAGTTTTCCAGTTGCCGCACGTTTCCCGGCCAGTCCAGCCCGTTCAGAAACGCCTGGGTGGACGCCGGCATCTGCTTGGGCTCGGCGCCCAGCTCCAGGGCGGCGCGGCGCAGGAAGTGCTCCGTCAGCGCGGGAATGTCCTCGCGCCGCTCTCGCAGGGGGGGAACGCGAAGTCGGATCACGTTCAGGCGGTGGAACAGGTCTTCGCGGAAAGTCCTGTTTTTCACCTGCTCGTCCAGGTCCTGGTGAGTGGCGGCGATGATCCTCACGTTCGCGGTCAACGGCGCCTGCCCGCCCACCCGGTAAAACTCGCCGTCCGACAGCACGCGCAACAGGCGCGTTTGCAGGTCCGCCGGCATATCGCCGATCTCGTCCAGGAACAGGGCGCCGCCGCGGGCCTGCTCAAACCTTCCCTGGCGTTGCGCGGCGGCACCGGTGAACGCGCCTTTTTCGTGGCCGAACAGCTCCGACTCCAGCAGTTCCCGGGGAATGGCGGCCACGTTGATGGCGATGAAAGGTTGCCCCGCGCGGGGGCTGTGGCGGTGCAACGCCCGCGCCGCCAGTTCCTTGCCGACGCCGGATTCGCCGGTGATCAACACCGTTAAATGGGAGGTCGACAACCTGCCGATGGCGCGAAACACTTCCTGCATGGCCGCGCCGGCGCCGATGATGCCCGCCACCTGATTCTTCCCCGGTTCCGGTGTCGGCGCCGCCGGCAAGCGTTCCGCCGCCGGCCGGCGTTGCCGGGCGCGCTTCACCAGCCGCAACAGCTCATCGATGTCAAAGGGCTTGGGCAGGTATTCATAGGCGCCGCCCTGGAACGCCGAGACGGTGCGGTCCAGGTCTGAATAGGCGGTGATGATGATCACGGGGAGGTCCGGCGCCGCCCGTTTTATCTCTTCCAACAAGGCGATGCCGTCCATGCCGGGCATGCGCACGTCCGAGATGACAACGCCCGGCTGGTCCGCGGCCAGCCGCCGCAACAGCGCCGCGGCGTTGTCAAAGACGACCGGCGTCAGCCCCTCCCGGGCCAGGGCCCGCTCCAGCACCCAGCGGATGGACTGGTCGTCATCGACAACCCATACTTCGTCCTTTTGCGTCATTGCGCTCGCCCCCGCAGGACTCAGTCCGCCGCCGGCAACAGGATGCGGAAGTAACTCCACTCCTCAATCCGTTCATAGAGGAGCGCCCCGCCGTGCGCCTGGATTAGCGATTGGGCGATGGACAGGCCCAGGCCGGTGCCTCCTGCCCGGCCCGTCACCATGGGATAGAAAATATGCTCCGCCAGCTCTCCGGGCACGCCGGGGCCGTTGTCGATGACGTCAATGCGCACCGCCAGCCGGTGACGGCGGCGGCGGATGGTGCAATGGCGCTTGACGCGGGTGCGGACGACAATCTCGCCGGCCGCGTCAATGGCCTGCGCCGCGTTTCGGGCAATATTCAAAAGGGCCTGGATCAGTTGCTCCCGGTCAACCCGTAGCTGCGGCAGGCTGGGGTCGTAATCGCGCCGTATGGCCAAGTTGAATTCCGCCTCGGCCTCGACAATGGCGCAGACTCGCTCCAAGGCCGGGTAAATGCCGGCGCGGCGGGCGTGATGCGGCAACGCCGGCGCCGGCATCCTGTCCACCAGGTTGTGCAAGCGGTCCGCCTCGTTGATGATGATCCGGGTGTATTCCACTAGGGCGGGGTCGTCCAGTTCCCGTTCCAGCAGTTGCGCGGCACCGCGCAGCCCGCCCAGGGGGTTTTTAATTTCATGGGCCATGCCGCCCAGGGAGCGGCGCGCGGCCTCGTGCAGGGAGGACAGGTTGCTCTCTTGAATGATGCGGGCCTGGGAATCGATGCTTGACAACTCCAGCACCACGCCTTTGCAGGTCGCGGCCTCCAGTAACGGGCTAATCGTGTAGTCCACGCGCCGGGCTTTTGCGCCCGGCACGAACAGGTCGGCGTCCCACTCCATGCAGGGTTGTCCGGTCGCCAGGACGCGCCGCATATTTTCCACCAGCCCGGGTGCGGCGGGCAGAATCTCGGCGGCGGCATGCCCCTGTCTCTTCCTGCGGCTGATGAGGAACAGATCCTCGCCGGCGGCGTTGATGTCCGTCAGCCGCAGGCGTTCGTCGAACACCAGCACGGCGGTGTGAAGGCTGTCCAGCAACCGACCTGTCGGCTTCGCCCCGGCGCCCGTCGGCTTTGCCCCGGCGCCTGTCGGCTTTGCCCCGGCGCCTGTCGGCTTCGCCCTGCCTCCCGTCGGTTTTGCCCCGGCGCCCGCCGGTTTTGCCCCGGCGCCCGCCGGTTTCGCCCCGGCGCCCGCCGGCTTTGCCCCGGCGCCCGTCGGCTTCGCCTTAATGCCCGTCAGCTTTCCCATGACTCGCCCGGTCGTTCCTGCTTGCGGGGCGCCTCGCGCCGGTAACTGCGAGCGCAACTCGCGGCGCCGGGCAACTCCGGACAGGCGCCGGCGCGGCGCTGAAACCGATTGCCTGCCCCGGAAAAGCCCGTTGCCGGGGGCTTTTCCGGCGCGTTTCCCACGCCTTACAGGCTGTAGTACATGTCCAGTTCCACCGGGTGGGTGGTCATGCGAAAGCGCGTTACCTCGTCCGATTTCAGGGCGATGTAGCCGTCGATCAGGTCGTCGGAAAAGACGCCGCCCGCCGTCAGAAACTCGCGGTCCTGGTCCAGGGCCTCCAGCGCCTGGTCCAGGGAGGCGCACACGGTGGGAATGTCCGCTTCCTCCTCTATGGTCAGGTCGTACAGGTCTTTTTCCAGGGGTTCGCCCGGGTCCAGCTGGTTCTGAATGCCGTCCAGCCCTGCCATCATCATCGCCGCGAACATGAAGTACGGGTTGCCGCAGGAGTCCGGAAACCGCACCTCGATGCGCCGCGCGCGCGGGTCGGCGACCCAGGGAATGCGACAGGACGCGGAGCGGTTGCGGGCGGAGTAGGCCAGCAGCACCGGGGCCTCGAAGCCGGGGACCAGGCGCTTGTAGCTGTTGGTGGCCGCGTTGGTGAAGGCGTTGATGGCGCGGGCGTGCTTGAAAATGCCTGCGATGTAATGCAACGCCAGGTCGGAAAGCCCGCCGTACTTGTCGCCGCTGAACAGGTTTTCGCCGTCCTTGCCCAGGGACTGGTGCACGTGCATGCCGTTGCCGTTGTCGCCCACCAGGGGCTTGGGCATGAACGTCACCGTCTTGCCGTAGCCCTGGCTGACGTTCATGGCGCAGTATTTCAGCGTGAGCAACTCGTCGGCTTTTTTCACCAGAGTGTTGAACTTCGTGCCTATTTCCGCCTGCCCGCCGGTGGCGACCTCGTGGTGATGCACTTCCACTGTTAGCCCCATCTCTTCCAACGCCAGGCAAATGGCGGAGCGGACGTTCTGCAAGGAGTCCACCGGCGGCACCGGAAAGTAGCCGCCTTTTATGCCGGGGCGATGGCCCGGGTTGGGGCCGTCCATCATCTTGTCGCTGTTCCAGTGGCCTTCCTCGGAATCTATTTCGTAGAATGCGCTGTTGATGTCGTCGCTCCAGCGCGCCTCGTCGAAAATGAAGAATTCCGGCTCCGGCCCGAAGAAAGCGGCATCGGCGATGCCCGTTGACTGCAGGTAGGCCTCCGCCCGTTTCGCCAGGGAGCGCGGGCAACGCTCGTAGCCCTGCATGGTGGTGGGCTCCAACACGTCGCAACGCAGGTCCAGGGTGGACTCGTCGTAAAACGGGTCCACTACCGCCGTCTCCGTGTCGGGCATCAGCACCATGTCGGACTCGTTGATCCCCTTCCAGCCGGCGATGGATGAGCCGTCAAACATCTTGCCGTGGTCGAAAAAATCGTCGTCAATGGCGCCGACCGGCAGGGTTACGTGTTGTTCCTTGCCCCGGGTATCGCAGAAGCGCAGGTCAACAAAGCGCACCCCTTTGGTCTTGAGCAGTTCATTTACTTTTTCTTTAGACACCGTTGGTCTCCTCGTACTGCACGTGGTGAAATCCAGGAAAACGCCTGGTCGCCGGCGCCGCCGACCGCATCTAAGGGCGCCGCCGCACGCAATGGCGGGCCGCCGCTGACGGCAAAGCGACAATGATACATTAATTCGGCGTCCGGTGGTGCAGTTTTTCGCCGGACGGACTAATCGGCGGGCAACAGGGTCTCGCCGGCCATCAGTTGCGCCATGGTCTCGCGCTCTCGAATGACGTGCGCCTGGTCGCCGTCCGCCAGCAGTTCAACCGCCCGGGGCCTGCTGTTGTAGTTGGAACTCATGGAAAACCCGTAAGCGCCGGCAGCGAGCACGGCCAACAGGTCGCCCGGTGCTACGGCAAGACGGCGTTGCAATCCCAGGAAATCCCCGGTTTCGCACACCGGGCCCACCACGTCGTATTCCCGCGCGGCGGCCCGGCTGTTCTCATCCACGGCGACGATGTCGTGCCAGGCCTGGTACAGGGCCGGGCGCAACAGGTCGTTCATGGCCGCATCGACGACGGCGAAATGCCTGGCGTTGTTGGTTTGCAGGTACTCGACCCGGGTGAGCAGGACGCCGGCGGCGCCGACGATGGAGCGCCCCGGCTCCAGGATGACGGCGTAGCGCTCCGGAATAAGCGCGGCGACAGTCGCGGCCAGGCGGGCCGGGTCCAGCGCCGTCTCGTCGCGGTAGCGGATGCCGAAACCGCCGCCAATATCGATGTGTTGTACGACGATGCCGTGCTTCTCCAGTTGCTCTATGAGCGCCAGCAGTTTTTCCACCGCGTGGACATACGGCTCCACGGCGGCGACCTGGGAGCCGATGTGGCAGTCAATGCCCACGAGCGCTACGTGCTCCATGGCGGCGGCCCGCCGGCAAGCGTCCAGCGCCCGCTCATAGCCTATGCCGAACTTGTTGGCGTCCAGCCCCGTGGTGATGTAGGGATGGGTGCCGGGGTCAACGTTCGGGTTCACCCGAATGGATGCGGGCGCCGTGACGGCCGTCTCTCCGGCGAGTCGGTTCAGGCGTTCCAACTCCCCTTCCGACTCCACGTTGAAACACTTGACGCCCGCCGCCAGGGCGCGCCGGATCTCGGCGGCGCTCTTGCCGACTCCGGAAAACACCACCTTGCCGGGCTCGCCGCCGGCGGCCAGCACGCGCTCCAACTCCCCGCCGGAGACCACGTCGAAGCCGGCGCCCAGCCGCGCCAGCAGGTTCACAACGGCCAGGTTGCTGTTGGCCTTGAGGGCGTAGCAGATCAACGCGTCCCGGGCGGCGAACGCCCGGCTCCATGCCTGCCAGGCGGCCGTTACGGCGGCGCGGGAATATACGAACGCCGGCGTGCCGTGGCGCTGGGCGAGAGCGGCCAGGGGAACCTCCTCGACAAACAGCGTACCGTCCTTGCGGGAAAAAAATTCCATGTTGTGTTATGATGGGCGTTGTGCGGAGTCGTGGTGCGCCCGGCCCTGGTTCGAGTGCTGGTCGTCCGGCAGGTGAAGCGGCCCTTTTTGGCCGCAACCGGCGAGCAGTAACGCCAAGATTGCCGCCAACGGGAGCCATCGCTTGTTGCCAATGATGCGAGGGAAAGACATTGAGGAAACTCCAGAGTCGATGTTTTGGGGTCGATGTTTTCGGGGCCTGTTTTTTGGTCGATGCCTTGGGAGCGCCGACGTGTGGGGCTTGAAGTTTTGCGCCCAGCCTGTAATCTATTCAAAATATTGCGTGAATGTCAAATGAAACTCCCCGGCGCATCTCCCCGGCGCAAGTTGCCTTGCGGCGCGGCAACGCGGGCGGCCGGTCTTGCAATCAGTCGCCGCACAGGATTAAATACCGGTTTATAAACATCTCCGAGGTGATACAACAGCATGAGTGACAGCATTATTCAAGTAACCGATTCCAGTTTCGAGGATGAGGTGCTAAAATCAACCCTGCCCGTGATGGTGGACTACTGGGCCGAGTGGTGCGGCCCCTGCAAGATGATCGCGCCGGTACTGGACGAGATTGCCGACCAGTACGACGGCAGGCTGAAAGTGGCAAAACTCAACGTTGACGACAACCCGCAGACGCCGCAGAAATACGCGGTGCGCGGCATTCCCACCCTGATGATCTTCAAGGACGGGGAGATAGCGGGGACCAAGGTGGGGGCCGTGTCAAAATCGCAACTGGCCGCGTTCATAGACGGCGCTCTCTGAGACGATGCGAAAAAACTGGACGCGCCCGTTGTAACCTGCTAATCTGTACCAACACAGGCTGTTCTGAATAAACCCCGTCACACCTCCCTTACCAGGGCGACAAAACCCCGGCGCGTTTCAGCCGTGCGCCGTTCCTTTTGACCAACCAACCATGATTGTACGGATTCAATGAACCTTACCGAACTGAAACAACAACCCGCGGCGGAGCTGGTCTCCATCTCGGAAAGTCTGGGCCTGGACGGACTGGCCCGCTCAAGAAAACAGGACGTCATTTTTGAAATCCTGAAAGCCCACGCCCGGAAAGGCGAAGACATACACGGCAGCGGCGTCCTGGAAATTCTCCAGGACGGCTTTGGCTTTCTGCGCTCGGCGGACAGCTCCTACCTGGCGGGTCCCGACGACATCTACGTGTCGCCCAGCCAGATCCGGCGTTTCAACCTGCGCACCGGCGACGACATCTCGGGCAAGATCAGGCCGCCCAAGGACGGCGAGCGCTACTTTGCCTTGCTCAAGGTCAGCGAGATCAACTTCGAGCAACCGGAGAAAGCCCGGCACAAGGTCATTTTTGAAAACCTGACGCCGCTGTTTGCCGAGGAGCGCCTGAAACTGGAAGTGGGCAACGGCAGCACGGAGGACTTGACGCCCCGCATCATCGACCTGGTGGCGCCCATCGGCAAGGGCCAGCGCGGCCTCATCGTGTCGCCGCCCAAGGCGGGCAAGACGATGATCCTGCAATCCGTGGCCCAGTCCATTACGCACAACCATCCGGAGTGTCACCTCATCGTGTTGCTCATCGATGAGCGCCCGGAGGAGGTCACGGAGATGGAGCGCTCGGTGCGGGGCGAGGTCATCTCCAGCACGTTTGACGAGCCGGCCACGCGCCACGTGCAGGTGGCGGAGATGGTGATAGAGCGGGCGAAGCGCCTGACCGAGCATAAGAAAGATGTGGTCATCCTGCTGGATTCCATTACCCGCCTGGCGCGCGCCTACAACACCGTGGTGCCGGCCTCGGGCAAGGTGCTGACCGGCGGCGTGGACGCGAACGCCCTGCAAAAGCCCAAGCGGTTCTTCGGCGCGGCGCGCAACATCGAGGAGGGCGGCAGCCTGACCATCCTGGCCACCGCCTTGATCGACACCGGCTCGCGCATGGACGAGGTGATCTACGAGGAGTTCAA
>CAZDXS010000033.1:0-3354 GCA_964509455.1 uncultured Enterobacteriaceae bacterium | reverse complement strand
ACCTGTCTTGTCTTACCGGGGGCGACTTGCCGCCGACCGACAAACAACACGAGGAGCAACACTGATGACTGGTAAAAAACCCAACATTTTCAAATACGCCACCAAGGAGCTGTCTTTGGATGCCGTAGTCTGTTGGCTTATAAAATGGGCCGGGCAGAAACAGGTGGCTAACAAAGAAGACGAGGCATTGCGCGATTGCGGCCGCCGTTTAGTGGAGGCGTTGCTCCGAAAACACAAGCCCAGATTTAAGTTGCCTCGAGAAGTACAAATTGATGGCGAGCAGCAGGTGACGTTCAGCATTAAAGAAGAAAAAGAGGGATCCCGGCGACAATCGAAACGCATCGATATCCTGGTCCGGGTTGGTGACCAAGTGCTTCTCATCGAGGATAAAACCGATGGCGTGGCTAACACAGGCCAGCTTGTGGAATATTATAACGCGGTGGTGCTTGGGGAGGGGCCAAACCTTGAAAGGGGGGAGGTGTTGGTGAAGATGACCGAGGGTGTGGCGAGCGACAACATATACCCGATTTTCCTGAAAACGGGCAACTTCGTGTACGAGGACATGAGAGTAAGGTGTGACACTCCGTACGAAACTTTCACCCGGCAGGATTTTCTGAAAGTGCTGGGGTTGTACAAGGGAAGAAACGCCATACTAACGGATTTCAGGGACTATCTGCAGAAATGGGAAAACGAAACCAACGCGTGGGAAAAACTGGGGACGGGTGATTGGTTGTGGAATTCCTGGCAAGGGTTTTGTGGCTTTCTCGTTGATAAGCGGAGCTTTACCGGTTTGCACTATGTAAACAATCGGTCCGGTGGGTTTCTGTGCTGCTGGTGGGGCGATGATAAGGAATACGAGCACCAGGATGCCGCCGGTTACGGAATAAAGATGTACCCACAACTGGAGATCGGCTCCGCCTCAGATCCTGCCGAATGGAAACTCTGTTTCAAATTAATCACTTACTCCTTTGATGAGGAGGGGCGCTCTCTTGCTGATGACATAAAAGGAGACATACGTAGGCACATCAGGGATACTATGAGAGTTGCGATTGGGGGGGACAGCGAAGCAGAGAATTATAAGTTGGCACACAGAACCACCACTAAATCAATAACTGTCGCCCGGTGGAATAAGGACAATGCCGAAGACAGTTGGCTTGTTTCTGACGACAGCGGACAAGTGGATATGAACAGGACTGTCAGGAATATGAGAGAAGCCGCGAGGTTTTTCGCCAGAATCGTTGAACAAGTCGTCAAAAACGACCCCAAAATAAACTTGTTGCAGGAGTAGCCGAAAAGCAACGCACCGGCGCGGTGCCCGCAGGCACGGGCAACGGCGGGGCGTAGCGCGGCGCGGCGGGGGCGGCGGCTTCGGGCGGTTCAGGTTTACGGGGAGTTCAGGTTCGCGGGGATGCTGAGGGTGATGGGCGTGCGGCCGGCGCTTTCTATGCAGCTGGCGAAGCGCCTGATTTTGCGGCGGTCTCCTGCGACGTCAACATCGTCGGCGGCGACCAACTCCTCCAGGCTGGCTTTGCCGATGAACAGGTCCACCAAGTGCGACCGGGTTATGGTGATGTTCTCGGCGGTGTGCGGCGGGGCCGGCGCGTGGAACTCGGCGATGCCGCGGCGCAACTCCAGGGCGAAAGTCTCGCCGGTGTCGCGGATGGCGAATCCCGTCAGCTGGCGGGCGTCGTCGCATCGTTCCGCGTCCAACCGCGTAGATAGCAACTCAATCATGCGGCCGCTGGGGAAGGCGTCAATGATGTCGGGGGAGGCTTTCAGGATGCCGCCGCCGGCCGGCAGCCGGCCCTCCAGCTCCATGGCGGCGGTCAGCGCCCAGTTTCTCCAGGTGGACGTAAGCTGCCCGTAGCCCCACTGCCGCAGGGCTTTGGCCTTGAGGGTGCGGGCTTCGCCGTCCTCGCCGTCCAGGCGCAACAGGTAGCTGAGCACTTCTGCGGCCCAGGTGTACTCCTCGTCCTCCAGGGCGCGGCGGGCTTCGCTCAGCACCGCGCCGCGGCCGCCCATGGTCCTGACGTAGTGCCGGGCGCGGCGCTCCGGCGGCAGGCGGTCCACCTCCCATGGGTCGCCCTGGTACCAGCCGATGTAGCCGGCGTAGAACTGCCGCACCGAGTTTTTTACCGAGCCGTAGAACTCGCCCAGCCACGGGTGGTTGGCCAGGGGCGGGGGCAGGCGGATTAACTCCGCCAGGTCTTCGGGCAACGCGCCCTTGTTCATCAGTCGGACGGACTGGTCGTGCACGTACTGGATGGCGTCGCGGTAGTGGGTCAGCACTTCCTGTATGTTCTCGTAGCCGTGAACGGGGCGCCCGTGGGACGGCGCCATGTACTCCGCGGGAAAGGAGCGCAACACGTCCACCGCCTTGTACCACTTGACCGGGTCCCGGTAGCGGGTGCCGCGCATGGTGTGCAGGTTGGGAAACGCCTCCCCCTGCAACACTTCCGCCGTTTGCAACACTTTCAGTTGCGGCAGCCAGACGATGATTTCGTCGTCGGTTTCGCTGGGCACGTGGACGATGCGCAGGTCAACGCCCGCCACGGTCAGCTCCAGCTCCTTATCGACCAACAGGTTGGGCGGCAGGAACGTCGCCCGCCCGGTGAAGATGCGCGGCCCGATGCCCATGTTCACCCAGCCTTTTTCTCCGCGCTCTAAGTAAACGCCGGCGAAGTAGGAGGAGCGCCGCGCCAGGATGGGGCCTATGGTGCCGGACCAGTTGACCACCGCCTCCGGCAGCGAGGCGTGTGCAATCAGCTGGACCTCGCCGGCGGCGATTTGCTCCTGGGTGGCGAATGCGCGGGCGCCGCCCACGTGGTCGATGTGGTTGTGGGTATAGACGATGGCCTTGACGGGCTTGTCGGTGATTTTGCGAAACGCCTGCAACACTTCCTGTCCGCGCTCGAAGTCCTCCATCACGTCGATGATGATCACCCCGTCATCGCCCACCACCATGGTGCTGTTGGCCAGGCCGTAGCCGTACGCCAGGTAAACTCCGTCGCGCACCCGGTAGATTTTCTTCTCCATGATTTTCGAGTGTGCGGTGAGGCGCGGATGCACCAGCGGCGAGGGTTCCTCGTAGGCGATGTTGGCGGCCGCGGCCGGGGACGAGAAGAAGAACGGCGCCGCCAGCACCGCCGCCGGCGCCAGGGCGAGCCGTGCCAAACGCCGCGCCGAGCAACCCGCCAGGAGACCGCTCATGTCGCCTTCATGCCGCAGGCGCCGCCCGTGAGCGCCGCCGCCAGGGCCAACAGGAGCCGTGCCAAACGCCGCACCGGGCTGCCCGCCAGCAGACCGCTCATGTCGCTTTCATGCCGCAGGCGCCGCCCGTGAGCGCCGCCGCCA
>CAZDXS010000032.1:0-3436 GCA_964509455.1 uncultured Enterobacteriaceae bacterium | reverse complement strand
GCCCGGCAAGCCCCCGGTGCGGAAGCCCCCGCGCCCGGCCCTGCCGACCGGCGCAATAAATTCGACAAGCGCCCGTCATCCTGTTATGCTTGCCCCCGTGGATGATGCCCCGGCGGCGCACAGCGTTGACGGGGAGTCGCCGTTGCGAGGACCGCCCCGGTCGCGCGAGGAAACTCCGACGTCCGGCGGGCAGGAAACAGGCATGGCGCACACACAATCACAGTAATCCCGGCGGGCGCGCCCGCCGACCAGCAACTCCAACCCCAATAGAGGAGGGAAAATGGAAAAGCAAGGCGTTCGGCCAGTGAAGTTTCACTTCAAAAACATAGGCCCGGTGAAGGAAGCCGAGCTTGAACTCGGCGACCTCACCATCATCGCGGGCCGCAACAACACGGGCAAGACCTCTCTGGTGTATGCCCTCTACGGTTTGTTGCAAACGTGGCAGTTCTGGTCGGGCTTTGGCCGCCTGTTGCCCCGGGGGCCGGCGGCGGTGAACGGCTTTTCGTTCCTCCGGAAGATTTCCCGGGCGTTGTGCGACGGCGCCGCGAACATTACCGTGGATTGCCCGCCGTTCAACGAACAACGGGCCGGGCTGCTCCGGGCGATAGCCGCCGCCTACTCGAAAAAAGTGTTGCCCGAAGTGTTCAAGGCCCAGGGCGACGAGTTCAAGGATGCGTCGATCCGGGCGGAATACGCCCCGGGCGCGGCTGAGGACGACCTCCCGACCGGCCGCCGGCAGATGACCGATGTGGGCGCGTTTTCGTTCACGCCGGCGGCCGGCAAGGTATCCGTGTCTTTCAAAAGGGCGGGGCCGCCGTCCCGGGGCCTCGACAAAAAGAAAACGGCGGCGGCGCTGGAATATGCCTACATCAGTTTTCTGCTGACGGACACGATGGGTGCGTTGCCCTGCCCGTTCGTTCTTACCTCCGAACGGTCCGGCGCCTCGCTGTTTCTCCGGGATCTTGATTTCGCCAAGAGCCGCATGGTGGACCGGTTGCAAAACATGGCGACGGAGGGCGTCCGGGACGATGCGGCGACGTATGCTTTCGTCAATCGCGCCGCCAGCCGTTACGCGATGCCGGTCAGGGACAATATTGACTACGCCAGGGACATACCGGACCTTGGCAAAGCCAAGAGCGAGTTCTGGGAGAGTCGGCTGTTCGACGACATCAAGGAGCTGATGGGCGGCGACTATCGCGTGGTCAACGATGAAGTGCGCTTCGTCTCCCGGACGCGCGACAAAAACCGCAGCTTCAACCTGCCGTTGCACCGGGCGTCGGCAGCCGCCCAGGAGTTGTCCGGCCTCTATTTCTTTTTGCGACACACGGCCTGCAAGAACCACCTGCTGGTCATAGACGAGCCGGAGAGCCACCTGGACACCGCCAACCAGGTGTTGCTGGCGCGGCTGTTGGCGCGTTGCGTCCGGGCGGGACTGAAAGTGCTGGTCTCCACCCACAGCGACTATCTCCTCAAGGAGATCAACAACCTGATCATGCTGAGCCGGAACTTCCCCGGACAGGACAAAACCCGCCGCCGGTTCAAGTACGCCGAGAACGACGCCCTGGACCCGGCCGGGATACGCGCGTACATCGCGGATGAAGGCGGCGTAACGCGCCGCGGAATAGACTGCTTCGGCATCGACATGCCGGTGTTTGACGACACCATACACAGCATCAACAACGCCACGTACGAACTGGCGAACGGCATACTGCAAAACCGGGAGAACCAGTAACATGCTGGCGGATTGCCTGGGGGAAATCATCCCGACAGGCCCCTCCTCCTGGTAGCGCTTCAAGATCTGCCGGAACCGGCGCTCGCACACGCCCAACAACCGCGCCGCCTCTTTCTGACGCAACTCGCCGCGCTCCGCCCGGCAGACCACTTCCAACCGGGCTTGGGCGCGTTGGTCCAACTTGATTTTGTTCACTAACATGGTGGTTTTCTCCTCGTGTAAAAGCACCGTCACAGTATGGCGGAAAGAGGGAAATTTTGGCTTTGCCCTTACAAAACCCGCGCCGCTGTTGGACAAGCCCCCCTCGGTTTGTTATGCTTGCGGCAGGGGGCTATCCGGCACAACGCCGGGCGTTGTGGTAAATGACACAGAAGATGCACACAGAGGTACGATATGACTTGTTATCACGTTCCAGGCAATGCGGCCCGCGAGGCCGTGGCAGGCAAAACGTAGGTTTACAATGAAAGCGACGCTGCACGACTTTTGGAAGTGGATAAAGCGCCTATGGAAAAAACCATGGAAGCATGGAGGGAGACGAGGCCCGAAGCATCCGTCGCCCGGGCAAGGCCATCGCCCGGAACTCATCTGCCGCGAGACAACAGACCGTAGCTGGGAAATCGTTGTAACCGGCGGCAAGCAAGCACAACTAATCTCCATATCCCAGAATAGTCACGCATTGATCATTCAGGGTGGAGAATGCATCATCCCCTCGTTCACTGGAACACTGAAAGTATCCTATCAAGACGAAGCCGGCAAACAAAGATTCGTCCGGTCGCCATTGTCTGGGGCAAAGAAAGGCGGCACCCGCACGATGATCTTCAAGTTCCCGGCGGACTGGAAAGGTGAGGGGAGAAAAGTAACCCGCCTCACCGGCGGCCACTACATCGTAATTGCCCCAGAGGAATTCGAGCGATTAGGGGAGCCGCCTCCTGTTGAACACAGCCCCTGTCGAGATGAGGGCTTTATTGCCCACTACTTCCACAGGTCGAAGGGGAGTGGAGAGGCCGTGGAGTTCAAAGCCCCCGCACCTACACCGCCAACGTCAAAGTGGTGGAAAGGGAGCGGAGAAGCCAAAAAGGAGACATTAAAAACTGACGAGCCGTGCTTCGATCTGAAAGGCAACGTCGTATTCGACGATTCCCCGGAGGGACAGTTGTTCGTTGGCGCCGTACCCGAGTTGAAGCTGACGACCCCCGACAATATTTCCTGGGTGCGAGTAGGAGAAGAGCGCAAAGGCGGCTGGAAAGGTGAAAACTTCAATCCTGCCGAAAAATCTCTTGCAGAAGTCCTGGGCGACCGCCAGGGACGCTTCTTCATCCGGGCGTACGACAAAGACGTAGCAATGATCGACGGCGGAGAGTTCCGATATTTTCGCGACCTGCGTGAAATCCGGATGAACGACGAGCCTTACACGGAGCCGAAAACATTGTTGCCGGGGCCGGATGGACACGCCGCCACGGAAATCACTTTTGCCGGCGCGGAGGGCGCAACCCTCAAGGCGGAGACAAAATCACCCAGCGCCGAGGCGCAGGGCGCCGGCATCACGGCCCGCCCGTCCGCAGATGGAGACTGCATAAAATGCAAGCTTTCTTCCGGCAAAAACAGCGTTGACGTAGTCCTGCGCCTGCGCCGCGTCTGGTGGCGTTTGGAAAGCAGTGAAGCCCAACCCGGCGAGTGGCGGGCTGTACCGGAAGTCGTAACGCG
>CAZDXS010000031.1:0-28857 GCA_964509455.1 uncultured Enterobacteriaceae bacterium | reverse complement strand
CGCGGCGCGGCGGCGCGGCGGCGAGGCGGTGCGCCTCAGCTTGCGCCCAGAGACGACCAGCGGCGCCGGCAATGCGCCAACCGCCACCGGCGACGCCCGAAAACCCAGCGGTGCTCACTACGAGACTGGCCCGCCGACAACGCCCGGAAAAACCCAGCGATGGGCGCTCGCCGTAGCGTGCCACCAGGAATGGGGGCCGGGGTTGAGCGCGGCAGTAGCGGCAGGGGGTTGTCGGGTTACGGCAACGGCACCGGGCGCGTGTTTTTCGGTATCCCCTGGCGAGGGGGATGGCACGGCATCCCCGACTTGTTCACCCATAGGCAATGCAGGGGGCGAATCCGTTCCACCAACTCCTGCACCCGGCGCTGGCGCAGCCCTCTCTGCCGGAGTCCGCCATTGCCCCAGGCCGCCAGCACCATGGTGACGTCTTTTGCCGCAACCTGTTCCCGTATCATGGCGTCATTTTCAAGGCCGACAATATCAACGCCTTCCTTGAACTTCTGCCAAAGTTCTACAGGTTTGGATGCGCAAAAGGCAAACAGGTTGACCACCATCAGTCCGCCCGCCCCTTGTTCTTGTGCGAAACCACACAGCCTGCGAATGGTCGGATCATCTGTTTTCGCATCCGCTGTCGACGGGTTCAAGCCAATGACCGCCAGCCGCCCGGCGCCGCCGTCCCAGTCTCGGGTCAGCCGGTAGCGATACTTGCCGTCGGCGGAGAAACACGCGCCTCCTTGCATGCCCGGCAGGTTGTTCATGTTGCCTAATCCTCCTCGTTCCAGTTGCGGTTTTTTGCCCGCCCCCTGCCTGCGAACCAGCGGCGCGGGGCGAGATTGAAAATGGTGGGCCGTCAAGGATTCGAACCTTGGACCTTGGGATTAAGAGTCCCCTGCTCTACCAACTAAGCTAACGGCCCGCATCAGGCGGGATGGCGCCGGAGCGCAAGGCGCACAGGTTGCGCCCAGGCAAAGCCGGGACGCATCCCGCATGGCGCCAATATTGCGACCCGGGCAAGCGAACTTGCATCCGCCGAGGGTCAGCCGCGGCGAGGCGCCTCACGCAGAGCGCCAATGTCGCAACCCTGGCAAACCTAGGGCGTATCCTGCGCACGCACAAGTTGCGCCCAGGCAAGTCCGGAGCGCATCCTGCGAGGCGTCCAGGTAAATGGGGTGAGTGATGGGACTCGAACCCACGGCCACCGGAATCACAATCCGGCGCTCTACCAGCTGAGCTACACTCACCATTGCGCCGTCGCCGCGCACGACACCCCGGGGCGGGAACCGGCCGCGGGCGGCGAAAACCGGCGTACTGGCGCGCCCGAGAGGACTCGAACCCCTAACCCTCGGCTTAGAAGGCCGATGCTCTATCCCGTTGAGCTACGGGCGCCCTGGACAACAGCGGACACGGCAGGAAATTCCGGCCCGCCCCTGCGGATTGAACTTGGTCGGGGCAGAGGGATTTGAACCCCCGACCCTCTGCTCCCAAAGCAGATGCGCTGCCAGACTGCGCCATGCCCCGTTGTCGCGTAACAATCGAGACGGAGATGATACGCCAGGGACGGCGGCAAGTCAATACGCACTGCGCGGGCGGGAAAAAACGCCGGCCAAAAGCCACGGCCGCGACGGCGCCGAGGCAAGCAAAGCGAAACAATACGCCGGGAACGGCGGCAGGTCAATACGCACTGCGCGGGCGGGAAAGAACGCCGCGGCCGCGGCAGCGCCTCAGTGGGGGAGGATCGCTCCCTTGGCTTTGCCGGCGGCGCCCTTCCCTTTTTTCACGATGTCGCCGCCCTTGCCCGCGCCGGCCCGGGGCCGGGGCGCGCGTTGCAACGCGATTTCCAGCACTTCGTCGATCCAGCGCACCGGCTTGATGACCAGGTTCTGCTTGATGTTGCGGGGGATCTCCACCAGCTCCCGCTCGTTTTCGGAAGGAATCAGCACCGTGTCAATGCCGCCGCGCAGGGCCGCCAGCAATTTTTCTTTCAGGCCGCCGATGGGCAACACCTCGCCGCGCAACGTGATTTCACCGGTCATGGCCACGTTGGCGCGCACCGGAATGTCCGTCAGGGCGGAGACCAGGGCGGTGCACATGGCGACCCCGGCGCTGGGGCCGTCCTTGGGCGTGGCCCCTTCGGGTACGTGCAGGTGAAAATCAAACTCCTTGTAGAAGTCCGGCTCAATGCCCAGCACCTCGCTGCGACTGCGCACCACGGTGCGCGCCGCCTCTATGGACTCCTTCATCACGTCTCCTAAGTGGCCGGTGCGAATGGCCTCGCCCTTGCCCGGCACCACGGCGGCCTCTATGGTCAGCAGGTCGCCGCCCATTTCCGTCCACGCCAGCCCGGTAACCTGTCCCACCCGGTCCTCTTCCTCCGCCCGGCCGTAGCGAAAGCGCTTCACCCCGATCAGCTTCTCCAGCCGGGCGGGCGTTACCGCCAGCCGTTTCATACCGGTTTTTTGCAACAGCCGCTTCACCACCTTGCGGCAGATGCCGGCAATCTCCCGCTCTAAGTTGCGCACGCCGGCCTCGCGGGTGTAATAGCGGATAATCTCCCGGGTGGCGGCCTCGCCTATGCTGATTTCCTCGGGTTTCAAGCCGTTGCGCTCCAACTGCTTGGGCACCAGGTACTGCCGGGCAATGCTGATTTTCTCGTCTTCGGTGTAGCCGGAGATGCGAATGACCTCCATCCGGTCCAGCAACGGCGCGGGAATGTTGAGACTGTTGGCGGTGGTGACGAACATCACCTCGGACAGGTCGTAGTCCACCTCCAGGTAGTGATCGACGAACGAGTTGTTCTGCTCCGGATCCAGCACTTCCAGCAGAGCCGACGCCGGGTCGCCGCGAAAGTCCATGGCCATCTTGTCCACCTCGTCCAGCAACAACAGGGGGTTGCGCACGCCCACTTTCGCCATGCTCTGTATGATCTTGCCCGGCAGGGAGCCGATGTAGGTGCGGCGATGCCCCCTGATTTCGGCCTCGTCGCGCACCCCGCCTAAGGACATGCGCACGAACTCCCGGTTGGTGGCGCGGGCGATGGAGCGTCCCAGGGAGGTCTTGCCCACGCCGGGCGGCCCCACCAAGCACAGGATCGGACCTTTCAACTTCTTCACTCGTTGTTGCACCGCCAGGTACTCGAGAATGCGTTGCTTGACCTTGTCCAGGCCGTAGTGGTCCTGCTCCAAGGTCTGCTCCGCCTGCTGAATGTCCCGGGAGATGCGGCTGCGCTTCTTCCAGGGGACGTTCACCAGCCAGTCAACATAGTTGCGCACCACGGTGGCCTCGGCGGACATGGGCGGCATCATCTTCAACTTGCCCAGCTCGGCCTCCGCCTTCTTGCGGGTGTCCTTGGGCATGCCCGACTTGGCGATTTTTCGCTCCAGCTCTTCCAGCTCATTGGGCGCCTCGTCCATGTCTCCCAGCTCCTTCTGAATGGCTTTCATCTGCTCGTTCAGGTAGTACTCGCGCTGGCTCTTCTCCATTTGCGACTTGACCCGCCCGCGTATGCGTTTTTCCATCTCCAGCAGGTCGATTTCCGTTTCCATCAGGCGCACCAGGGTTTCCAGGCGTTCGTTGAGGTTCACCTGCTCCAGCAGGGCCTGTTTTTCCTCGATCTTGATGGACAGGTGCGCGGCAATGGTGTCCGCCAGGCGGGAGGGGTCGTCGATGCCGGTCAGCGAGGACAGGACTTCCGGCGGCATCTTCTTGTTCAGCTTCACGTACTTCTCGAACTGCCCCAACAACGAGCGCAACAACACGTCCGCCGCCCGCTCGTCCGTGGTTTTCACTTTCAGCGGCGCCGTGTTGGCGAAAAACACCGCCTCCGTCTGGATGAACTCGACAATGCGGGTGCGCTGTATGCCTTCCACCAGCACCTTGACGGTGCCGTCCGGCAGTTTCAGCAGCTGCAGAATGTTGGAAAGAGCGCCCACCTGGTAAATGTCCTCTGCGGCGGGATCGTTGTCCTGCGCACTCTTCTGCGCCACCAGCAACACCTGCTTGTTGTCGTCCATGGCGGTGTCCAGCGCCCGGATGGACTTCTCCCTGCCCACGAACAGGGGGATGACCATGTGCGGATAGACCACCACGTCGCGCAACGGCAACACGGGGAAAATGCGCAACTTGCGCCTGCTGGACTTGGCCGGCACGGCGGCTATTCGCAGTTGCGGCGGGCCGCGGCGCCGCAACGCCGCGATTGCGGGCGGCGCGCGCTCATGCGGCTTCCTTGCCGGCGGCCGTCTTGGGCAGGTCCGCGCCCTCGTAGATCAACAACGGGTCGGAATCGCCCTCAATCACGCTTTCATCCACCACCACCTTGGTCACGTCTTTCATGGAGGGCAACTCGTACATGGTATCCAGCAACACGTTTTCCAGGATGGAGCGCAGGCCGCGAGCGCCGGTTTTTCGTTCCATGGATTTTCTCGCCACGGCGCGCAGGGCCTCGTCGCGGAACTCGATTTCGCAGTTTTCCATGTCGAACATGCGCCGGTACTGGCGGGTCAGGGAGTTTTTCGGCTCCACCAGGATCTTCACCAGTTGCTCCTCCTCCAGCTCGGTCAGCACGGCCGCCACGGGCAGGCGGCCGACGAACTCGGGAATGAGCCCGTACTTGATCAGGTCTTCCGGCTCCACGGCGCGCAACAGCTCGCCCTGGCTCTTGCGGTCCGACAGGCTTGTTATCTCGGCGGAAAAGCCGATGCCGGCCCGCTCCGTGCGCGCCCGAATGATCTTGTCCAGGCCGGCAAAAGCGCCGCCGCAGATAAACAGGATGTTCGCCGTGTTGACCTGCAAAAACTCCTGTTGCGGATGTTTGCGGCCGCCCTGCGGCGGCACGGACGCCATGGTGCCCTCGATCAGCTTCAACAAGGCCTGTTGCACCCCTTCGCCGGAAACATCGCGAGTGATGGACGGGTTGTCCTGCTTGCGGGAGATCTTGTCTATCTCGTCAATATAAACGATGCCGGTCTGGGCTTTCTCCACGTCGTAGTCGCACCCTTGCAACAACTTCCGAATGATGTTTTCCACGTCTTCGCCCACGTAACCCGCCTCGGTCAGGGTGGTGGCGTCGGCGATGGTGAACGGCACGTTGAGCAACCGGGCCATGGTCTCCGCCAGCAGGGTCTTGCCGCTGCCGGTGGGGCCGATGAGCAGTACGTTGCTTTTTGCCAGCTCCACGTCGGATTTTTTCGCGTCGTGCTCCAGGCGCTTGTAGTGGTTGTACACCGCCACCGAGAGGATTTTTTTGGCGGTGTCCTGGCCGATGACGTACTGGTCCAGTATCGAGTTGATTTCGCTGGGGGTCGGCAGGGACCGGTTGCTTCCGGGCAGGGGTTTTTTCTTGGTCTCCTCCAAGATGATGTCGTTGCACAGCTCAACGCATTCGTTGCATATAAACACGGACGGGCCGGCAATGAGCTTGTGCACCTCATGCTGGTTCTTGCCGCAGAACGAACAGTACAGCAACCGCTCGCCCGCGCCCGTCTTGCCTTTTTTATCGCCGCTCATAATCTCGCCTGCTCAATGGGACTACGCCGCCGCCGCGACGCCCGCCGGCAGGGAGGCGCGCTCCGTCAGCACCGCGTCCACCAGCCCGTATTTTTTCGCCTCGTCCGCACTCATGAACTTGTCGCGCTCGGTGTCCTTGCGTATTTTGGCAAGGGACTGGCGCGTGTGCTTGACCAGTATGCTGTTCAGGCGCTCCCGCGCTTTCAGGATCTCCCTGGCGTGAATGTCGATGTCGGTGGCCTGGCCGTGGAACCCGCCCAGCGGCTGGTGAATCATCACCCGCGAATGCGGCAGGCAAAAACGCTTGCCGCGGGCGCCGCCGGCCAGCAACAAGGCGCCCATGCTGGCCGCCTGGCCGACGCACAGGGTGCTCACGTCCGGCTGGATGAACTGCATGGTGTCATAAACGGCCAGTCCCGCCGACACCGCGCCGCCGGGGGAGTTGATGTAAAAATGTATGTCCTTGTCCGGATTCTCCGATTCAAGGAACAGCAACTGGGCGACAATCAGGTTGGCCACGTGGTCCTCGACTCCCCCCACCAGGAAGATCACCCGCTCTTTCAGCAGGCGGGAGTAAATGTCGTAGGCGCGCTCGCCGCGAGCGGTCTGCTCCACCACCATGGGCACCAGGTTCAGCGCTTTTGTCTCGTTATTGCTCATCAGTCGTTCCGCCGGAGCGCGCGCCGTCACCGGGCGCCGCCCCTGTTTCATCCCCCATAGTTTGCCCTTTATTCATCAATTCGTCAAATGACAGGTTTTTTTCCGTCACCCGGCAACGGGACAGGACCCAGTCAATCACCTCGTCCTCCAAGGCCAGCGCCTCGATTTCCGCCAGGCGCTTCTCGTCGCCGTAATACCAGTTCACCAGGGCCTCTGCGTCCTCGTAGTTCTGCGCCCTCTTGTCAATGATCGCCCGGACTTTTTTCGGGTCGGGCCGCAACCCCTGGTCGCGAATAATCTCCGCCGTCAGCAACCGCAGGGCGACCCGGCTTCGCGCCGCCTGCTCCATGACGCCGGCGTCCACCGCCCGGGCGGCCAGGTCCTCGGCAACGCCCCGGGCCTTCGCCTCAGCGATGAAGCCCTGCCGCACGCGTTCCGCTTCCGCATCCACCAGGGTCTGCGGCGCCTCCACCGGGTTGGCGTCGTGCAAGGCCTGCATCACCGAATCCCGCAAGCGCCCCCGCAACGCGACCTCGGCCTCCCGCTCTATGTGGCGACGAATTTCCCGCCGAAAAGCCTCCTCGCCGCCTTCCTTCACCCCGAACTCCTGGAAAAACGCCTCGTCCAGCTCGGGCAATACCGGCTCCGAGACGGCGCCGACCTGCACCTGGAACGTCACCGGCTTGCCGGCCAGCTCCGGGCGATGGTAATCGTCGGGGAACGTCAGGTTCAACTCCAGGGACTGGCCCGCAACAGCGCCCGCCAGGCCGTCCTCCATACCGGATATGAGGTTTCCTGCGCCGATTTCAACCTTTGCGCCGGCGGCTTCCAATCCTTCCAGGGGCTTTCCGTCCATCCGTCCCTGGTAATCCATCTCCACCTGGTCCCCCTCGCGCGCGGCTCGCTCCACCGGCTGAAACCGGCGCCGGCGGCGGCGCAACCGCGTTATGGTGTTTTCCACGTCCTCGGCGCTGAGGTCGCATCGCGGCTTTTCCACTGTCAGATTTTCAACGGGGGCGGGCTTTATTTCCGGCATCACTTCGAAGTGCGCGGTGTAAGACAGGCCGCTGCCGGCGTCAGCCGTGACCGGGTCAAACCGCGGCAGACCTGCCGGGCGGAGTTGCTCCCGGGCAACGGCCTCCTCGAAAGAAGACGCCAGCAGGCGCTCCACCACCTCCTTGCGCACCTGGGCGCCAAAACGCTGCTTGACCACGCGCAACGGCGCCTTGCCGGGGCGAAACCCCTGGATGCGGCTGGTCCTGCTCATGGAGACCAGGCGCCGCTCCACTTCATCGGCGACCCGCTCCTCCGGTACGTCCACGGTGACGCGCCTTCCCAGGGCGCCTGTTGTTTCAACGGAAATCTGCATCTGCTTGTTTTGTTGTTGCGCCCAGGCAACGCGGCAGGGGCGCCGGCCCGCAGGGGGCGCCGACCGGGTGACTGGTGCGAAAGGAGAGACTCGAACTCTCACGGGTTGCCCCACTGGATCCTAAATCCAGCGCGTCTGCCAATTCCGCCACTTTCGCGCCGCGGCCCGAAACCGGGCCCATTATGCCACAAGGCAACAGGAAAACGCACGGAGACGTATGGAAACGCGGCGGGTTGCCGCGAACAAGCCGGTTCAGAAGCACTCCTCGACGAAAGACGCGCAGGTGCGCATGCACTTTTCGGAGACGACGCCCGCGGCGCGACTGGTCCGCACGCAACGCTGTTCCCAGCCGGCGCATACCATCATGCACATGGGCTCCCGGCCCTCCGCCCGGCCCTCCGCGTTGTGCGCCTCGGGCAACAACACGCCGGCCGCGGCGCGGCGGGGCGCGGCCTCTGCGCTCTCCTGCTCTGCGAGCAACAACTGCGGCGCGGCGGCCGCCTGCCCAGAGGACTGTTGCGGCGGCGGGGCGGCAGGCGCCGCGGCCGCCGGCCACAGGGCCGCCAACAAGAGCCACTGCACAAGGCGTTTGCTGAAAACCCGGCGCATGGAATGACGCGGCGGCGCGTGACGGGAATGCCTCATGGGACGAGCCAAGGCGCATTGGCCGCGGCGTGCGGCGACCGGGCCGGAGCGGCGCCGGCCGCAACGCCGACGGCCGCAACGGCGATGTCGGCAGGTCGCAACAGGTTGCCGGTCGCACGCCGGTCCCGTGCGGGAAACCGGTCGTAAATGGCGCGGCGATTCTTCATGGCGTGCAAGTATAACCTGTTAATGCTGTCAATAGTTAGACATGACGGCGGCGGAAGGTTCAATGGCTCCGCGCGGCGGCAATCGCCGGGGACGCCGGCAACCGCTGCGAGTGCGCCAACCGCCATGCCGGGTTCCACCGCGCCCGGCGGCGTTGCGACCGACAGACGGCCGCCACCGGCGGTGCGGGCGCGGCAAGCGCCTTCGCACAGCGCGGCGGCAATCACCGGAGACGCCGCGAGTGCGCCAATGACGCCGCCGGGTTCCCCTGCGGCCGGCAGGCGGCCGTCGCCGGCGGTGCGGGCGCGGCAAGCGCCTTCGCGCAGCACGGCGGCAATCGCCGGGGACGCCGGCAACCGCCGCGAGTGCGCCGACCGCCCTGCCGGGTTCCACCGCGTCCGGCGGCGTTGCGACCGACAGACGGCCGCCACCGGCGGCGCGGGCGCGACAAGCGCCTTCGCGCAGCGCGGCGGCAATCACCGGGGACGCCGGCAACCGCCGCGGGCGGCAACTCTGAGGCCGTCCCGCCGTCATTATCATGCATTACTCGACCGCCGCCGGAGCGGGCGCGACAACCGCAACCGCACAGCGCGGCGGCAATCGCCGGGGACGCCGGCAACCACTGCGGGCGGCAACAAGGCAATCGCCCCGCCGTCATTCCCATGCATTATTCAATCGCCGGCGGGTATAATGACCCGATGACCCGCCAACGCACAACGGCGCCGGGCAAGCGCCCGCCGCGAAGCCGCGAATGATGCACCGCCTGTTCCTCGTGCTTGCCCTGGGCGCGATGCCGGTCGCGTCCGCCCCCCAGGCGCCGGCCGGCAAGGCGGTGTTGCTCACGGTGAACGGGGCCATCGGCCCGGCCACCAGTGATTATATTCGCCGCGGACTGGATACGGCCGCCGCGGCCGCCGCCAACATCGTCGTCCTGCAACTGGACACGCCCGGCGGCCTGGACCTGGCCATGCGCGACATCATCCGCGCCATGATCGCATCCCCCGTGCCGGTGGCCGTCTATACGGCGCCGGCGGGGGCGCGCGCCGCCAGCGCCGGCACTTACATGCTGTACGCCGCCCACATCGCCGCCATGGCGCCCGCCACCAACCTGGGCGCGGCCACCCCCGTGCAACTGGGCGGCTTACCGGACTTCGACGCCCCGAAAAAACCCGCCGGCGGCACAACGGATGAACCGGAGCGCGAGGCCGACCCAAACGAACAGGCGGAAACGCCGCCGCCTGCCGCCTCGAAAGAGGCGAACCCCATGACCCGCAAGATGGTGAACGACGCCGCCGCCTATATTCGCGGCCTCGCCGAGATGCGCGGGCGCAACGCGGAATGGGCGGAGCGGGCGGTGCGGGAGGCGGCCAGCCTGGCCGCAGAAGAGGCGCTGGACTTGAACGTCATCGACATCGTGGCCAAGGACCTGCCCGACCTGTTGCGCCAGGCCCACGGCAGGCGCGTGGCGGCGGCGGGCGCTCCGCACGTCCTGAACACGGCAGGCCTGCAAGTGGAGACCATCGAGCCGGACTGGCGCAACGAGTTGTTGGCCGTCATCACCGACCCGAACATTGCCTACGTGCTGATGCTGCTGGGGATCTACGGGCTGTTCTTTGAACTGGCCAACCCCGGCTACGTGTTGCCCGGCGTCATCGGCGGCATCTCCCTGTTGTTGGCCCTGTACGCCTTGCAGGTGTTGCCGCTGAACTACGCCGGGCTGGGCCTGATGCTGTTAGGCATCGCTTTTATGATCGGGGAGGCGTTCATGCCCAGCTTCGGCGTGCTGGGAATAGGCGGCACGGTCGCCTTCGTCATCGGCTCCGTCATCTTGTTCGACCCCCAGGGCGGCAACCTGGCCGTCTCCCTGCCCCTGATCGCCGGCTTCGCCATTCTCTTCGGTCTCTTTTTCCTGCTGATGTTGCGTTTTTTCATCACCTCCCGGCGCCGCCCGGTGGTCGCCGGCGCAGAGGAGCTCATGGGCGCGACCGGGCGGCTGGAAGAAACTCCGGACGGGCGCCTGTGCCTGCGCTTGCACGGCGAGCAGTGGCAAGTGCGCTCGACCGCCCCCCTGTGCGCCGGCGCCGCGGTGCGGGTGGCGGGCCGGGCGGGACTGATTTTGCTAGTTGAACCCATACAGGAGAACGCACAGTGCTGACTTACATTCCCCTTATTATCGCCCTCCTGCTGTTGTTGCCGCTGGTCATCAAGGTCCTGCGGGAATACGAGCGGGCGGTGGTTTTCACTTTCGGACGCTTCACCTCGGTGAAAGGGCCGGGGCTGATTGTCATCATTCCCATGGTGCAACAGTTCGAGCGGGTGGAGCTGCGCACCGTGACCATGGACGTGCCCACCCAGGACGTCATTTCCCGGGACAACGTATCGGTCATGGTCAATGCCGTGTTATACTACCGCGTGCTGGACCCGGAACGCGCCATCATCCAGGTGGAGAACTTTCACGAGGCCACCAGCCAGCTGGCGCAGACCACGCTCCGGGCGGTGCTGGGACGGCACGAGCTGGACGAGATGCTGTCGCAGCGGGAGCGGCTCAACAGCGACATACAAAAAGACCTGGACTCGCAAACGGAAGCCTGGGGAATCAAGGTGTCCAACGTGGAAATCAAGCACGTGGACCTGGACGAGAGCATGATTCGCGCCATCGCCAAGCAGGCCGAGGCAGAGCGGGAGCGGCGCGCCAAGGTCATCCACGCCGAGGGCGAGTTGCAGGCATCGGAAAAGTTGCTGGAGGCAGCCACGGTGCTGGGACGCAATCCCAGCAGCATACAACTGCGTTACCTGCAGACCCTGACGGAAATCGCCGGCGAGAAAAGCTCCACCATTGCTTTTCCCATACCGATTGACCTGCTTCGGGCGTTCCAGGCGACCAGCGACAAAGACCGCGACTGAGGCGGCGGGCCGCGGCCGCGCCCGCATCATTCCGTGAAAAACCCTGGCGGGCGCTGCGCCGCCCGCCCTGTTGCCAACATGTTTACGTTACGGAGACACTTTTAATGACCGACAGCGCCACGAAGACCATTGACGTCAACGGCCAACAATACCGCATCCATTCCCTAGAAGCCGCGGCGGCCGGGCGGGACCTGGCCCGCCTGCCCTACTCCCTGAAAATCCTGCTGGAAAACCTGTTGCGTTGCGAAGACGGGGACAGCGGCGCCCGCGACGATATCGCCGCCCTGGTGAACTGGCAACCGCAGGCGGCGCCCAGCCGTGAAATCGCGTTCACGCCGGCCCGGGTGCTGATGCAGGACTTTACCGGCGTGCCGGCGGTGGTGGACCTGGCGGCCATGCGGGACGCCATGCAATCCCTGGGCGGCGACCCCGACCGGATCAACCCGCTGTCGCCCGCGGAGCTGGTCATCGACCACTCCGTCATGGTGGACGCTTTCGGCACGGCGGACGCCGCCGAGCAAAACGCGGCCATCGAGTTCCAGCGCAACCGCGAGCGCTACGAGTTTCTGCGCTGGGGACAACAGGCATTTGCCAACTTCACGGTGGTGCCGCCGGATACCGGCATCGTGCACCAGGTCAACTTGGAATACCTGGCCCGGGTGGTGTTCACCCAGGAGGCGGACGGCGCGACCACGGCCTACCCCGACACGGTGGTGGGCACCGACTCCCACACCACCATGATCAACGGCCTGGGCGTGCTGGGCTGGGGCGTGGGCGGCATCGAGGCCGAAGCGGCGTTGTTAGGACAACCCAGCACCATGCTGATTCCCCAAGTGGTGGGCTTTAGGCTGGACGGCGCGTTGCCGGAGGGCGCCACCGCCACGGACCTGGTGCTGACCGTGGTCGAGATGCTCAGAAAAGAAGGCGTGGTGGGCAAGTTCGTCGAGTTTTACGGGCCGGGCCTTGACCGCCTGTCCCTGGCGGACCGCGCCACCATCGCCAACATGGCCCCGGAATACGGCGCCACCTGCGGCATCTTCCCCATTGACCAGGAAACCATTCGCTACCTGCGCCTGTCGGGGCGGGACGAGCAACAAGCGGCCTTGGCGGAGGCCTACGCCAGGGCCCAGGGTTTGTGGCGGGACGCAGACACGCCGGCGGCGGAATACTCCGCCTCCCTCGCCCTGGACATGGGCGCGGTAACCCCCAGCCTGGCGGGGCCCAAACGCCCCCAGGACCGCATTCCCCTGGGAGAGGCCGCCGCCGCGGTGCGCGCCCACCTGGCGGAGACGAACCAGGGGCGCAACGGCGGCGGCAGCGCCGCGTTCACCACGCCCGCGGGCGAGCAACACCGCCTGCAGGACGGCGCGGTGGTCATTGCCGCCATCACTTCTTGCACCAACACCTCCAATCCCTCGGTGATGATCGCCGCCGGGCTGGTGGCGCAAAAAGCCCGCGCCCGGGGGCTGAGCGTCAAGCCCTGGGTGAAAACCAGCTTGGCGCCCGGCTCCCTGGTGGTGCGCGACTACTTGGAGCGGGCCGGGTTGTTAGAGGCGCTCAACCAGCTGGGATTTAACATTGTCGGCTACGGTTGCACCACCTGCATAGGCAACTCGGGCCCCCTGCCCGAGGCCGTGGGACGCGCCATTCGGGAAGGCGGCCTGGCGGCGGCCGCGGTGCTGTCCGGCAACCGCAATTTCGAAGGACGCATACACGCCGACGTGAAGATGAACTTCCTGGCCTCCCCGCCCCTGGTGGTCGCCTACGCCATCGCCGGCGTAATGGACATCGACCTGGCCGCCGACCCCCTGGGCCGGGACGCGAACGGCAACGAGGTGCGCCTGGCGGACGTCTGGCCCTCCCAGGCCGAGATCAACGCGGCCATGGACGCTTCCATAGACGCGAACATGTTTCGCGGCGCCTACCGGGAAATCTTCGCCGGCGACCGCCGCTGGACCGCCATCAAGCCCCCCGCCGGCAAGCAATACCAATGGCGGGAAGATTCCACCTACGTACGCAAGCCCCCCTACTTTGACGGCATGAGCGCGGCGCCGCCGGGCATTCTTCCCATTCGCGGCGCGCGGGTGCTGGCGATGTTGGGCGACAGTGTCACCACCGACCACATTTCCCCCGCCGGCGCCGTCAAGGCGGACAGCCCCGCCGGCGAGTACCTGCAGGGCCGGGGCGTGAAACCCGAGGATTTCAATTCCTACGGCTCGCGCCGCGGCAACCACGAGGTGATGATGCGCGGCACCCTCGCCAACGTGCGCCTGCGCAACCAGCTGGCGCCGGGCACCGAGGGCGGCTGGACCACGCACCAGCCCAGCGGCAGGCAACTGAGCATTTACGAAGCGGCCATGCAATACCGGCAAGAAGGCGTGCCGCTGATCATCCTGGCGGGCAGCGAGTACGGCTCCGGTTCTTCCCGGGACTGGGCGGCAAAAGGCGTCAAACTGCTGGGCGTACGCGCCGTGCTGGCCGTCGGCTTCGAACGCATTCACCGCGCCAACCTGGTGGGCATGGGCGTGTTGCCCCTGGTCTTCAAGCCGGGCGAGAGCGCCGCGAGCCTGGGGTTGACGGGCCGCGAGACCTATTCCATTGACGGCCTTGAAAACGGTGCGCGGGAAGTCGCGGTGCGGGCGGAGACGGAAGACGGCGGCGCCGCGGAGTTCACCGCGACCGTGCGGGTGGACACGCCGAAAGAATGGGAGTATTACACCCACGGCGGCATCCTGCCCTACGTGTTGCGGCAGCTGGCCGCCTGAGGCGGCGCCGGCAAGGCAGGGTCCCCCGGCGCACATTTCCCCAGGCGGCAACGACATGATCGTCGAGCAGATCTGGACCGGCAACCGCTGGCGCAACTTCAACTACCTGGTTGCCTGCCCCGCCACCGGCCAGGCCCTGGCCATAGACCCGCTGGACCACGAGAAATGCCTGGCGCTGGCGCACCGCCGCGGCTGGGAGATCGCCCAGGTGCTGAACACCCACGAGCACGGCGACCACACGGGCGGCAACGCCGCCGTGATCGCCGCAACAGGCGCCGCCCTGCTGGCCCACCATAACGCCCGCGACCGGATCCCCGGAGTGGATGCGCCGCTCAGCGCCGGCGATGTGGTAACAGTGGGCGCCGTGGAGCTGGAAGTGCTGGATACGCCGGGACACACCATGAGCCATATCTGCCTGCTGTCGCGCACGGAACCGGCGGCCCTGTTCTGCGGCGACACCCTGTTCAACGCAGGAGCGGGGAACTGCCACAACGGCGGTCATCCCCGCGAGCTGTACCAGACCTTCGCCAACCAGCTGGCGACCCTGGACGACTCCGTCTTGGTCTATCCCGGCCACGACTACATCGTCAACAACCTGCAGTTCACCCTGAGCCGGGAACCCGGCAACCAGGCGGCCCAATCACTGCTGAACGAGTTGCAGGGACAAGACCCCAACGACGCCCTGGTGACCACCATCGGCCGGGAAAAAACCATCAATGCGTTTTTCCGCTTGCAGAACCCGCAGGTCATCGAGCGGTTGCGGGATGATTTTCCCGACCTGCCGGCGGCGCCGGATGCGAAAACGGTTTTTCTGAAACTGCGCGAGCTGAGAAACGACTGGTAGGCGGCGCGGGACCGCGCCTGGATGACAGGCGCTTTCGCGCAGGGCGGGCGCCGCTTGTTCACCGCATCTCAACCGTTGCCGGCGGGCGTTTCTCGTCGCCGGCGCTTACAACCGCAACGAGTGGGCGTAACGCCAGGCCCGCCCGCCGCGAGGAGGACGCCGCCGCAAGGCCCGCAGGTCGACGCGGCGCCGCGTCCGGCCGTTGGTTACAAGTCCAACGAGCGGGCGCAACGCCAGACCCGGCCGCCGCGAGGACGCCGTCGCAAAGCCCGCAAGTAGGCGCCGCGCCGCACCTGGGCGCCGGTTACAGGTCCAATGAACGGGCGTAGCGCCAGGCCCGCCCGCCGCGAGGGCGCCGCCGCAAGGCCCGCAGGTCGGCGGGACGGTCAATGTCCCGCGCCGGCCGTGCGCATATTACCCGGGTCAGCGGCACGCCCGCCCGGGCCGCCGCTTGCTCGAACCGGGCAAAACTGCCCCTGCCGAATTGCAAGTCCAGCGGCAACGGCGGCGTGAATACCAGTGCGTTGGTGCCGCCGCCGCGAGCGGCGGGACACAGGGTGATTCCCCGCTGATGCGCTCGCTCCAGCCGCGCCAGGTCCGCCGCCGTCACTTCCGGCACGTCGGCGGGCAGAATCAACGCCTTTTCCACGTCCCTGTCGGCAAGGGACGAGACGCCGCGCAACAGGTCCTCGATATGGCCGTGGTCGCTACCGGTATCCAGGGTCTCCGCGCGCCAGTCGTCGGCCAGTTCCAGGACGGCGTCATCGCAACTGATCACGGTGACGCCGGCGACCGCCGCGGCCGCGTCCAGAGCGGCAAGCACATCTTCCGCCATGAGCAGGGACAGGCGCCGGCGCTGGGCAACGGTCAATAGGCCGGCCAGGCGCGACTTGGCGGACGCCGGCCGTTTTACGGGAAGCAACGCCCATACAGACATCAGTTTGCCGAGTCGGCATCCCCCGCCGGCGCGATGCCCGTGATGCGAATTCCGGCATGGCGCACCTTGTATGCCTTGTTGATATGGATGAGCAGGCTGGTCAATGCCTCCGCGGCCGCGGCATTGGCCAGTTTGCCGGCGTTGACGGCGCGGCAACCGCTGTCCTCCACCAGTTCCATCGCCTCCCGACGCACCGCCGCATCGTCCGCAGTCACCAGGATGTCGCAATCAACGGGCGCATCTTGCTCCAGCAACTCGGCGGCTACGTTGTGAAACGCCGCCGCCACCCGGGCCCGCTCTCCCACCGCATCGCGGGTGATGACCGCGGCACTCCCCTGCGGAGGCAACTGAACGACCGCCACTCGCGGCGGCGTCAGCGGCACCGTGGCGTCGATGAGCAACTGCCCCGACAGCGCCGGCAAAACGGCATCCAAGGTGGCGTTTTGCGCGGCGAAAGGCACCGTGAGCGCCACGACCTCGGCCGCTCGGGCCGCGGCCGCATTGTCGGCGCCGAATACCAGCGCCTCCCCCAGGCGTTGATTGAGCCGCTGCGCTGCGTCCTGCGCCCGCTCCGCCGCCCGGGAGCCGATGGTCACCCGGTGACCGGCCCGCGCCCAGCGCCGCGCCAGGGCGTAACCGAGGTTGCCGGTGCCGCCCAACACGGCGATTTTCTTTTTGGCAGTCATTTCATCGAGTCATCGGGGAAGTCGGCGCCGGCGGCGCAGTCAAAAACGCCCGCCGGTCAACGCGGCGGGCGCGGCGCAACACATTCGGGTATACTACACGCTTTCGGGCGCCGGCGGAAACCACGCCCCCGCCCGCTCGCCCGCGATGGGGGCTCGTCTAACGGCAGGACAGCGGACTCTGACTCCGCCAGTAGAGGTTCGAATCCTCTGCCCCCAGCCAATTCCGATGTCAGCGGCCGGCGCCGGCGGGACAATCCTCGCGCAACAGGGCTTCAAGGAGAGACTGACGGGTTGTCTCACAGGCGCTACAAGCGGCCTCCAGCCGCTCCAGCAACGCCATCAGTTCGTTCACTTTCGCCACGATGCGCCGTTGCTCGGCAAGCGGCGGCAGAGGGAAAGGCGAGCTAGAGAAATACTCAAACGGCACGCGCTTTTGCCCAGCCGTGCCGGTCATTTTCGGGATGCCCCCCTCTATAAAATATGGGCTTTTCAAAAACAAAATAATGTACTCAGCTTCCAGAAAAAGGGGGCGAATGACGTGCAACTCAGTCGTGCCGCTACCGATTCCTCCTCTCAGATTACGGAAAACAACGGATTTGCCATTCTCGAAACAGGGCGTGATTTTGGCTACCCCGACATCTCCCTCAGAAAAATGCGTGTAACCTTTCTTTATCTCTCCCCAAGTACGCGGCTCATGCTCGTGGGGCATGCCATATTTTGAAGGAATCATCGGCATTGGAACAAAGGATGCGAGGGTGTCGTCGGGCGCTTTATTGCGTGGCTTGATAACTCCAAGTGATGCAATCTGGGTCCAAGCCCACCCGCCTGGAATGCAAAACGGCTGGTCAGCCGAATTAAGCGGAGGAACATCTTTTGGCTTCCTACTCTCGCCCGCTTTCACCAGCCGTGCCTTTTCCGCCTCGATCCGCTTCAGCAACTCCGATGCAGGTTCATCCGCCGGGTCCTGGGGAACCAACCTGCCGCGCACGGCAAGGTCGAGAATGGTCCGGCGCAGTTGCTTGAATTGGTCGGAACGAGCGGTCAGCACAGACAAGTTGTCAAGGGCGAAGCGGGCGTGGGCGGGAAATGTTTTCGCATCCGTGGCGGGCGCGGTCAGGCGGGCAAGGCTGGCGGCAGTCACCCGGTCCCGAGTGGCCTCGCGTTCGGCGCGGGTCGCCGCCAGCCGCTCCAGCAACGCCATCAGTTCATCCACTTTCGCCACAATGCGCCGTTGCTCGGCAAGAGGCGGCAAGGGAAGCAAAATATCCGCTATTGATTTTCTATTAAGGGTTGCTCCTTTGATCGCCCCTTTCAACTCTCCCTGCTTTGCAAATTGTGGAAGAATTTTGAATAGGAATGGATCGATTTCTTCAATATAGGGGGAGATTGAGATAATTCCTTCGTTATGGAAAGCGGGTATTCCAAGTCTTGCAATCTTTCCTATGGTCAGCTTGAAACTCATTATCATTGTTCCGGGCGCTTCCGGATCAGCCTTGAATACTTTATCCTTGGCCTCGTGGCTCACGGTCTCTTTCGTGTCCATAACCACTTGGCCATCCTCCATGTCAGCAATGCTGATCCAAGCATGGTCGCCAGTATTCCAAAAAGAGGCGCCTTTCCTCGGTGGTGTTCGGCCAGCTGAGAAATCAGCGATATTACTAAATCGAACCCACTGCCAGTTGGATGGTAGCCGATACAGTGCGTCTTCATCCATGACCGCTGGAAAGTTTGGCATGCTCCGCTTAATCTCCCCCGCTTTCATCAGCCGCGCTTTTTCCGCTTCGAGCCGCTTCAACAATTCCGATGCCGGCTCATCTGCAGGATCCTGGGGAACCAACTTGCCGCGCACGGCAAGGTCCAGCACAAAACGCCGCAAGCGCACAATGGCATCCGGCGCCTCCGACACACGATCATAGTGCGCCAGTAATTGCTCCGGATTCATCGCAACAATGCTTCGGACAGTATCGCTTTCAATTGCTGGCGGAGCGTCGCCGCCTCATCTTCCGCCTGCGCCAAGTCTTTCAGCAAGTCCTCAGGGTCGTCATGATTTTCCTCCGCCGCGTGAGGATTTTTAATATCAAGATTCCAGCCGCGATCTTTCACCTCCTCGGCGCTCACTTTCCAGGCGCGTTCCGTTGCCGAGCGCCCCTTGCGTTTCGCCCCACCCCACCAGGATTCGCAGTCCGCCAGGTGGGCCAGCTGAATCGGCCGGGTCTTGGAATAGGACTGCTGTCCTTCCGGCACGCGATGTTCCCAGAACCAGATGTCCCCAGTGGGAGCGCCAGCCTCGAAAAACAGCAGGTTTGTACTGATGTCAGAGTACGCAAATACTTTTGGCAACCGCACGATGGTATGGAGGTTGAATTCTTTCACCAAGCGCTCCCTGAGCCGGGTCTTAACGCCTCCCTCGTCAAACAGCGAGCCGTCCGGCAACACCACCGCCGCACGTCCGTTCGGCCTCTTCAAGAGACGGGTGATCAGCGCCAGGAACATGTCGGCAGTTTCCCGCGTACGCAGGTCCTGGGGAAAGTTCGACTCGATGCCAGGTTCCTCTTTGCCGCCGAAAGGCGGATTGGTGAGGATGATGTCGACCCGCTCATTTCCCCTCCAAGAGGTATAGGGACGCGCCAACGTGTTGTCATGGCGCAAGAAAGACGGATCTTCGACCCCATGCAGAAGCAGGTTAGTGACGGCAAGCATGTGAGGGAGGGACTTTTTTTCCACTGCTTGCAAGGAGGATTGCATAAGGGGCTCATCTTCGGGACGTTTGACGTAATGCTCGCGCATGTAACGAATGGCGCAAGTGAGGAAGCCGCCGGTACCGCAAGCGGGGTCCAAGAGCGTCTCCCCCGGCTTCGGATCAATCATTCGCACCATGAAAGAAGTAACAGCGCGGGGGGTGTAAAACTCGCCGGCGTTGCCGGCTGCTTGCAAGTCGTTCAGCAACTGTTCGTAAATATCGCCGAAATGTTGACGATCCACCAAGGTCTTGAAATCTATGCTGTTGATCTTGTTAACCACTTGCCGCAACAACTGGCCGGACTTCATGTAGTTGTAAGCATCCTCGAACACGTTGTGAACGGTGCGGGCTCGAGGCGATGCGGGCGCAAGACTTTTGAGAGCGGGGAACAGTTCATTGTTGATGAACGCAAGCAGTTCCTCGCCGGTGATGCCCTCGGGATTTGCCGCCCATGAGCGCCATCGCAGGTGATCGGGAATCGGTGAACAATATCTTTCTTTCATCGCTTCAAGCTCCTGGTCCTTGTCGTCGATGATTTTAAGGAAAAACATCCAACACAGTTGCTCAAGGCGTTGGGCGTCCCCACTGATGCCTACATCTTGGCGCATAATATCTTGTATAGACTTGACTATATAGGAGACGGACATGGTTCAGGCTGCCTCCCGATAGAGTTCGGATTGCAAATCGCGAATGGCTCTCTTGAAGTCCTCTGGGCCGCCAAAGGCATCCATCAATTCAAGCGGTGCGCCCAGTTTACTGAACGGCGCAATATTAAGGATATTGGGGTTGTCCAAGTCGGGAACATCCCCGTCCGCGTACTTGTTTAATAGGGCATCCAATACGGCGCGGGCCTTGTCGCCGTACTTGCTGAGAATGTTCCGTTGCCTGACGTTTTCTGCCCGCTGGCGCCGGGTGCGAGGCATTGCGTCAAAAGCAAGGTGGCAGATCAGGTCGAAAGGGTCCAAGTCTTTCAGGTAGTCATAGACGTCGCTGAGCAAATCAAGGGGAACCCCCTCATTTTCCAGCTCCTCGATAATGGCATGTTTGCGCTCCGCGGCATCCCAACGCTTCAGAAAATCATCCAGGCTGGCGAAACGGCGTTGCAAGGTCTTCCTGGTGAAATCGCGCAGGGATTCGGTGATAAGCTTGCCGTCTTGATCAAGATATCGCACCCGTTCCGCAATGACCTCAACATCCACGCCGTCAATATAGACCATCTTCTTGGTCTCATCCGTTGGCGGCCCCGGATCATCGATGATGATTTCACCATCTTCGATCTCTTCAGGCAACGGATTTCCATCCTCGTCGACAGGCGGCGCATCAGGCGGGTCCATGGGGTCATTCTCTCCGGGTTCATATATTTGGACCGGCTCTCCGTCGAAATCGGGATCTGCGAAATGCCTGGAAGCGCCGCGAAAATCGATAAGCGTGAAATAGTACTTGTGAGAATCTTCATGTATGCGGGTGCCGCGGCCGATGATCTGCTTGAACTCCGTCATGGAACCCACATTTCGGTCCAGCACGATCAAGCGGCAGGTCGGCACGTCCACGCCGGTGGAAAGCAACCTCGACGTGGTGACGAGGACGGGGCATTTCTCTTCAGGGTCACTGAAGTTGCCCAGCTGGGCCTGTCCTTCCTGATCTTCACCGGTGATGCGCATGACGTAACGTTCATCCTCAGCAACGAGGGCGGCGTTTTCGTTGACCAGCGCCTGGCGCATGCAGTCTGCATGTTCCTGCTTGACGCAGAAAATGATGCTTTTCTGGTAGGGGTCGCCGCTCTCTTCCAGAAACTGCGTGACCTTGCGCGCCACCAACTGGGTGCGCTCATGGATGACCAGCGTGCGATCAAAATCCTTGATGCTGTAGTGACGATCCTCGACTTCCTGGCCGTCCCGGTCCAGCTTCCCCGGCGGCGGGCGATAGCCATCCACATCCACATTGATATGAACTCTCACCACCTTGTAAGGTGCCAGGAAACCATCCGCTATGCCCTGCTTCAGCGAATAGGAAAACACCGGCTCCCCGAAATAAGCGATGTTAGAGACGTACTCCGTCTCTTTCGGCGTCGCGGTCATGCCGATTTGCGTGGCGGAAGAGAAGTACTCGAGGATTTCGCGCCACGCCGCATCCTCGTCGGCACTGCCTCGATGACATTCATCGATGATGATGAGATCGAAAAAGTCAGGAGTTAACTGGCGAAATGCTTGTCGCGACTCATTCTCATCGGTGATTGCCTGGTAGAGGCCAAGATAGATTTCGTAGGAAGGGTCAATGTTGCGTACGCCAGAAATATGTTTCTCAATGGCGCCGTGCAGAGGCGACAGCTTGGCCATCGCGCCCCCGAAAGGCCGAAAATCGTTCACCATCGTCTGGTCGATCAACATGTTGCGGTCGGCAAGAAAAAGAAACCGCTTCTTGCGCCTCGCTTCCCGGAGCCTCCAGATAATCTGGAAAGCCGTGTGCGTCTTGCCGGTGCCGGTCGCCATAACCAGCAGGATGCGCTCCTGCCCTCTGGCGATGGCCTCGATCACGGCATTGACCGCGTTTACCTGGTAGTAGCGCGGGGTTTTGTCACCGCTGTGATAGTCCTGGAGAACCAGTTTTTCGGCTTCGTTGTCCAGTCCTTTCCAGGTTTTGTAACGCTTCCATAGCTCGGCGGGCGACGGGAAAGCATCCAGTGACAGGTTCGCCTCACGCGGGTCGCCTCGTCCGGTGCGGTCGTGAAAGACGAAACCGTCGCCATTCGATGAAAACACGAAAGGGATATTCAATGACTTGGCATAGCCCAGCGCCTGTTGCATGCCGGCGCCCATGCTTTCCTTGTTGTTTTTCGCTTCGATGATCGCAATCGGGATGCCGGGCTTGTAGTAGAGAACGTAGTCGGCGAACTTGGATTTCCCGCGCGTGGACAGTTTGCCGCGCACGTTGATCCGCCCCTTGGTGAAATGCACCTCCCGGCGCACTTGCGCCTCACCCCACCCGGCTTTTTTCAAAGCGGGGTCGATGAACTTGTTGCGGATATCGCTCTCTGATAGTTCTCTCTTATTCATTGGTCGTTGCTTCCGGAATTTTTTCGGTGGTCATTGTATGCTGAGCGAAGTCGTTATTCCACATTTTTCGTCTTGTTGTCGGAATGTGGCGCACTTTACCGGAACAAGCGCAAAGACACCGCGGCAGGATAATTTTGACTGCGCTCTATTCAGCGCACCCCGCTTAAGGCGATTGTCTCGCTTCCTGCGGGCCTGCGCCCGCAAGCAGGGCGCGGTTGCGCTCCACCCGGTTTTTGATGATGTCGCAGTAGTCGGGGTTGATTTCAAAGGCGATGCAACTCCGCTGATGGTTCACGCAGGCGGCCGCTGTCGTGCCCGAGCCGGCGAACGGGTCCAACACCGTCCCGTTGGGCGGGCAACCGGCCAGCACCATTCGCTCGATGATTTCCAGGGGCTTCTGCGTGGGGTGATCTTCTCTTTCCCGGTGCAACCGGTGCAACCTGGAAACCCTCCACACATCCTTGGGGTTGTAACCCTGCTCAAGCCACTTCTTGCCGACGAAGATGGAGCGCGTCCTGGCTTTCTTAGTTGCCTCGTCGTAGGGAATGCGCACGGCGTCCAGGTCGAAGTAGTAACCTTTCTCCCTGACGGAGAACAGGCCAATGGTGTCGTGTACGGAAGAAAACCTGCGGGTGGACCCGCCCATGCTGGGTACGGACCGGTCCCAGATGATCTCGTTGACCATGTGCATCTTCCGTTTCAGAAAGGAAAATATTTCCGGGGAATGGCGCCACGTGCAGAAAATGTACAGGCTGCCGCTGGGCTTTAGCTTGGGCAGGGCCAGGGACGTCCATTTTTTCGTCCAGGCGATGACCTGGTCCGGCGACATCTTGTCCGAGTCGTTGCCGTAGTCCTTGCCCAGTCCGTACGGCGGGTCCGCTACGATCAGGTCGATGCTGCCGTCTTTCAGGTCCTGGGCGCCCAGCAAGAAATCCTGGTTGCGCACCTGGCAGTTCATTGCTCGCCGCCGTCCCAGTTCAATGCGTCTCGCCGGGCGACCCTGCGGCAGGACCGGGTTTTGCGCCGACCGTTATGCTCCCCGCCCATGTCGTGCCGGCGCCGCAGTCCCCGGCCGTCGAGACGCCCCGGCGCCGCCTCAGAGGTTCGCCAGGATGTGGTCGGCGGAGCTGACCTTGAACTGCATGGGTTCTTCTACGTGCAGTTGCGTGATGACGCCGTCGTCCACCACCATGGCGAAGCGCTGGCCGCGCTGCCCCATGCCGAACCCGGAGGCGTCCAGCTCCAGCCCCAGGGCGGCGGTGTACTCGCCGTTGCCGTCGGCCAACATCAGCACCTTGTCGTCGGCGCCGGCGCTTTTGCCCCAGGCGTCCATGACGAACGCATCGTTCACCGCCAGGCAGGCGATGGCGTCCACGCCCTTGCCGCGAATGGCGGCGGCCTGGTCGATGAAGCCCGGCAGGTGCTCCCGGGAGCAGGTGGGGGTGAACGCGCCGGGCACGGAGAAAAGCACCACCTTCTTGCCGTTGAACAACTCGGCGGCGCTGAGGGAGCCGGGGCCGTCTGCGTTCATCACGTGAAATCGCCCGTCGGGGGCCTTGTCGCCAACTTGTACTGTCATTTTGAATCTCCTGCTGTGGGTATTTGTGTGGGGGGCATTATACCGGATCGGGCGGCGGGCAACCACCGCGAGCCGCACGGCGGCGGCGCGGCCGGGGCGGGCAATCACCGCAACCCGCGAGAAAGCCGCGCCCGGCAACACGGCGCGGGCAACCGCCGCGAGCCGCACGACGGCGGCGCGGCCGGGGCGGGCAATCACCGCAACCCGGAGAAGAGCCGCGCCCGGCGGCACCGGGCGGAGCCGCACGGCGGCCCCGCCGAGGCCGGGCGAAGCAACGCGACTCGGGCAACCACCGCGAGCCACACGACGACGGCGCGGCCGGGGCGGGCAATCACCGCAACCCGGAGAAGAGCCGCGGCCGGGCGGGGCAACCGCCGCGCCCCGTCAAGGCAACTGCGTCAGCAGGTCCTCGGGCGGGCGCCGCACCAAGGGCGGCGCGGCAGCGGCGGGGAAACCGTACCAGAACAATCCCACCACCTCCTCCTCGGCGGGGTCCGCCCCGATGACGTCATAAAAGGCCTGGGTGCGGGTAACCGCCCCGGTGGTCCACTTCATCCCGATGCCCGCATCCCACAGGAGCAACGCCAGGTTCTGCGCCGCGCAACAGCAGGAGGCGTAGTCTTCCCGCCGGGTGATTTCGTCCGCCGCCAGCCGGCAGGTCAGCGCCAGCCAGCCGGGGATCTCCCGCCAGCGCCTGAGCTTGGCCGCGGCGGCCTTCTCCCCCTGCGCCGCGCCCACCAGCTTCGCGTTCAGCACGCACACCTGCTCGCGGCTGTCGGCGCCCAGCAGGTAGAAGCGCCAGGGTTGCGTCAGACGGTGGTTCGGCGCCTGGATCGCCTGCTCAACGGCCGCGCAAATCACGGCGTCGTCGGGCGCCGCGCCCGGCCGGAACCGGTGAACGGTGCGGCGATTGTTGATGAGGGTCGCTAGGTCCATGGTGCTTCAATGTCAATGCGGCGCGGCGGCGCTTGCCGGGCGGGCGCGGCAGGCGTCTCCCCCCGCCGGACGCCCTGCCGCCGGCGCCGCCGGGGCGGCCGCCGCACTCGCGCTTGCACTTGCGTTCACACCGTTGTAAAATGCGCCGCAAGAGTACGATGTTGCTCGCCATTATAACGCAACGGGGGGAAAGATTGCACACGCCGGGGGGTTCCGCGACCGCTGATGCGCCGTTCCTGAAACGGGACGGGCGCCCTTTTCGCATTGCAGTCATCCTGAAACGCACGGCCGCCGCTGCGCCGTCATGCGCTTCTTGACTCCCGCCGGGCCGTACAGAACAATGACGGGCGCCGGACCCGACGCAGAAAACCGACTGACGCCTGAAAACTACTTGACGCCCGAGCGCGGGCATTGCCGCGCCCGTGTATGAAACCATTGCCGCGAGGTTATTTTTATGGAACCAAGAACTCTGTTTTTACGATGTGACAAGTTGCAGTCCCTGGGGCTGTCCCTGGGACTTGCGCTGGCGCTTACGCTGGCCCTGGGCGCCGCCGCGTACGGCGCCGACGAGGTGGACAAGATTGTCGATACGGGCGTTGCTCGCGGCAAGGACGCGGCGGCGTCGCAAAAGCGCATTGACAAGACGGCGACCGAAACGGAGAAACTGGCGACCCGCTACCGGCGCGAGCTGAAAGTCATCGACGGCTTGCGGGTTTACAACACCCTGTTGCAACAACAGATAGACAACCAGGAGCAGGAGAAGCTCAAGATTGCCCGGTCCATTGACGAGATTGCCGTGGTGGAGCGCCAGATCTTTCCCCTCATGCTGAGAATGACCAATGCCTTGGAGCAGTTCGTTGAACTGGACCGGCCTTTCCACCTGGAGGAGCGCCGCAAGCGGGTCGCAGACCTGAAAAAATATATTGGCGACGCCGGCATCAGCGCGGCGGAGAAGTTGCGCCTGGTGCTGGAGGCCTACCGCATCGAGACCAGCTACGGCAGCGACCTGGACGAGTACAAGGACGTGCTGGTGATCAACGGCCAGGAGCGTCCCGTCAACGTCCTGCGCTTCGGGCGCCTGGTGCTGGCCTACCAGACGGACGACGGCAAGGAGAACGGGGTCTGGGACCAGGAGGCGCGGCAGTGGATGCCCTTAGAAGCCGCAGAGTACCGCAACTACATCCGAAAGGGATTGAAAATCGCTAAAAAACAGTTGCCGCCGGACATGTTCATACTGCCGGTGAGCGCCCCCAGGTAACGGAGGAGACAGACCGTGAAACTTTACCAATACCCGCGCATCGCCGCCCTGCTGGCAACCTGCCTGGTCCCGGCGGCCGCCGCCCAGGAGACCCAGAACCTTGACGCCCTGCTGAAACAGGTTCAACAGGGGCGCGTCGATGAATCGAAAGAAAACAAGGCCCGGGAGGAGGAGTTCAAACGCGACAAGGCCCGGCAAGGCGACCTGATGAAAAAGGCCCAGCGGGAAAAAGCCGCGCTGGAGGCGGCCAGCGACCGCCTGGAGAAGAAATTCGACAGCAACCAGGACGAAATCGACGTGTTGCAACAGGACTTGCAGGCCGCGCTGGGCTCGCTGAAAGAGCTGTTTGGCGTGTTGCAGACCGCCGCCGGCGACGCCCGCGCCACGTTCGACGCCTCGCTGACCAACATCGAGTATCCCGGGCGCGGCGATTTTCTCACCAACCTGGCGGAGAAAATGGGCTCCGGCACGGAGCTGGCTTCCTTGGAGGAAATCGAGAAGCTGTGGTTCGAGATCCAGCGGGAGATGACCGAAACCGGCAAGGTGAAAAAACTCCAGGCGGGCGTGGTGCATCCCGACGGCGAGGAGACGGCGCAGGAAGTGGTGCGGGTGGGCGTGTTCAACCTGGTTGCCGCCGGCAAGTACCTGAAATACGACCCGGAGACGCAGAAAATCGTTGAACTGGCGCGCCAGCCGGAGGATCGTTTTCTGAACGGCGCCGCGGACCTGGCGGCCGCCGCCGGCGGCGTTGCGCCGTTCGGACTGGACCCCACCAAGGGGCAGCTGCTGGGGCAGTTAGTGGACGTGCCCAGCTGGTATGAACGCGCCACCACCCAGGGCGGCACGGTGGGCTGGATCATCATCGCCCTGGGCATTTTCGGCCTCGTCATCGCCCTGTTGAAAATCCTCTACATGGTGCGCGTCGGCGCGGCGGTGACCGGCCAGGTGCGCAACCCGGAGAATCCGTCCCAGGACAACCCGCTGGGCCGGGTGTTGCTCACCTACCATGAAAACAAGAGCATCGACATCGAGTCCCTGGAGTTGAAAATGGGCGAGGCGGTGTTGCGCGAGGCGCCGAAACTGGGGCGCCTGAACACCCTGGTGAAAGTCATCTCCGTGGTGGCGCCGTTGCTGGGCCTGCTGGGCACCGTCATCGGCATGATCGTGACGTTCCAGTCCATCACCCTGTTCGGCACCGGCGACCCGAAACTCATGGCGGGCGGCATCTCGCAGGCGCTGATCACCACCATGCTGGGCCTGTGCGTCGCCATTCCCACGGTGTTCCTGCACAGCATCATGGCCGGCCAGAGCAGGAAAGTCATCGAGACCCTGGAGGGGCAGGCGACCGGGCTGGTCGCAGAAGCGTCCGAGCGCCGGCACAAGGCGGCCTGAAGCGGGCGGCACACCGGCTGAGGCGAGAGCAACATGGTTGACGTCATCTACTCCATCCTGCGCGGCATTACTTCCCTGGTCGGGCTGGAGCAGGTCTTCATCAACATGTGGGAGGCCATTCGGGACTTCCTGGAGCTGGGCGGGCCGGTGCTGTACCTGGTGGGCGTCGTGCTGGCCGTCATGTGGTTGTTCATCATTGAACGCTTCATCTACTTCGCGCGGCGCCAGCCGCAACTGGCCGCAGAGGCGCTGATGCGCTGGGACTCCCGCCCGGAAAGAAATTCCTGGCATGCCCACCGGGTGCGCGAGGCCATCATCTCCAGCGTCAAGATACAGGCAAACCAGTACCTGGGCGTCATCAAGGCCTGCGTGGCCCTGTGTCCCCTGGTGGGGTTGCTGGGCACGGTAACCGGCATGATCACCGTGTTCGAAGTGATGGCGTTTCTCGGCACGGGCAATGCCCGGGCCATGGCCGCCGGCGTGTCGCAAGCCACGGTGCCCACCATGTCCGGCATGGTCGCGGCGCTGTCCGGCTACTTCATCAGCATCTGGTTGCAGAGCAAGGCCGACTCGGAGGTGGAAGCCCTGGGCGAGCACTTGACCATGGACCATTAACCAATGAACCATTTCACACACCTTGAGGAAGACTGACCATGCGCAGAATCTCCCACGCAGCCGCCGATGACGAATCCCAGGTGGACATAACGCCCCTGATTGACGTGGTGTTCATCATGCTGATCTTCTTTATCGTGACCGCCACTTTCGTCAAGGAGGCAGGCATTGACGTGAACAAGCCGGACGCTCCCACCGCGGAGGTGAAGAAGAAGGCCAACATTCTCATCGCCATCGACGCGAACAACAACATCTGGCTGGACCGCCGCAAGATTGACGTGCGCGCCGTCATTCCCAACATCAAGCGGTTGCGCGCCGAGAACCCCCAGGGCTCGGTGGTGATCCAGGCGGACGAGGAATCCAAGAACAAGATGCTGGTGGAGGTCATGGACGCGGCGCGCCAGGCGGGGGTCACCAACATTGCCCTGGCGGCCGAGAAATGATGATTGCTGCGACCGACCCCGGCGGCCGCGGCGTTGAGCGGGCGGCGCCGTAATGCGCTTTCGCCTCCCGTTCGGCCAGGCGGCCCTGGACTACGACAGCGGGCGCTTCCTGATTGCGTTCAGCGTGTCGCTGGTCGTGGTGTTCGGCCTGTTCTGGCTGATGCAACACCTGATCAACATTGCCGACCGCAGGCTGGACGAAAGCGAGCAGGGGCAGTTGCTGGAGTTCGTGCGCATCAATCCGGATGAGATTGTGAACCGGCGCAAGCCGCCGCCCCGGAAACCGCCGCCGCCGGACCAGCCGCCGCCGGAGCCGCCGCCGCCGGCCATGGACAACATCACGCCGGAGGCCCAGGCCGTGCAGGTG
>CAZDXS010000030.1:0-8873 GCA_964509455.1 uncultured Enterobacteriaceae bacterium | reverse complement strand
GCCCCCTGCCTTGCCCGCCACCGCCTTGCCGGGCGCCGCTTTGCCTGCCGGCGCCGCTTTTTTGCCGTCCCCGGGCGGCGTGTGTATCAACCGCCCGTTGATCTCGGCGTGAGGGGTTACCTGCAACAGGTTGTAGTAGATATCGCCTGTTACGTGCGCCCCCGGCGCCAGTTCGGCGTGGCCGTTGCTGCGCAGGACGCCGGCAATGCTACCGTTCAGCACCACGTTGGGCGCCTCCACGTCGCCCTCAATGGAGCCCTTGACCCCCACCGACAGCACGGAGGACTCATCGGCGGCGTCCGTGAGGACGTTGCCCTTGATGACGCCGTCCACGTGCAGACCGCCGCGAAACCGGACATCGCCGGTGATCTCCGTGTTCTCGCCAATCAGCGTATCAATTTTCGACGCCTTGCGCTTGCGCTTGGAACCGTTACCCAACATCCGCATCCTCCTCGCCGACGGTCGGGAGCCAGTCAAACATCTTCTCAACCCTGGCGCCTTTCGCGTCTTTCAGTAGTAGTTTCACCCATATTCTCAGCGGTTCGAAGTCGTCCGGCAGGACAAAATTGCTCTCAAACCGCTGAAAGTTATTGAACCGGAAATCATGCGCCGCGTTCCCATCGATGCTTATTTCACTCACATCAAGGTACTTGGTGACGGCGTCTTGCACGCCCTCCACCGTGAGGTCCAGCACCCCCTCGGTGGTCTCTTTCGGCTCTGCCAGGTTGACCAGCACCAGCTCCAGGCGCCAGGCCCGCTCCCGGGACAGGGGCGCCAGGCGAATGCCGTGCACGCCCAGTCCCTTGCCGGCGATGGCGGTGTCCATGACCCCCTGGTAGAACGCCAGTTCTTCCCGCAGGCGGAAGTTCTTCTCCTGGGCGGCCCGCAAATCCCGTTGCAACTGAGCCATGGCCTTTTCATCCAGCAGGGCGGCTTGCTCCAGCCTGGCCGTTTTTCCCTGCAACGCGGTAAGGTCGCGGGGCAGGGGCGCTACGGCGCCCGCCGCGCCGGCGCCGTTGGCCCCGAGACGCACGGCGGTATTGTACCAGTAACCGCCGTTGCTGAGCAAGCACGCCAGCAATGCCGCTGCCGCCAAGAGCGCGACGACGGCGCAGACCCACGGGAAGCGGAAACGGCGCGGCTTGACGACAAACTCCGACACGCTCCGGCTACTCCGACCGCGCCGCCGTCACGGCGCCGGCATGAACGGGTTGCACACGCATCAAGACCGGCAACTCTCTCGGCCGCGCCGACCGCCCCGACCGCGCCGCCGTCACGGCGCCAGCCCCGTGCGGCTGAGCCCGGCGGTCTCCTCGAAGCCGCAGACGAGGTTCATGTTCTGCACCGCCTGGCCGGCGGCGCCCTTGACCAGGTTGTCCTCCGCCACCAGCACCACCACGACGGGGCCGTCCTGGGGACGGAACACGGCGATGCGGCACACGTTGGAGCCGCGCACGGAGGCGGTGTCGGGGTGCTCCCCCGGCGGCAACACGTCCACGAACGGCTCATCCTGGTAGCGCGCCGTGAACGCCGCATGGACGTCCGCGTCCGGCCGTTTCAAGCGGGCGTACAAGGTGGCGTGTATGCCCCGCACCATGGGCAACAGGTGCGGCACGAACACCAGCCCCGGCGGCTCCCCGGAGACGGCGGCCAGCCCCTGCCTGATTTCCGGCAAGTGGCGATGGCCGGCGGCGGCATAAGCGCTGAACGACTCCCCCGCCTCGCAGAAATGGCTGGACTGGCGGAGTTGACGCCCAGCGCCGCTGACGCCCGACTTGGCGTCCGCTACCAGGCTGTCCGTCTCCACCAGGTCGTTTTCCAGCAACGGCAGAAACCCCAGCTGCACCGCGGTGGGATAGCACCCCGGGTTGGCCACCAACTGCGCCTGCTTGATCTTCTCCCGGTTCGCCTCCGGCAGGCCATAGACGGCGCGTTCCAGGTAATCGGGGCAGGCGTGTTCTTGCTGATACCAGCGCTCCCACTCCTCCTGGTCCCGCAGGCGAAAATCGGCGGACAGGTCAATGACTTTCACGCCCGCCTCCAGCAAGGCCGGCGCCTGCTTCATGGCCGTGCCGTTGGGCGTTGCGAAAAACACCAGGTCGCAATCCGCCAACGCGGCGGCTGACGGTTCCGTAAAGGACAGGTCCACCACGCCGCGCAGGGACGGGAACACGGCGGCCGCCGCGCGCCCCTGCTCGGTCCGGGAGGTAACTACCGCCGGCGTCGCCTCGGGGTGTTGCGCCAGGTGCCGCAACAACTCCACCCCCGTGTAGCCGCTGCCCCCGACTATGCCTGCTCTGATCATCTGCGTGGTTGCCTGAAAACAGTGAAAACCGCGTATTTTACACTGGATTTAATGGCATTATAGCGGCTTCTGCTTGCCTTGCGCCGGACGGTGCGGGGCGGCGGGGCCCCGGCGGCGGGTGCGTACTGATGTTCAGGCGCACCGCGGCGGTGGGCGCCGGCGGCGGGAAGCGCGGCCGGTGAGTCCTGCGCCCCAGCGCTGCGCCGGCAGTGTGCGCCCGCCGGCGGCGGCGAGCCGCGGGGCGCCGCAACGCAATGTGCCGAACCATGATCGAGACGAGAAAGAAACGACCCTGTCCGCACCCGCCAACAGCGGCGGCGTTGCCGCCGCGAGGCGCCGCCGTCCCATGAAACCGCCCGTAAAACCAATTGCCGCCGTCCTCTTCCTGCTGGTCGCATTGGAGACGACCTGGTGGTTGCGGCGCGACCCGACGGCGTTGCCGCCGCGAGGCGCCGCCGTCCCATGAAACCGCCCGTAAAACCAATTGCTGCCGTCCTCTTCCTGCTGGTTGCCTTGGGGACGACCTGGTGGTTGTGGCGCGACCCGACGGCGCCGCGCTGGGCGCCGGACGTGACGTTCACCACGCTGGCGGGGGAGAAAATCCCCATGCGCTCGTTGCGCGGCCGCCCCGTGCTGGTGATGTTCTGGGCCAGCACCTGCGCTAGTTGCCGCAAGGAGATGCCGCATCTGGCCGCCATGTACCAGGCGCTGGAGGGCGCCGGGTTTGAGATGATCGGCGTGGCCATGTCCTATGACCCGCCCAACCGGGTGCTGGAGCTGGTCAAAAAACAGCAGTTGCCCTACCCCGTCGCCCTGGACCTGGACGGCGCCGTCGCCGCCGCTTTTGGGGACGTCCGGCTGACGCCCACGTCTTTTCTGATTGCCCGCAACGGCCGCATCGTGAAGCGGGAAGCGGGAAAAATGGACCTGCCGCGGCTTCGCAGGCAAGTCGAGAGCCTGCTGGCGGCGCCGGGACGCACACCCGTCGGCGGTCTTGATGGAAACGGGGCCCGACGCCTCGCATCACCGGGTCGGGCGTTGCCGGAGCACGCGCCCGTTGTCCGAGTTGACCGCAACCGGCAAGCCCAGCGCCCGGCGCCGGTCGCATCCGGCTGACGCTTACGCCCATGCTGTCGCTACCATCATGCTGCTGCTGAAAGCCCTGCACCTGGTGTTCATGGTCACCTGGTTCGCCGGCCTGTTTTACCTGCCGCGCCTGTTCGTGTATCACGCCATGAGCAGCGACGCCGTCAGCATAGAGCGGTTCAAGACCATGGAGCGCAAACTCTATTTCGGCATTATGACCCCTGGGGCCGTGCTGACCCTGGCGTGCGGCTTCGGGCTGGCGCTGGGCAACGGCTGGGACGCCTGGAACGCCTACCTGGCGCAGACCTGGTTCCAGGCCAAGTTGCTGTTGTTGCTGTTGTTGGCGGGCTACCACGGCTATTGCGGCCGCCTGTTGCGGGACTTCAGACAGGGCCGCAACCAGCGCTCCCACAAGTGGTACCGCTGGTTCAACGAAATACCGGTGGCGTTCCTGGCGGCCATCGTCCTGCTGGCGGTGTATCGCCCGGCTTGAGAGCGCCGGCAGGAAGCGCCGGTTGCCGCCGCGGTCCCTTCAGATCTCCACCATGTTGAAATCTTCCTTGCCGGCGCCGCAATCCGGACAGGTCCAGTTCAGCGGCACGTCCTCCCAGCGGGTGCCGGGGGCGATGCCGTCCTCCGGCCAGCCCTGCGCCTCGTCATAGATGTAACCGCAGATAACGCACATGTACTTTTTCATTGGCGCGATTCTACGGCAAACCGGAAAAATGTCACCTGAATTTTGCGACATCCAATGGAACGCCGGCGGCGTTCCCGGCGGCCGTCATCCCGCCGGCGGCGCAACGCCCGAACTGAGGGCGGATTGATGGTGGCGCCGCGGCAGTCCCTTGCGGTACAATGGAGGTCATCCGACGACGCCCAACGCTCCGCCGCTGAAACCCCAGACAACCAGCCCATGACCTACCTGCGCGACTACGCCCGGGCCATTGCCGGGGTTGCCGAGACGGACGACGCCACCGAGCATTCCTACCGCACCCCCATCCAAAAGATGTTGGAGGCCGCGGCGGCGGAATGCGGCGCTGATGTTGATATTTTGCAAAAACCGGGGGCCGTCAAGAACGCCGGAGCGCCGGATTTTCGCGTCAGTGACAAAAGCGGCGGCATCATCGGGTACGTGGAATGCAAGCCCCCCGGCGCCAACCTGCAGAAACTGACCACACGGGCCCAGCTGGAAAAATACCGCACCCTGTCCGGCAACATACTGCTCACCGATTGCTGGCGCTGGCTGTTGTTCCGGGACGGTAAAAAAATCGGCGATGCAACGCTGTCGGAGCGCCCCGACAAGAAAACGCAAGACGAGTTCTCCGACCTGTTGCGCACGTTCATCGCCGCTGACGCCGAAAAAATCGGCGACGCCAAGCGACTGGCAGCGGTGCTGGCGCGGCGTTGCGCATTGTTGCGGGCTGGACTTGAGAATCACGCCGGCGACGCTTCTCACCTGCACGGGCTGTGGACCGCTTTTCGCGCCGCCCTGAATTCCGAGCTGGAGTTCTCTGACTTCGCCGACGCCCTGGCGCAAACCGTGGTCTATAGCCTGCTGATGGCGAAACTCAAGGCCCCCGCCGGCGAAAAACTGGACCTGTACAACATCAACCGCCACATTCCCGGCAACTTCGCCGTCATTCGGGACATCACCACATTCTTGCAACATCTGCGCGAAGCCGAATATGGAGACATCGGCTGGGCGGTGGACGACGTACTGGCGACCATCAACGGGATGGACGCGGCGGCGGTGGTCGAATCCATGGCGTACGGGAAAAACGGCAAAGGGTTCTCTGACGCCGACGATCCTTACATTCACTTCTACGAGGATTTTCTCGCCGCCTACGACGCCGGCCAACGCAAGAAGCGCGGCGTGTATTACACCCCGCCGCCGGTGGTCAAGTTCATCGTCCGCGCAGTGGATGACGTATTGCGCCGCGACTTCGGCATGAACGACGGCCTGGCCGCGCCCCGGCAGGTTACCGTGCTGGACTTCGCCGCCGGCACCGGCACGTTCCTGCTGGAGATGATGCGCGCGGTGCTGACGGACAAACCGCTTGCACACCGCCACATGCTCACCCACGGGCACATCCTGGAAAACTTTTACGGCTTTGAACTGACCATGGCGCCTTACGTCATCGCCCACCTGAAGCTGTCCCAGTTCCTGGCGGACCACGGAGCGCCGTTAGAAGAAGATGAGCGCATCAACGTCCTGTTGACCAACACGCTGGAATACCGCGACGAACAAGCCAAGTTGCCGTTGATGCCCAACCTTGCCGAGGAAGTGAACCGCGCGCAGGACGTCAAGGACACGCCAGTGCTGGTGGTTACCGGCAACCCGCCGTATTCGGGCCATTCTCAAAACAAGGGCGAGTGGATTGCCGGTTTAATCGAAGACTACAGGGAGGTGGACGGCAAGCCCTTGGGCGAACGCAATCCGAAAGGGTTGCTGGACGACTACGTAAAGTTCATCCGCTTCGCCCAGTGGAAAATGGAGCAGGTGGAGCGCGGCATCGTCGCCGTCATCACCAACCACGGGTTTTTGGAAAACCCCACTTTTCGGGGGATGCGGCAGAGTTTGCTCAATGCTTTCGATGCCCTGTATTTTCTGGATCTGCACGGCAACGCCAAGAAAAAGGAAACCGCGCCCGGCGGCGGCAAGGACGAGAACGTGTTTCTCATCGAGCAGGGCGTGGCCGTCAGCATCCTGGTGAAAAACCCGGCGGTCAAACACAAGGGCGTGTTTCACGCCGACGTCTATGGTGTGCGCGACCACAAGTACGCGTTCTGCCTGAAAAGCAACATTGAATCGATTAACTGGAAGCCCCTGAGTCCAGCCACTCCTTTCTACTCGTTCGTGCCGCGCCGCACCATGCCGGCCAAGTACAGGAAATCCTTTTCCGTAAAGGATATTTTCTCCAGCTCCGTGGTGGGAATGGCCACCTCACGCGACCATTTCGCTTTTGCGTTTGCCCCTGGGGACATCGAGGCGCGCATCAACAACCTCATCGACGCCGACCTGAGCACCGAGGAGTTGCGCGAGAAATATAATCTCAGGGATACCCGCGACTGGAGTTTGGATGACGCCCGCCGGCAACTCAGAGAAAGCCATTCGTTTGACGAATTTCTGGTCCCCTGTTCGTATCGCCCCTTTGATGCGCGGTGGTGTTATTACGGCAAAGAGACGATGGATACGCCTCGCCCCGGCGTTATGCGTCACATGCTGGCAGGGGAGAATGTCGGCTTGTGTGTTTCCAAGCGCCAGGAAATTGGCGGAGAGTGGCGACACGTTTTTGCCGCTGACAAAATCGTTCAGAATCACACGGCGACGGCAAAAGAAGCGACTCATCTGTTTCCCCTCTATCTTTACGATCCCAACTTGCATCCGCCGCGCCGCGAAAACCTGGCGCCGGAGTTCCGCCACTGGATTGACGACCGCTACGGCACGGCCCACTCGCCGGAAGCCATCCTGCACTGCATCTACGCCGTCTTGCACTCCCCAGGCTACCGCAAGCGTTACGCCGATTTTCTGCGCACCGACTTTCCCCGCATCCCGTTTCCCGCAGAAAACGCCGAGTTCCGGCGCTTGGCCGCCGTCGGCAAGAATTTAATGGCCGCCCACCTGCTACGCGGAAACTGCGCCGGCAAACTGGCGCAACTCGGCGGCGCCGGCATCTCCCACGCAGTGGAAAACATCCGCTACAACGGGAAAGAAGAGCGCCTGTATTTCAACAAGGACGAATGGTTCGAGAACGTCCCGCCGGCGGTTTTCAAATTCACCATTGGCGGCTACCAGCCTCTGGACAAGTACCTGAAATCCCGCAAGGGCCGCAAACTGTCTCTGAAAGAAACCGACACCGTGGCAAAAGCCGCCAACGCCATCGAGTTCACGATGAAGAAAATGCGGGAGATCGACCCCTGACGCTGGCGCCGCTGACGCCGCCCGGTGATACGTAATGAATCGCCCCAAAACCCCCGTGGTGCTTGCCCTGTCCGGCCATGACCCGACGGGCGGCGCCGGCGTGCAGGCCGACATTGAAGCGACCGCGGCGGCGGGGTGTCGTTGCGTTTCCGTCATCACTTGCCTGACCGCCCAGAACACGGCCGTGTTCAAGGCGCCGGCTGCGCAACCCGCGGCGCAGTTCCAGGAGCAGTTGCGGCTGCTCGCAGAAGACATTGCCATAGACGCCTGTAAAATCGGCATGGTGGGCGATGCGGAGTTGATTGCCGTCATCGCCGAGTTCCTGGAGGAAGCCGACTTCCCCGTGGTGCTGGACCCGGTGTTGAGCGCAGGCGCAGGCGGCTGGCAAGCGCCGCCGCAGCTGGTCCGCGAAACGGCCCGCCGCTTGTTGCCCCGCGCCGCCGTGGCAACGCCCAACCGGGCGGAGGCCCTTGCCCTGACCGGATGCGACGCGGTGGAGGACGCAGCGCGCGCCTTGCTGGACTTAGGTTGCGGCGCGGCCCTGGTGACCGATGCGGATGACGGCGCAGCGGAGGTGGTCAACGCCTATCTGGACGAGACGCGCACGTTTCACCACTATCGCCGGGAGCGGTTGCCGGGCGCGTTCCACGGCTCGGGTTGCACCCTGGCGGCGCACCTGGCGGCGCGGCTGGCGCAGGGGGACGAGATGCGGGCCGCCGTGGAGGCGGCCCAGGAATATACCTGGCGCACCCTGAAAAACGCGCAACGGCTGGGCAAATCACAGCTGCATCCCGGGCGCCTTTGCCCATGACCGGCAAGCGCGTCCTGCCGCGGGGGGCGTACGCCGTTACGGATTATGCGCACCTGTCCGAGGCGGCGGTGCTGGCTGTTACGGAGGAGATTCTGCGGGCGGGCATAGTCCTGCTGCAATACCGGGACAAGGCCGCGGGGGACGCGGCGCGGCGGCGCCGGGCGCTGGCCCTGCGGCGTCTCTGCCGGCGCTACCGCTGCCCGTTGCTCATCAACGACGACCCGCGGCTGGCGCAGGAAGTCCAGGCGGACGGGGCGCACCTGGGCAAGGATGACGGCGACTGCGAACAGGCGCGGGCGGTGCTGGGAAGCGATGCGATTATCGGCGTCTCCTGCTACGACAGCCTGGCGCGGGCGCGGGCGGCGGCCGCCGCCGGGGCGGACTACCTGGCTTTTGGCGCATTTTTCCCCAGCGCCTCGAAGGAGGACGCCGCGGCCGCCCATCCTGCTATCATAAAGCAGGCGAAAGAGAACCTGGGCTTGCCCGTGGCCGCCATCGGCGGCGTCGCGCCGGACAACTGCGCGCCCCTGGCGGCGCAGGGCGCCGACCTGCTCGCGGCCGTTCGCGGCATTTACCACGCCGCGAGCCCCGGCGCCGCGGTGCGGGCGTTCAACCGGATATTAGGCGCTGTGCCGCACGCCCCTGTTGAAGAAGTGCGCCATGACTGACAACGACAACAACAACGAACAACATTTCGCCGCGGCGCGGCAGGTCATCGCCGGCGGCGTCAACTCGCCGGTGCGCGCGTT
>CAZDXS010000029.1:0-3777 GCA_964509455.1 uncultured Enterobacteriaceae bacterium | reverse complement strand
GTAGTAGGCGTCCTCCGGGCTGATGGGTTTGACCTCGCCCTCTACCTGCGCCAGGCTGGTCTTGGTTGCGCCGAAGCCGCTGAACAGCACGTTGGCCAGGGAGCGGTTCATGGCCTTGCACATGATGTTGGTGAGGATGATGCCGGTGGCGCCCACCAGGGAGCCCGCGACGATCAGGATGTTGTTGTTGATGGCAAAACCTGCGGCGCAGGCCGCCAGTCCCGAGTAGCTGTTCAACAGCGAGATGACCACGGGCATGTCGGCGCCGCCGATGGGGATGACCGCCATCACGCCCAACAGGAAAGCGAGAAAAATCAGTATCACCAGGTACTGCCCGTTCCACGGCGCCATGCAGAACAATACGCCGAACACCAGGATCCCCGCCAGCAACAGCACGTTGATGGTGCGTTGCCCAGAGAAGACGTAAGGCTTGCTGGGAATGAACTCGCTGAGCTTGCCCCAGGCGACGAGGCTGCCGGTGAACGTCAGCCCGCCAATGAGAATGGACAAGAAGATGGTGACGACGGCGAACGCGGCGGTGGCCCCGCCCTCCAGCGCGGCCCAGCCGACGAACAGGCTGGCGATGCCGCCGAAGCCGTTGAACACCGCCACCATTTCCGGCATGGCGGTCATGGCCACCAGGCGCGCGGCCAGTGCGCCAACCGTGCCGCCCAGCACCAGTCCCAGGGCGATCCAGCGAAAATCGACGATGGACTGGTCCAGCAGGGTGACCACCACCGCCAGCAACATGCCCAGCGCGGACACCAGGTTGCCGTTGCGGGCGGTGGCGGGCGAGCTCAGCATTTTCAGGCCGAATATGAACAATACGGCCGCGCCCACGTAGGACAGGTTGATCAGCAAATCGATGCTCATTGCTCATCCCCCTCCTTTTTCTTGAACATGGACAGCATGCGGTTTGTCACCATGTAACCGCCGACCACGTTGATGGCGGCGAAGGCGACCCCCAAGGTGCCCAGCACGGCCGCCAGGTCCTGGCCGCCGGCGCCGGCCGACGCCAGGGCGCCCACCAACGTGATGCCGGAGATGGCGTTGGCCCCGGACATCAGGGGCGTGTGCAAGGTGGCGGGCACCTTGCTGATCAGTTCAAATCCCAGGAATATGGACAGCACCAGGATGAATGTCAGGTAAACGGCTTCCATTGGCGACTCCTCGTTGAGTTACAAGTTTTTGATGGTTTCGTTGACGACGGCGCCGCCGTGGGTGACCAGGCAGCCCTTGATGATGTCGTCTTCCGGGTTCAGCGTGAACGATGCGCTTTCCTTGTCCCAGCATTCGCTCAACATGTTGTAGATGTTGGCGGCGTACATCTGGCTGGCGTCGCGGCACACGTAGTTGGCCCAGTTGCCCTGGCCGATGATGACCACGCCGTTGACGATGGTCTCCTGGCCGGCGACCGAGCCTTCCACGTTGCCGCCGCTCTCCGCCGCCATGTCGACGACGACGCTGCCGGGTTGCATGGCCTCCACCATGTCGCGGGTGACCAGCACCGGCGCCCGGCGTCCGAACACCTGGGCGGTGGTGATCACGATGTCCGACTCGGCGATGACCTCTTTTTGCCCCTGGCGCTGCTTTTCAACCTGCTCCGGGGTCAGCTCCCGGGCGTAGCCGCCCTCGGTCTGCCCGGTCTCGCCCAGGTCGATTTCCAGAAACTTCGCGCCCACGGAGCGCACCTGCTCCGCCACCACGGGGCGGGTGTCGAAAGCGGTCACCCGCGCCCCCAGGCGCTTCGCCGTGGCGATAGCCTGCAGCCCGGCCACGCCGGCGCCGATGACGAAGACCCGCGCCGGCTTCAAGGTGCCGGCCGGCGTCATCATCATGGGCAGGATGCGGTCCAGCCTGGCGGCGGCCAGCAACACGGCCACGTAGCCCGCCAGGTTGGCCTGGGAGCTGAGGGCGTCCATTTTCTGGGAGAGAGTGGTGCGGGGTATCATCTCCATGCTGACGGCGCTGACGCCGCGCTGCGCCAGGGCCGCCACCAGTTCTTTCTCGTTGAAAGGGTCCAGGTAGCTGACATGGACGGCGCCCTGCTTCATTTGCGGGATTTCCGCCGCCTCGGGCTTTCGAATGCGCAGGATGACGTCCGATTGCGCCAGCAACGCCTCCCGCCCGGCGATGTCTGCGCCGGCAGAGGCGTACTCGTCGTCGCCAAAGCCGGAGCCTTGGCCCAGGCCGCTCTCCACCGCGACTTTCGCGCCTAACTTGACCAGCTTCGCCGCCGCGTCCGGCGTAACGGCCGCCCGGTTCTCGCCGGGAAACGTCTCTTTCAAGACACCAATTTGCATAAAAAAACTCCCCTTGGTAGGTGATGTTGTCAGTCAGTAGTGCGCCGCTCCTGCGGCATCAGCGCCCTGACTTTCTCGAGTGGCGTGCGGCGGTCGATTTTCAAGCGCCGTGACGAAACAAGAGAGATGATAACACAATGTTTGCCCGCTTGCAAAGACGGTTGCGGCCGGTAGGGCAGGGTCGCGGCGCGGCGCACTGGAGTTGCTGGGTGCGCTGGCGGCGCAGGCCGCAGAAACTATCCGGCGGGAATGGGGTGCGCCATGCGGTTGCGCTCGCCGCCCGGCGGTGCGAACGCGCTAAAAAAGCCTGCCCGCCGCCACGGAGAAAGGGGCGGGCAGGAGTGGAGAAAACGGGTTTCTCAGTCCCGGCCGGAAAACGCGGCCAGCAGGTGCAACAGACTGGTGAACAGGTTGTAAATGGCTACGTACAAGGTGATGGTGGCCATGATGTAGTTGGTCTCGCCGCCGTGAATCATCTCGCTGGTCTGGTAGAGAATCAGCCCGGACATCAGCAGGATGAAGATGGTCGACACCGCCAGCGCCAGCCCCGGCACGCCGAAGATGACCGCGCCGATGCCCGCCAGGAAGCCCACCAGTATGCCCACCATGAGAAACCCGCCGATGAAGCTGAAGTCCTTGCGGGTGCTCAGGGCGTAGCCCGACAGCCCCAGGAAGATGATGCCGGTGCCGCCCAGCGCCATCATCACCAGCTCGCCGCCGTTGGAGAGATTTTGAATGTAGAAGTTGACGAGCGGCCCCAGGGTCAGCCCCATAAAGCCCGTCAAGGCGAACACCGAGAGCAACCCCCAGGGGCTGTTCCGCAGGGCGGAAGTGAGAAACAACAGCCCGAAATACCCGCCCAGGGTAACCAGCGGTCCCATGAACGGCAGGTTGAGGAACACCGAGACGCCCGCCGTGAAAGCGCTGAACAGCAACGTCATCGAGAGCAGGATGTAGGTGTTGCGAATCAGCTTGTTGGTGGCCAACGTGGTTGCCGCCGGCCGCGCTACTGCGTAGTTCTGACTCATCGTTGTGGTCTCCGTTGTGTGTGGTTGATTGCCTGTGTGATTGCCAAGTTGTCAATCAAGTTGTTGGTAATGACTATGACACCAGTTTTTGCGTTTCAGTTCAAGAGAAATAATAGCGCATATCCGGAAAAAATCAAGGGGCGATTTAAGGTAGAATGGCGGGACCGGCGAGCGTTGCGCCCGCCGGCGCCCTGGATGTTGCGCCTGCTGAGGCGCCGTCCCAGCGCGCGCCGGCGCGTTGCCGCAGTGCGCCGCCGTTGGCGCCCGTCGAGGTTCCGCGCCGCTGTTGGCGCCGGGGTGCTGTCGGCGCCCGCCGAGGCTCCGCGCCGCTGTTGGCGCTGAGGCGTCCGGGGGAACGGCGCCCGCGGCACAATCACCGGAGAGGTGGCAGAGCGGTTAAATGCACCGGTCTTGAAAACCGGCAAGGGTTAATAGCCTTTCGTGGG
>CAZDXS010000028.1:0-2177 GCA_964509455.1 uncultured Enterobacteriaceae bacterium | reverse complement strand
GCGGGGCGGCGGGATATGGCTCGGCAGGCAGGCGGGCCGGCGGCGCGTTCGCCGCGGAGGTCATCGGGCGGGAGAGCGCCGCCCGGTGCGCAACACGATGCGCTCGCGCGCCAGTTGTTCCACTTCCCGGCGTTCGAAAGGTATGGGCTTGTAGCCGTATTCGAGAAACAGCGTCAGCTGGTCGCTGTAATGGGGGCCGGGCGCGCCGTTCGGGTCCAGGGCGCCGCTTTGCCCGGGCGGCGTTACGTCAAAAGCGGTGAAGCCGCGGCCGTCGGTAATGAACAGGTTGTTTTCGCTGCCGCGATTCATATAGGCGGGCGCCGCCACGGAGCGCTCCTCCAGGGTTTGCGGCACGCCCCGGAAGTTGTAGGGGCGCCAGCGCATGGGGTGGGCGGCCAGGCGCCACCGGTCCGGCCGCTCGCCTTGCTCGGCGGTCAGCGCGCGCACCGCCTCCGTGAATGCTTCGCGCAACACCTGCGCCGGCTGCGCACCGTTGAAAAAGTCGTACTCCAGCGGCTTGTTCGCGGCCGGCCGGTCCAGGTTGCGAATCAGGATCTTCACGCCCGGGGCAGTGCCCATGGACGCCCCCAGGGGCTTGTTGGGGTTGTTGGTTTTGCCGTACAGGTGCATAAAATGCTCGCCTATGTCGTCCCCGAACACCCGTTGCAACACCAGCGACAGCCAGGTCTCCATGATGGTCGGCGCGGCGCCGTACTGCGGTTGCGGGCTGCGCTGCGCCAGGCGCCAGCGGCGGTCCCAGCCCGCCAGCAGGGACCAGGCCCGCCGCTCCGTGCGCGATGCGCCGGGGGCGGCCGCCATTGCCTGTTGCAGGTAGGGCAATAGGAAAGGCGCGGAGACGTCCAGGTCGCTGACTTTCCGGTTCAGCGCCCAGACGGCTTCTGCGTCCAGGTTGCGCGCCGTCTCCAGCTCTCGCAACAACAAGGCGACGCGATCGCCGCGTCCCCAGGTGTGGGTCCACAGGTCCGAGCTGATCCAGTCGGCGCGAGGGCGGTTGTTCCAGTTGACCAGGTAGCCGGCGGCCGGGTCGCTCATGGTTGGGTTGTCGCGGTACGGGCGCATGCCCAGCCAGTCGCCGGCGCCGTTGCCCGCGATGGGTAGGCGCGGGTCGTGGTGGGGCGCCCGCCGGGGATAACGCCCGGCGTGGGTGTAGCCCAGCCTGCCGCGGCGGTCCATGTAGTAGAAGTTGATGTTGGTGGCCACTTTTGCCAGTTGCTGCCGCGCCTCCTCCAAGGTGCGGGCCCGTGCCAGGTTGATCCACGCCGTCAGGGTCGCCAGCTCGCCGCCCTCCCAGGCCCGGGCGCGGCTGTAGGCCACGCCCGTCGCCAGGTCGTGTTTCATCACCATGCCATGCACCGAGCGCCGGGCGGTGACGGTGCGGGTCGCGCCGCCGCGCACTTCGATGCGCTCCGTCCACGAGTCAAAATCCCGCCAGGCGCCGCGATGCAGGTACTGCTCCGGATTGCGGGGGTTCAGGGTCTCGATGAAGACGTCCACCTGGTCGCTGAGCCCCGCCGTGCTGCCCCAGCCCAGGTGGTTGTTGTGGGCGAACAGCAGGGCGGGCATTCCCAGCAGGGTGTTGCCGACCACGTGGAAGTCGCCGCCGTGCAAGCCGATGCCGTACACGTAGGAGGGCAGGCTCCAGCCGAACTGGGGGCCGTTGACCAGCACCCCTTGCCGGTTGTGCAGGCGCGTGTGGTTGACCGCCCAGAAGTTGCTGGCGGGCGCAAACTCCGGGCTGCTCGCGTAGCCTTGCCGCAACAACTCCGCCGCGCCCGGTTGCGCCGTGGTGCCGGCAAAGCGCCCGTTGCCGTCCAGCACCACCCGGCGCGTGGCCGGCGCCGCCGGCATCCGTTCCAGGGGCGGGCGTTGCGCCGTCTCTTGTGTTGCTTTGGTGGTTGCCGGCGGGGGTGGGTGTTGCGTCGCCGCCTGCGCCGCCGCGGCAGTTGCCGGCGGGGGTTGATGCGTCATCTCCTGCGTCGCCGCGGCGGTCGGCAACGGGGATTGGTGTGCCGCTGCTTGCGTCGCTGAGGCGGTCGCCGATGGGGGGCGGTGCGTCGCCGCTTGGGCCGCTTCGGTGGTCGTTGGCGAGGGTTGATGCGCCGCCGCAGCTACCGGTGGAGAAGGGCGCTGCGTCGTCTGCGCCGCCGCGTTGGTCG
>CAZDXS010000027.1:0-5681 GCA_964509455.1 uncultured Enterobacteriaceae bacterium | reverse complement strand
CCCGCTAGACGGCGTAGCGGAACGGCGCCGGAAAACATCCGCTGCAACCGCCCCGCCGCCCGGCCCCTGCCCCGCCGCGGCCGCCGGCCGGCGGCGGCAAACGCCCGGCGGCGCCCGGAGAATTATTACGGCGTCCGTGGTATGCTACGGGTTTGACGGCGGGGGGCGTTCCCCCGCGCACAATGCGCATTTTGCCATATTTCAAGCACCGTTAACCCAGCGAGCGTCCAAGATGACAAAAAAAACGCAAGCCGAGGCCCTGGAACCCATAGAGAAAGCCTCCCGGGACGAGTTGCAAGGGTTGCAATTAGAGCGTCTCAAGTGGAGCCTGCGTCACGCCTACGACAACGTGGCGCATTATCGCAGAAAATTCGACGATGCCGGCGTTCAGCCGCAGGATCTGCGAGAAATCGAGGATCTACGCAATTTTCCACTAACCAGCAAGGAAGATCTGCGCGCCAACTACCCTTTCGACATGTTCGCGGTCTCCATGGACGATGTGATTCGCATCCACGCCTCCAGCGGCACCACCGGGCAACCAACGGTCACCGGCTACACGCGGCGCGACATCGACTCCTGGAGCCGCCTGGCGGCGCGCTCGATTCGGGCCGCCGGCGGGCGCCGCGAGGACAAGTTGCACGTGGCCTACGGCTACGGCCTGTTCACCGGCGGCCTGGGGGCCCATTACGGCGGGGAATGCCTGGGGTGCGCCGTGATCCCCATGTCCGGCGGCCAGACCGAGAAGCAGGCGCAGCTGATTCGGGATTTTGACCCCGACATCATCATGGTGACTCCGTCGTACATGCTGAGCATCGCTGACGAGCTGGAGCGCCAGGGCATCGATTGTCGCGGGCTTAGCCTGCGGGCGGGCATATTCGGCGCCGAGCCGTGGACCGATTCAATGCGCCGCAACTTAGAGGAGCGGCTGGGCATAGATGCCGTGGACATCTACGGCCTGTCCGAGGTGATGGGACCGGGCGTTGCCCAGGAGTGTGTGGAAACCAAGGACGGGCCGACCATCTGGGAAGACCACTTTTACCCGGAAATCATCGACCCCGACACGGGCGCGGCGTTGCCGGACGGGGAAAGCGGCGAGCTGGTGTTCACCAGCCTGACGAAAGAGGCGCTGCCCGTCATTCGCTATCGCACCCGGGACTTAACCCGCTTGTTGCCGGGCACGGCCCGCACGATGCGGCGCATGGAACGGGTCACCGGGCGCAGCGACGACATGCTGATCATACGCGGCGTGAACGTGTTCCCCTCCCAGGTGGAGGAGCAGGTGCTGAAAACGGCGGGGCTGGCGCCCCATTACCAGCTGGAAATCAGCCGCACCGGCAACTTGGACGAGGTGACCATCAACGTAGAAGCCGCGCCCGGCAGCGGCGCGGCGGAGGCGGCGGCGGCCGCCTTGCAACAACACGTCAAGGACATCATCGGCGTCTCGGCGACAGTGAAAGTATTGCCCGAGGGGAGCGTGCCGCGCTCCGAAGGCAAGGCCCGGCGCGTCATCGACAAGCGCGGCAAGAAGGGGGCCTAGCATAGGGTTGCCGGCGCGGGGCCTCTCAAGTCCTTCCCGCCCGGTCCTGCGCCGGGTTCATTGATAGCCGGGCGGGAAGGCGCTTATGAGTTGCGGGCGGTGTTGCTGTTGGGGGTGAAGAGTCCATGGGTAAGGCAATGCCGGAAAGCCCCGGCGCCGCCGCTTTCCGGCAACCGGGAACGATGTTTTTGTTTTGGCGAAAAGACGACATTTCGGGTTTTGGTTGACAAGACCCGTACTGCAGGTTGACATGTGCGGCAGAACCTGCTATACGTGGGAATCTTAAGAGACCCGCCGGAGGGCTGAAACCCGCCGGAGGGCCGAGACCTGGCGACAACAACCAAGGGGTGAACAGCATGTCAACAAGCAAGCAACAACACGGGCGGGCAACGGGCGCCGCAATGCGACTGGTCGGTGCCGTAACGGTCGCCGCCGCTTTACTCGCTCCCGGCGCCTGGGCCCAGGCGACGCTGGAGGAAATCACGGTCACCGCGCAACGCCGTGCGGAAAACCTGCAGGACGTGCCGGTCGCAGTATCGGCGCTGAACGCCGACCTCATTCGCGACGCCGACATCCACGACCTGGCGGACGTGGCGACGCGCGTCCCCAGTCTCACGTTCTCGCCGTTTGCGCCGGGGCAGACCATTATCGCCCTGCGCGGCGTCTCCTCCAACGATGACGGCGCCGGCACCGACAACTCGGTGGCGGTGTTCCTGGACGACGTCTATATCGGCGGCGTGGCGGCCATTGACTTCGACCTGTTTGACTTGGAGTCCATCGAGGTGTTGCGCGGTCCCCAAGGCACCCTGTTCGGCAAGAACGCCATTGGCGGCGCTATCAACATTCGCTCCACGAAGCCCAACACGGACGCCTTGAGCGCCCGCGTGGAACTCACCGGGGGCAACTACATGCAACGCAACGCGCGCGGCTTCGTGACGGGGCCGCTGAGCGACAACCTGGCGGGCAAGATCACCGTTTCCAGCCGCCAGAACGACGGCTACGTAAAGAACGTGGTGCTGGACAAGCGCCAGCAGGACCAGAACGTGCAGTCGGTGCGCGGGCAGTTGCTGTTCCACCAGGGGGATTTCGAGGCCCTGTTCACCGTGGAGCACACCACGGAAGAAGTGGAAGACATGGGACGCACTCCGGTGGTGAGCGGCGGCTCTCCGTTGGTCGAAATTCACCGCTCCTTGGGCGGCGACCGCCACCACGTGACCAATCCCCTGGACGGCTTTTCCGACCGCCACTCGTGGCAACTCAGCCTGCGCATGTCGCAACAGTTCGGCTTCGGCGAGTTGCTCTCCATCACCGGCTACCGCGATTTCAGCTCGCGCTGGCACATGGATTCCACGGGGGTCGCTTACGATACGGGCGTGCCGCCCAACTGCACCCACGCCCTCAAGTACCCGTCTTGCAACCTGGACGGCATCAACGACAACATCAAGGAGGAAGTCCAGGCATTCTCCCAGGAAGTGCGCTGGGCCTCGAGCCTGGACGGCCCCTACGATTTCGTCGCCGGGCTGTTCTACCTGAACGAGAAAACCCATCGCATCGAGACCTTTCACCTGACCCGCGGGCTGGGCCGGCAGGACGTGGGCGCCGTGAACATCGGCCCGCCGCCGGGCGTTTCCGACCAGGACAATGAGACCAACAGCTTCGCGGTATTCGGCCAGGCGTCGTACCGGTTTCTCGACCGGCTGGTGCTGAACTTCGGCCTGCGCTACACCCACGAGACCAAGAAGATCAAAAACGATTCCCAGTTCGGTTTCATCATCGAGCAAAGCTTCAAGGCAACCGAGAAGGAGAGCTGGAACAACCTGTCCCTGAAAGGCTCCATCGACTACCACGTCAACGACGACGTGCTGGTTTACGCCAGCATCGCCGAGGGCTTCAAATCGGGCGGATTTCCAGCGGCGCCGTACAGCTCGGAAGTATTCAAGCCGATTGACCCGGAGGAGGCCCTCAGCTACGAAATCGGCGCCAAGATGGACCTGTTCGACCGTCTGCGCCTCAACGCCAGCGGCTACTGGCTGGATTACCGCGACATACAGGTGCAACGTTTCGGCGACGACTGTTCCACGGAAAGACAGGCAAGGGGAGATTGCATGTCCCGCATCTTCGGCATTTTTCAGACCCTGAACGCGGGCGACGCCGAGATCAAGGGGATCGAGTTGGAGGCCACCCTGCTGGTCACCGACGCGTTCACTCTGGGCGGCATGTACACCTACACCGACAGCGAGTACGACAAGGGTACGACCCTGGTCAACGGGGCCGGCGACGTGGTGGATATTTCCGGGCAGCAGCTGAACCGCACGCCCCAGGAAAAATACAACATCAACGGCGAGTACGTTCACGCCCTGCCCGGCGGCGGTGAATTGCGGGCCCGCGCCGATTGGCGCTGGACCGACTTCAACCGCCAGGACATTTTCGCGGACCAGAGCAACCAGCCCAGTTTCGGCATCATGGACGCACGACTGGCGTGGATCAGCGCCGGCGGCAACTGGGAGGTGAGCCTGTGGGCCAAAAACCTGACCGACAAGGATTACATTGCCCATTCCTATGTTGTCGGGCCCGGCACCATTGCCGTCTTTGGACCGCCGCGCACCTACGGCATAACGGCGGGCTACAGCTTCTAATCCCGCCGGCGGTCATGGCGGGGCGTCCAGCGGGGGGCTGGGTGCGCCGCCCAGCGCCGCGCCGCGGAATATCCGACGGTGTCGCGCCCGGCAACCCCGCCCTGTTGCGGGCGGTGAACGCCGGGGGCGTGTTTTCACCGGGATGAAGATGCCGGGCCGGGATTTTCACGGGGCTGAACGCAACGCCCGCGCTTGCGCGAATCCGGGCGTAGCCGCCCCCAGGCATGGACAGGAAGCGTTGCCGTCCCGCCGTTGTGCCCGGCGAGCCACGTCCCGGGGCGGCCTTGCCGGGTGATTGCCTGGCGCCTGGCGAACCAGCCCCGTGCGGATTGGGCGGCCCGACAGCGGCTTTTCCCTTGCGCCGGCCGCCGGCGAACGCGGCGCCGTGAAACGCAGGCAACGCTCACGCTTTTGTAATAATTGGCGGAGTCGCCCCGGCAAGAATGAAAGCCCTTGCCCGGCGCAGCGGCCTTGACCCGTCGGACGCAGGACTGCCCGACAACAGCAACCCGAAAGCAAGGCGCCTTATTCCATGACCCGGTATTTTTTGAAAGCAATCTTGGCCCTGGCGGCCGTGGGCGCCTGGACGGCCGCCGCGGCGGCGCCCGCCGACCAGGTGGAAATACTGCGGGACCAATACGGCGTCCCGCACGTTTTCGCCGCGAACAACTACGGCATCTATTTCGGCTACGGCTATGCAGTCGCCGCGGACCGCCTGTACCAGATGGAGATCCTAAAGCGCACCGTGCAAGGACGGACGGCGGCCGTCCTGGGGCCTGAATTCCTGGAACTGGACGTTCACGTGCGCACCGGCTACGACCTGCCGGCGGTGCGGCGGCAGGTCGCCGCCCTGCCCGCCGACCAGAAGTTGCTGTTGCAGGGGTACGCCGACGGCTTCAACGCACGCCTGCGCGAGGCGGTGAACGACCCGTCCCTGTTGCCCGCCGAGTTCACCCGCAACGACTTCCTGCCGGAGCCCTGGAGCGCTTATGACGTGGCAATGATTTTTGTGGGCGCCATCGCCCACCGCTACTCCGACTTCAACTCGGAGCTGGACAACCTGCAGTTGCTGCAACACCTGGCCGCCAAGCATGGGCCGGAGCAGGCCTGGCGCATGTTCAACGCCTCCAAGTGGTTGCTGGACGAAGATTCCCCCGCCACCATTCCCGCGACGCAGGCGGCGGCACACCGCGCACTGCCGGCGGCGACCGGAGCGGCGCAAGGGGCGGGGAGGATTTCTCCACCAGTAGCTACGGCGGCGCTTCAATCCCCGCCGGCAACCGCCGAGGAAGCGCAGGAGCTGGCGCACCGCTCGCCAGAGGGAAGATCCGAAGCGGCGCAGGCGGCGGCGCATCAACCCTCGACGGCGACCAACGCGGCGGCGCAGACGACGCAGCGCCCTTCTCCACCGGTAGCTGCGGCGGCGCATCAACCCTCGCCAACGACCACCGAAGCGGCCCAAGCGGCGACGCACCGCCCCCCATCGGCGACCGCCTCAGCGACGCAAG
>CAZDXS010000026.1:0-7277 GCA_964509455.1 uncultured Enterobacteriaceae bacterium | reverse complement strand
CTCGCCCCCGCCCCCGCCGCCGCGCTTGCCCGCAGGAAGCGCTTCCCTGGCCTGTGGACGCTTGCCATGTCTCGCGCCGCCGCGCCGCGCAGCGCGCCTGCCGTAGCGCCTGCCGGCGCCTCCGCCGCCGCGCCGTGCGCTGTCCCCGCCCTGTGGCTCGCGCCATGACCCGCGCCTCTTGTGAACCGCTGCGGCTCCCGTGCAGAGTTGCGAGGCGTCCGCGTTCGCCGGCGCCCGCACTTGCGGCCGCCCCCGCCACCCCCTCGCGGCGACAACGGCAACCGTGAGCGCAGTCTCCCCAGGCGACCAGTGCGCCGTGCTGGTCCACATCAACTTCCGCAACCCGCGTTACAGCGAGGAGCTGCACGAGTTCGCGCAACTGGCGCAATCCTCCGGCCTGTCCCCCGGCACGGTGATTACCGGCAGCCGCACCGCGCCCAACGCCCGGTTCTTCATCGGCTCGGGCAAAACGGAGGAGCTGCGCCAGGCGGTGTGCGACCAGGGCGCCGACCTGGTGATCTTCAACCACGACCTGTCGCCGGCCCAGGAACGCAACCTGGAGCGGGCGCTTTCCTGCCGCGTGTTGGACCGGGTGGGCCTGATACTGGACATTTTCTCCCAGCGGGCCAGGACCCACGAGGGCAAGTTGCAAGTGGAGCTGGCGCAGTTGCGGCACCTCTCCACCCGCCTGGTGCGCGGCTGGTCCCACCTGGAACGACAAAAAGGCGGCATCGGCCTGCGCGGCCCGGGCGAGACCCAGCTGGAAACGGACCGCCGGCTCATCGGCAAGCGCATCAAGTCAATACGCGCCCGCCTGGAAAAAGTGAGGAAACGCCGCGGGCAGGGCCGCCGCTTGCGCCGCCGCAACCAGATGGCGGTCGTCTCCCTGGTGGGCTACACCAACGCGGGCAAATCCACCATCTTCAACCGCCTGACCGGCGCCGACGTCTACTGCGCCGACAAGCTGTTCGCCACCCTGGATCCCACCATCAAGAAGCTGCCCCTGGGCGCCGACTGCCCCGCGCTGCTCAGCGACACGGTGGGTTTTATCCGGCACATTCCCCACGACCTGGTGGAGTCCTTTCACGCCACCTTGGAGGAGATCCAGGACGCCGACCTGTTGTTGCACGTCCTCGCCGTCGATGACGACCCCCAGGCGCACATCGAGGAAGTCAACAAGGTGATCGAGGAGTTGGGAGCGTCCGCCATTCCGCAGATCCTGGTCTGCAACAAGATCGACCGCACCGGAGCGCAACCGGGAGCGGGCGGCGGAGCGAACGGCGCGGCGCCGCGGGCCTGGGTGTCGGCCCGCACCGGCGCCGGCATGGCGGAGTTGAAGCAACTCATCCACGAGGAGCTGGCGCGGCGCACGTCTGCGGGGCGCCTGGAACAATCCAGCGGCGCCTGATGTTGCCGCCCGGCAGGATGAACCCGCCCCCGGCCCGCAACCCGCGTCCGCACATCCATACGCCGCCGTCCTCGCCCGACGCCGCCGGGTTGCGTCGTTTAACGCCGTCCCGTCCGTCCTGCCAGGCGCCCAACCCATGCCCACAACCCGCGCCCATACATCCATGGGCCGCCGTCCCCGGCCGTCCCGTCCGAGGCGCAATCCGTGCCGGCAACCCGCGCCGGCAACCCGCGTCCGCACATCCATGCGCCGCCCCCGGCCCGCGCCGTGCGATACCGTCCCGCCAGGCGCACAATCCGCGCCCGCAACCCGCGCCGGCAACCCGCGCCCGCACATCCATACGCCGCCGTCCCCGAACTTGTGGTAAAATGCCCGAAATCCGGACACCAGCAATAACGTAACGAGGCACAACGAATGACCTGGAATGAATCACCCGACGACAAGGGGCAGAACCCCTGGGGCAACCGCGGCAAGGGCGACGGCCCGCCGGACCTGGACGAGTTGCTCCGCAAAATGCAACGGGGCTTCGGCGGCCTGTTCGGCAAAAAAGGCGACAACGGCTCCGGCAAAGAGCGGCCGGGCTTTACGTTTTCCTGGTTGCTGATCGTCGCCGTCCTGCTCCTGGTGTTGCTGGTGGACATCACCTACCTGGTGGACCAGCAGGAGCGCGGCGTGGTGTTGCGCTTCGGGCGCTACGAAAAAACCCTGCAACCGGGGCTGAACTTCGCGTTCCCCAGCCTCATTGACAAGGTCATTTCGGTGAACGTGGGCCAGGTGCGCTCCATCACCCACCGGGCGTCCATGCTGACCCAGGATGAAAACATCGTGGACGTGGAAGTGGCGGTGCAGTGGCGCATCAACGAGCCGGCGGACTTCATTTTCAACGTAAAAGACCCGGAGCTGACCCTGCGCCAGGTGACGGAAAGCGCCGTGCGCTCGGTCATCGGGCAAAGCAAGCTGGATTACGTGCTGACCGAGGGGCGCAGCGAGATCGCACAAGAGCAACAGCAACTGATGCAAGAGATCCTCATCGACGACTACAAGGCGGGCATTCTCATCGTGGCGGTGGAAATGCAACCGGCAAAACCGCCCGATGACGTAAAAGCCGCGTTTGACGACGCCATCAAGGCGCGGGAGGACGAGCAGCGCCTGGTCAACGAGGCCCAGGCCTACCGCAACGACATTCTGCCGCGCGCCCGCGGCGCCGCGGCCCGGGTGCGGGAGGAGGCCAATGCCTACAAGGCCTCGGTCATCGCCAAGTCGGAAGGCGATGCGGCGCGGTTCGATCAGTTGCTCACGGAATACAAGCGCGCCCCGGAAATCACCCGCAAGCGCCTGTACTTGGAATCCATAGAGTCGGTGATGTCGGGTACCAACAAGGTGTTGCTGGACGCTGAGGGCGGCAACAGCCTGATGTACCTGCCCCTGGACCAGCTGATGCAACGCCGCTCGGCGGCGGAAGCGGGGGCGTCCCCGGGACAAGGGGCGGGCGCCGGCGCCGCGCCCGCCGGCAACCTGCAAGAGCGCCTGGGCAACCGGGTGCGGGGAGTGCGATAATGTTGATAAGAATACTGTTGCTGGTCGTTCCCGTCGCCGTCCTCGCGTACTTTTCGCTGTTTCGGGTGCAGCAGTACGAGCAGGCCATCGTCTTCAAGTTTCGGGAGATCCATCGCTCCGATTACGACCCCGGCCTGCATTTCATGGTGCCCATCGTCAACACCGTGAAGAAGTTCGAGCGGCGCCTGTTGAACCTGGACCAGGAGCCGCAGCGGTTTTTGACGGTGGAGAAGAAAGACGTCATCGTTGACTACTATGCGAAATGGTTCATCGCCGACGTGGAGAAGTTCTACGTGGCGACTCGCGGCGGCGACGTGTTGTACGCCACCGGGTTGTTGGGGCAACGCATCAACCGCGCCCTGCGGGACGAGTTCGGCAAGCGCACGGTGCAAGAAGTGGTGGCGGGCGAACGCGGCGAAATTCTGGACGTGGTGGAGACGACCACGGACCAGTTGCGCGCCGAGCTGGGCATCACCGTGGTGGACGTCAGGACCAAGCGCATCGACCTGCCGGAAGAAGTGAGCAACTCCGTCTATGACAGGATGCGCGCCGAGCGCACCCGGGTCGCCAAGGAGTTTCGGGCCCAGGGCGAAGAGGCGGCCGAGCGCATTCGCTCGCAGGCGGACCGCGAGCGGGAAATCATCCTGGCGGAGGCCTACCGCGACGCCGAGAAGGTGCGCGGCCAGGGAGACGCCAGGGCCACGGACATCTACGCCCAGTCTTTCGGCAAGGACCAGGAGTTCTACACGCTGTACCGCAGCCTGAACGCCTACCGGAAGAGTTTCAGCGACAACCGGGACGTCTTGTTGCTGGAGCCGGACTCCGACTTTTTCCAGTACTTCAACAACGCCAGGGGTAAGTGACGGCGCACCGGCGCGGCGGCGCCTGGCGCACTGCAACGGGGTGCGGGGCATGTATGTCAACGGGGATAACGGGGGGCTGTGGGGGCGCGCCCGGCGGCCGGCCGGCGCGGACGAGTCGCCTCGGTGCACGGCCGGCGGAAGCGCATCGCTTCGGCACACAACCGGCGCGGACGCATCGCCCGGCGCAGATACATTGCCTCGGCACCCGGCCGACGCGGACGCATCGCCCGGCGCAGGCACATCGCCTCGGCGCCCGGCCTGATGCAGGTTAGTACGACTTGAACAACACGCCGCCGCAAGCGCCTGGCTGACTCTCACTCTCAACTATGTGGACGGAATTACTAGGCGCCCTGGCGCTGGTTTTCATCCTGGAGGGCATTCTGCCCCTGGCCAATCCCGGCTGGTTGCGGCGAGCGCTGGTCGCCCTGGCGCAACTGGACGACGCCGCCCTGCGCTTCATTGGCGCGAGCAGCCTGCTGGCGGGCTCCGTCCTGCTGTACCTGGTGCGCTGAGGGAGGGCGTCCCGTGCAGTCCCGAAACAAGTGGTTGTTGCCGGAAGGCATAGAAGAAATCCTGCCGCCCCAGGCCGCCGCCCTGGAGCGCCTGTGCCGCCGCATCATGGACCAGTTCTCCCTCTGGGGATACGAGCTGGTCATGCCCCCGCTCTTGGAGTACCTGGACACCTTGCTGGCCGGCGCCGGCGACGACCTAGCGTTGCAAACGTTCAAGGTGACCGACCAGCTGAACGGCAGGATGATGGGCGTTAGGGCGGACACCACGCCGCAGGTGGCGCGCATTGACGCGCACAACCTGTCGCGAGAGCGTCCCAACCGGCTGTGTTATCTGGGGCCGGTGTTGCACACCCTGGCGGGCGAGCCGGGCGGCTCGCGCTCCCCCCTGCAAGTGGGCGCCGAACTGTACGGCCACCCCGGCCCGGAAAGCGATGCGGAGATTCTCGCCCTAATGCTGAAAACCCTGCAACTGGCGGGCGCGCGCCGGGTCCTCGTGGACATCGGCCACGCGGGCCTCATGCGCGGCCTGGCGGAGCAACTGGGACTTTCTCCTGACCAGGAACGCGAGATGTTCAGCTGCCTGCAAAAGAAAGCCGGCGCCGAGCTGGACAGGGCCTTGGCGCAGTGGTCCGTCTCCAAAAAACAAGCGGCGGCGCTGACCCGGCTGATGTACTTGGAGGGCGATGCGGCGGTGCTGGACGAGGTCAGGACGCTGCTGGCGCCCTGGGGCGAGGGGCCGCGCGCCTGCATCGACGAGCTGGAGAAAATCGCGGAGCTGGTTCAGCGCCAGGTAAAAGACGCGCCGCTGTCCTTTGACGTGCTCGGAGACCAGGGATATCACTACCACACCGGCATGACGTTCGTCGCCTATGCGCCCGGCGAGAACCAGGGAATTGCCTTCGGCGGCCGCTACGACAACATCGGCCAGGGGCAGGGCGAGTCCCGCCCCGCCACGGGTTTCAGCACCGATGCGGTCAAGTTGTTGCAACTGTCCCCGCAACCGTATGCGCCGCAAGCGGGCATTTACGCGCCCAGCTCCGCCGCCCCGGGCCTTGCCGACCTGGTGGGAAGGCTGCGCGCCCAGGGCGAGGCGGTCGTCATGGAGTTGCCCGGCCAGCCCGGCGGCGCAAAAGAGATGGGATGCGACCGCCAAATCAAGCTGAAACACGGCCAGTGGCAGGTCGTCAAGATTTAATCCAGCCGCGCCGGTGAACATCGTCGTTATCGGCTCCCAGTGGGGGGACGAGGGCAAGGGTAAAATCGTCGACCTGCTGGCGGAGCGCGTGCGCGCCGTGGTGCGGTTCCAGGGCGGCCACAATGCCGGGCACACCCTGGTCATCGACGGCGAGCGCACCATCTTGCACCTGGTCCCCTCCGGCATCCTCCACGACGGGGTGCAGTGTTTCATCGGCAACGGGGTGGTGTTGTCGCCCCGCGCCCTGCTGGAGGAAATCGCCATGTTGGAGCGCACCGGCGTTGCGGTGCGCGACCGGTTGCGCCTCAGCGACGCCTGCGTGCTGGTGCTGCCCTACCACGTCCTGCTGGACCAGGCGCGGGAGGCGGCCCGGGGGGAGGCGGCCATCGGCACCACCGGGCGCGGCATCGGGCCGGCCTACGAAGACAAGGCGGCGCGGCGCGCCCTGCGCGTCGGCGACCTGGCGCACCCGGCGCGCGTTCGGGACAAGCTGCAAGAAGCGCTGGATTTTCACAACTTCGTCCTGTCCCGCTACTTCCAGGCGCCGCCCGCCGACTTCGAGCGCATATTGGACGAACTCTTAGAGCAGGCCGCGGCGCTGGCCCCGCTGGCCGCCGACGTGCCGGCCGCCCTGCACGCCGTCAAGCAGCAAGGCGGCAACATCTTGTTCGAAGGCGCCCAAGGCGCCATGTTGGACCTGGACCACGGCACGTATCCCTACGTCACCTCGTCCAACACGACGGCGGGTAGCGCCGCCGTCGGCGCCGGCGTCGGCCCCGGCGAGCTGGATTACATCCTGGGGGTCGCCAAGGCCTACGCCACCCGGGTCGGCTCCGGGCCGTTCCCGACGGAGTTGCCCGGCGACCTGGGCGCCGCCCTGCGGGACAAAGGCGCCGAGTTCGGCGCCACCACCGGGCGCCCGCGCCGCTGCGGCTGGCTGGACGCGGCGGCGTTGCGCCGCGCCGCCCGTCTGAACGGGCTGTCGGGGCTGTGCATCACCAAGCTGGACGTGCTGGACGGCATGGACGCGGTGAAAATATGCACGGGCTACCGGCTGGACGGCGCCGAGTGCGCCGCACCCCCCGCCGCCGCAGAAGCCCTGTCCCGCTGCGAACCGGTGTACGAGGAGCTGCCCGGCTGGCGGGAGAGCACCCGCGGCATCCGGGACTACGCCGCACTGCCGCAAAACGCCAGGGCTTATTTAGAGCGCATCGAGGACCTGTGCGAGACGCCCATCGCCCTCATCTCCACCGGCGCTGAGCGCGAAGCCGTCATCATGCGGGCGCATCCCATCCCGTAGCCGGCAACGGCGGGAGATGTGATACACTGCCGCCGAATTCAGGCAAGACGAGACGACACACCATGAACGAACGCAGATTCACTAAGGAACACGAATGGTTGCGGCTGGAAGAGGACGGCGCAGTCACCGTCGGCATCACCGATTACGCCCAGGAGCAACTGGGCGATGTGGTGTACGTGGAACTGCCCGGCGCGGGCGATACCTTGGAGGCGGGCGGCAAGGCGGCCGTCATCGAGTCCGTCAAGGCCGCCGGCGAAGTCAGCGCACCCGTCGCCGGCAAGGTGCTTGCCGTCAACACCGCCCTGGACGAGAAACCGGAGACCGTCAACGAAGACCCCGCCGGCGCCGGCTGGCTGTTCCGACTAGCCCCGCACAACGCCGCCGACCTCGGCGCCCTGCTGGACGAAGCCGCCTACCAGTCCTACATCAAGGAGTTGTAGCC
>CAZDXS010000025.1:0-11685 GCA_964509455.1 uncultured Enterobacteriaceae bacterium | reverse complement strand
TGTTGGGGCAAAGCTATAGTTTCCCGATTTCCAAGGTTAAAACATCGTCCCCGGCGGCCCCTTAAAGAGTAGCAGAACCGGGCGGTGTTTGTCGGTTTTTGTACTGTCGCCAGGGGTGGTCGGGCGCGGGTTTCCAGCGGGGTCTTTGCGCCTGTTCCGCTTTGGCCTGGTCCACGCGGTGCGACACGGTTTTGCGGTCGGCCAGCGGTATCGGCGGCTCCCCTTCGGCGAGCAGTCGCACGGGGCGGACTTTGCTCCGGTACAGGACCGTGATGTTGCCGTCCCAATCCTCGCAGACGGTGATCTTGGCGCCGCGCAGCCCGTAGCCTTTCCCTGGGGTCTGCACCTGGTACTGCCGGTGGTGGAGCCGGAACGTCAGGTCGCGGGTCAGCGCGCGCTCGTGCCGCAGGCACAGGATGCGCGCCAGCGTCTCCGAGTCTTGCAACACCGGGCGGTGAGCGTCCCTTGGGTCTGCCGGCGCGGTGGCGAAGCGCGCGTTGTGTTTGGCCATGAAGCCGGGCAACCAGGCGTTGCCCTCCTCCATGTTGTTGACGCCGTCCAGCCGCATCAGTTTGACCATGCGGTCCTGCAGGGTCCGATTGGCCCGCTCCACGCCGCCCTTGGCCTGGGGCGTATTGGCGTGGATGGCCTCGATGTCCAGGGTCTTGAGGGCGCGGGTGAACTGGGTCAGCTCGCCCTCGCAGTCCCGGCGGTTGACGCGGAAGACGCTGTGTTTATCGGAGTACAGGGACACCGGGCGCCCGTGTTGCTTCAAGTACTCGCCCAGGACTTCCATGTACGCCTGGGTGGTTTCCGCCGGCACGAAGCGCAGGGCCAAGAGGGCGCCGGTGGCGTCATCGACAAACACGATCAAGGTGCACGCCGGGCCGCGCTCCTCGAACCATTTGTGCGGCGAGCCGTCAATCTCCACCAGGTCGCCGCGTTGCGCTCGCTTGTCGTCCCGCGGCGGGTGCTCCGGCTGGTCGCCCCGCGACCGCGCTTGCCACAGCCCCGCCGCTATCATCCATTGGCGCAAGGTCTCCTTGGATACCCGGCATCCGTGCCGCTCGGCCAAGCACTCGCTCGCCAGCGTGGGGCCAAATTCTTTGTATACCGGTTGCCGCAGGATCGCCATGGCAGAGCGGCGCACCGCGTCCGGAATCTTGTTGCCGGGCGTGCGCCCATAACGCCGCGACCTCAGCCCGACAGGCCCCTCCTCCTGATAGCGCTTCAAGATCTGCCGGAACCGGCGCACGCACACGCCCAACAACCGCGCCGCCTCTTTCTGACGCAACTCACCGCGCTCCACCCGGCAGACCACTTCCAACCGGGCCTGGGCGCGTTGATCCAACTTGATTTTGTTCACTAACATGGTGGTTTTCTCCTCGTGCAAAAGTACCGGTATAGTATGGCGGAAATCGGGAAATTATAACTTTGCCCTTACAGAGCGGAGTGCATCAATGCGGGGCGCCGTGTGCCAAACAGTGTTGCCCGCGTAGGTACGGGGCGCGTCAATGCGGGACGCCGTGCGCCAGGCAACGCCGGGCGTCAAGTGCGCGGCGTTTCACAGGGCCGGCGCTCGCAAAGATTGAAGCATCTGGGCGAGCTCGCCGGGCCGTGCGCCAGACCGTGTTGCATACCGGGCACGGGGCGCGTCAAGTGCGAGGCGTCGCGCAGGGATTGAAGCATCTGGACGAGGACGCAGGCGCCGCACGCCAAACTGCGGGGCGCGTCAAGCGCAGAGCGCCGCACGGGGTCAGCGCTTGTAGGGATTGAAGCGGTCGACATCCTCCCGTTGCTCCTCCTCCAGTTCCGTGGGCGGGGTGGGCGCATAGTGGTCGGGCGCGGCGCCGCCCCGGGCGCGGCGAGCCAGGGCCTGTTGCACGGTTTCGACTTTCGCCGCGGCGGCCAGCCCGTCTTTGCGCTTCACCATCACGGCGACGCCCGCGCTGTTGGGCGGCGGCATCATGTCGGCGTGGTAATAGGCGATGCGGTGTTTTTTCACGTCTATCCTGCGCCCCGGGTTCAGGTCGCGCTGGTTCACGCCGCGGCGCGGATGCACGCACACGCCGTCCACGATTTCCAGGTCCAGCCACCACTTCTTGGCGGGATTGCGAACGCCGTGCCCCAGCAGGTCGTCCAGTTTCACCGCCAGCGGGACCAGCAGCGGCTTTAGCCGGGGCGCGTTCACGCCGCACCAGCTGGCCGCCTGCATGGCCAGGGGTCCGTCCCAGTCCACCACCTTGTTCAGGGGACAGGTTTTCATGCACCGCCCACACGCCAGGCCGCGCTGGTTGGTCAGCCGGTAGCGGGCGCAACGCTCCACGTCCGGCTTCCACATTTCGTAGCCGTTGAACATCACCTTGTCGCCAAAAGAAATGGCGTCGCAGGGACATTCCCGCGCACACTTGCGGCAACGGCCGCAAAAATACTGCAGGCCAAAATCGACGGGCAGGTCGGGCTCCAGCGGCAGGTTGGTGGTCATCACCACGGTCTTGAAGCGCGGCCCCAGGAACGGGTTCAACACCAGTTCGCCGATGCGGCTCAGCTCCCCCAGACCGGCCCACAGCGCCAGGGGAATGTGCAACACCTGGGAGTCCGCGTTGGTCTGCGGCCGAGCGTCGTGTCCCAGCGCCCGCAGGAGCTCCGCCATGACGCCGGCAATCAGCGCCCCGCGCATGTAGGCGCGCATGGACTGGGCGCCGGAGATGAAATCGTCCCCGGACGCCCCCTCCATGGTGTCGTAGCCCTGGTCGATCAGGCACACCACCGCGTACCGGTGACGGGGGGTTATCACTGCTCCGGTCTCATCGTGGGAATGCCAGGCGTACTCGGGAATCTCGCAGATGCCGGTGATCTCCGAACCCAGGGCGTACGACAGGGATTTGACGGCCCTGGCGTTGACAGCGGGGACGTCCAACCCGGCCGCCGCGGCGGCGGCCACCGGGCCGTCCTGGTGCGGAACCATGCCGCGAATCTGCTTTAGCATGGCGGCGGCGAAGGGGTGCTTGAAGGAAAAGCGACTGCGCTCCGCCTGCGCCTTCTTGTCCAGGTCGCCGTGGATGGCGCGCTCGAAAAACCCCGCCCGTTTCGGCACGCGCGGCACCTCATCGTCCAGTATCAGCGTGGTGGGCCGGGCGACGCGCCGCACCTGCTCCATGGGGTGCTTGCCCAGGTGGGTGGGACGACGGCGCCGGCGGCGGCGCTCCAGGCCGGAGACAGCGCCCCCCACCCCCAGCCAGTACGCCAGGGTCCTGCCGTTTTTCGCGCGTGCGGCAAGGGGGCGGTCCACCGCCAGCGCATAGTCCGTGGTCACCGCCGCCGCGGCAAACTCGGCGCCCAGGTAGGGATTTTGCACCGCCCCGGCCCGGCGCACCCCCAGGCCCGCCAGCACCAGCAGGCGCTCTATATCCAGTTGCTCGTTGCGGTCGTCGTACGCCGCCGCGTTGAACCCCATGGCCCGCACGTGGTTGGCGATGCTCACCGCCGCCTCAAAAGCGCGCAACTGCGCGGTCTGGTGAACGGCGCCGGCCAGCCAGTCCCGGGCCGGGTTCCCCGCCTCGGGCAGGCGGGGATATTCCGCCAGCACGACAATGCCGTGGCTGTGCTTCTCCGCCGCCGCCCCGACGTACCAGCAGGAGTCGCTCAACTCGCAGACGCCCATCTGGGCGGCGTCCAAAAAATAACCGGCGCCCTTGACGTCCACGGTGCGGCGCACCAGGTCGGCAGGCACCGGCGCCCGGGCCGGGGCCGCATCGCCGTGGCGGAAACGCTTGAAAACGGCGTGGTATTTCCCCAGCGCAATGGCGTAATCGGAAGCGCCGCCGCCGTTGCCGGGCGGGCGGGCGCGGCGCTCTGCCCGGCGTTCGCGGGCGCCGACTTCATCGTCCCGGGGCAACCGCTCCAGGGGATACGGCCCGTAGTGGAAAGGACGATTCTTGTTGGGAAAGAAAATCACGGCGGCGGCGCGGCGGCCTCCGACCGGCGGCGCCAGTCCTGCGCTAACTTGCTCTTTTGTATCTTGCCCATGGCGTTGCGCGGCAACTCCTCCAGGAAACACAGCCGGCGGGGCGTCTTGAAACCGGCCAGGCGGGTTCTCAAGGCAGCAATGATCGCGCCCTCGTCCAGCCGCCGCCCCGGGTCCGCCACCAACGCCGCCACCACTTTCTCGCCCAGGTCCGCATCGTCCACCCCGAAAACGGCCGCTTCCCTGACCCCGTCCAGGCTTTCCAGGCACAGCTCCACCTCCCGGGGATAGACGTTCTCGCCGCCGCTGATGATCAGTTCCCGGGCGCGCCCCGCTATGCGGATGCAACCGGCGGCGTCCTGTTGCGCCAGGTCGCCGGTGCGAAACCAGCCGTCGGCGGTGAAAGCCTGCCGGGTCGCCTCTTCCAGGTTCCAGTAACCGGCGAACACGCTGTCCCCCTTGACCAGCAACTCGCCCACGGCGCCTGCGGCCGCCGCGGCGCCGTCGTCATCCGCGACTTTCACCCGAACGCCCGGCAACGGCATGCCGACGGCGCCGGGGCGGCGGCGCCCGGTCAACGGGTTGGAGGCGATCATGCCGGCTTCGGACATGCCGTAGCGCTCCAGGATGTCGTGACCGGTGCGTTCCCGAAACTCGACGAAGACGGACTCGCGCAACGGCGCAGAGCCGGAAATGAACAAGCGCATGCCGGCGCATGCTTTCCGGGTCAAGGCGGGCGACTGCAGCAACCTCGCGTAGAACGTGGGCACGCCCATCAGCACCGTGGAGCGGGACAACAGCAAAATGACGTCGTCAGCTGAAAACTTCTCCAAAAAGCGCAACGCGGCGCCGGCGGTCAGGGCGCAACCCAGGGCGACGAACAGCCCGTGAATGTGAAACAGGGGCAAGGCGTGAATCAGCACGTCGGCGGGCGTGAAGCCCCACAGGTCCACCAGGGTCCTGACGTTGACGGCTAGGTTGTCGTGGCTGAGGGGGACGCCCTTGGGCTTGCCGGTGGTGCCGGATGAATACAACAGGCAGGCGGTATCAGAGCCGTTGCTGCGCCGGGTCGCAAACTCGGGCGATGCCGCCGCGGCCGCCGCCGCCAGGTCGCCGCCGCCGTGCCGGTCCAGGGTCGTCGTCCGGCCGCCGTGACGCGCCGCCGCTGCCCGCATCCGCTCCTCTCGCGGCGGCGGGCAGACCGTCAGCGCCGGCGTCGCGTCCGCCAGGAAATAATCCATCTCCGCATCCTGGAACGCCGGGTTCAGGGGCTGATAGACGAGGCCCGCGCGCAGGCATGCCAGGTACAGCAACACGCCCGCCGGCGACTTGTCGATGACGGCGCAGACCCGCTCGCCCGGACGCGCGCCCAGGTCCGCCAGGGCGTTGGCGTAGCGGGCGGAGCCGGTCACCAGGTCTGCGTAGCTGTAACTCCGGTCCCCGGCGTGAACGGCAACGGCGTCGGCGCGCCGCTCAGCGCCCCGCAGGTAACACGAAAACAGGTTCTGGTTTTTCACTGCTCAGGGCGGCCGCCGCCCGCGACCGCGTGCAACAAGATTGCCCCCGTTACGGGGGAAAGCGCCCGAAACAAATCCGGCGCACCGCCGCCGCGGCAATCGGACCGTGAACGTTCGCAACGATTCGCAACTACAGGTTTTTCAACAGCGGCTCGACCTCCCTGAGTAACGCATCCTGGTGCGGTTGCAGGGGATGACCGCCCAGCCCCGCCAGTATGGGTTCGAAAGGGTCTTCCACGCCGGTCTGAATGCCGGACAGCTCCTCCAACACGGCCAGGCCGAAGAACGGCACGGTGTAGCCGCTGTACCCGCCCTCGTGGCACATCACCAGGCGCCCGTCGCACACGTCGTCGGCAACGCGCATCAGCTGCGCCGCCAGGTTGCGATAGGCGCCGCCGGTCAGCATCTGCCGTCCCAGGGGGTCATGGGCGCCGGCGTCAAACCCGGAGGGCACGATGATGAACTGCGGCTTGAATTTCTGCAACGCCGGCACGACGATGCGCTCGAACGCCGCGGTGTAGGCGCCGACGCCGGAGCCCGGCGGCAGGGGAATGTTGATGTTGTAGCCCGTCCCCGCCCCGGCGCCGGTTTCCTCGATATGCCCGGAGTCCGGCGGGAAGCAGTTGTCCTGGTGCACCGAGATGGTGAGGGCGGCGGGATTGTCCCAGAAAGCGGCCTGGGTGCCGTTGCCGTGGTGCACGTCCCAATCAACGAAAGCAATCCGCTCCAGTCCGCGAGCTTCCAGCAGGTGCATGCCGGCGATGGCGGCATTGCCGAAGATGCAAAACCCAAACCCCGAGTCCGCCAGGGCGTGATGGCCGGGCGGGCGCACCAGGGCGTAGGCGTTGCGGACGCGGCCGTCCAGCACCGCGTCCGCCGCCGCGATGACGCCGCCCGCCGCCAGGCAGGCGATTTCGAAGCTGCCCCGCCCCATGGGCGTGAAAAAACCGGTTTCCGACAGGTACTGATCGTTCTGCGACTTGATTTTCTCGTAGTACGCAGGCTCGTGAAAACGGCAGATTTCTTCTTTTGTCGCCGCCCGGGGCTCAATTGGAACCAGGTCCGCCAGCAGGCCGCTCACTTCCAGCAGGTTGCGAATGCGCCGCTTGGTCTCCTGGTGTTCCGCATGCACGTACGGTTGCACCGGATTGCCGTACGGCATGAACCCGGCAAAATTGCCGTTTTCGTGCCAAGCGTACAACTCGTGATAGACAAAACCTGTCGCCGTTTTTGTCGCCATTTCTTAAGGTTCCCCCGTGGCCGGATACGCCGGTATGGTATTACGAACAGCGTCCCTGTGCAAGTGCAAACGGCGTACTTGAAGCCGCCGCGGCCCGGCGCCGGACAACCCCGACGCCTCCTGGAAGTGCGGGCGACGCACCCCAGCGCCGGGCAACCCCGGCGGCGCTTTCATGCACTTGCGGCCGGCGGGCCGCGACCGGCGCACCCGGCATTTGACTCCGCACCCTCAAGTCTGCCATAATGAGTGCAACATGAGCGGCAAGCACCTATTCAAGCAACCGGCCGGGCGACTGGCCGGGTTGCTCATCCTCGCGGCCCTGGCGGCCGGCCGGCCGGCCGCGGCGCAGTTGCCGCCGGATTCCTTGGGGCAGGTGGAGACCCTGCCCGTCCCCTATCCCGATGACTGGGTAATCGTCCACGACGTCGGTTTCGACCACATGAGCCTGGGGCGGTTCATGGTGATGGACGTCACCGGCAAGACCCCCCGGGAGTTTTTCAAGGGCAGTTTTGACGGCGGCTTCATCGCGGCGTTCGCCCAGGCGCGGACCCGCCCCGAGATGTACGTGCTGGAGCACTACTACGACCGCGGCAGCCGCGGGAAGCGCACCGACGTGGTGACGATTTACGACCGGGCGACGCTGGCCCCCATAGACGAAATCGTCCTGACCGGAGCCAAGCGGGCGGAGTTGCTGGTCAGCAAGTTCGTGATTTCCCTCATTGACGACGACCGCTTCCTGCTGTTTTACAACTTCACGCCGGCCACCGCCGTAACGGTGGTCGACCTGGAAAAACGCGAGCTCGTCAACGAGATCCCGTTGCCCACCTGCGCCGGCATTTTTCCCACCGGCAAGCGCGGGTTCAGTTCCCTGTGCAGCGACGCCTCCATGATCAGCTTTCAACTGGACAAAAACGGCCAAGTCGCGCAACGCTCGAAAACCGAACCGTTCTTCAGCATAGAAGACGACGCCTTGTTTGAACGGCCGGTGCTCATCGGCGAGACGGGCTACTTCCCCACGTTCACCGGCAACATACGGGAGATTGACCTGGGCGGCGCCGCGGCGCGGCCGGGCGCCGAGTGGAGCCTGCTGAACGCAGAAGACCGCGCCGGCGCCTGGCGCCCCGGGGGCGCCTGGCCGGCGGCTGCGGACAGCACCCGGCGCCTGTACGTGCTAATGCACGAGGACGGCGCTGAAGGCTCCCACGACAACCCGGGGTCGGAAATCTGGGTGTTTGACCCGGTGCAGAGAAAGAGGGTGGAGCGCATTCCCCTGACCCTGCCGGCCTTCGCTTTTGACATTACCGCCGGCGCCGCCCCCCGGATCGTGGCCACCAACATTGAAATGAGCCTGGACGTCTATGACGCCCGCTCCGGCCGCCATGTCAACACTTTGTCCGATTTTTACCACAACTGGCCGTTGCTGGTCTATGCCGCGCCCTGAACGGCGCCGGGACAACGCCGGGCCGCGAATAACGCAACGAACACAACGAACATGAACTGGCTGGACAAAACAACAGAACGCGCCGCAAGACGCCTGGCGCAGGCGGCCTCGCGCCGGGGATTTCTAGGCGGGCTGGGAGGACTGCTCGCCGGCGCCTCCCTGACGCCGCTGTTGCCGGTGGCCCGCGCCGCCGCAGAGGAGCAACCGGCGCCGCCGGCGCTGGACCCCGGCGACCCGACCTCCTGCGACTACTGGCGCAACTGCGCCATCGACGGCTACCTGTGCTCTTGTTGCGGCGGCTCGGTAACCAGTTGCCCGCCCGGCACGGAGATGTCCTCCGTCACCTGGATCGGCACTTGCAAGAACCCGGGCGACGGGAAAAACTACATCATTTCCTACAACGACTGTTGCGGCAAGGCGCCCTGCGGCAACTGCTTTTGCAACCGCAACGAGGGGGACCGCCCCACCTACCGCCCGCACCTGTCCAACGACTACAACTGGTGCCTGGGCACCGAAAGCCAGGCCTATCACTGCACCGTGAACATCATTCTGGGCACGGCGCTGAAATGAGCGCTTGCCGGCGGGCGGCGGACACGGCGCCGCGGCGGCTCGGGGGAGGCCGCGCCGGCTTGTTCGCGCTGTTGCTGTGGGCAGGCGCGGCGCCGGCCGTCGCCGACGGCGCGGCGCGGCAGAACTACATGCTGAACTGCCAGGGCTGTCACCTGCCCGACGGCTCCGGCTCTGCGGGCAGCGTGCCTAAAATGAATGACTTCGTGGGCTATTTCCTGCACGTACCCGGCGGCCGGGAGTTCATCGTGCAAGTCCCAGGCGTCACCAGCGCTCCCTTGAGCGACCAGGCCCTGGCCGAGGTGATGAACTGGTTGTTGCTGAGTTTCAGCGGCGCCCAGTTGCCGCAACCGTTTGAACCCTACTCCGCCGCCGAAATCGGCCGTTTGCGCCAGGAGCCCCTGCTGGACGTACACCAGCGCCGCCGGGAACTGGTCGCCCTGATTCGGGACCGGCTGAACATAACCGAGGAATAATCCCCCCGTGCCGCCCGACAACCGCCGCGCGCCGCCGCGCAGCGCCCGGCGCTGGGCAACAAGCGCCCTGGCGGCGCCGTTGTTGGTCGGCGCCCTGACGCTGGGCGCACCCGCGGCCGGCGCCCAGGAAGAGATGGTGGTGGTCGCTGCCAAGACCGGCACCCGCATCCGGCAACCGGCCGATTCTTTCACGTCGTTTTCCAGCTACGATGCGGCAGACCTGCAAAGCAACGCCGTCAAGGACATTCGGGACCTGGTGGCCATCCTGCCGGCCAGCACCGGGGCGGAAAACAACGCGGACAATCTCACCCAGAACTACACCCAGGGCACCGCCAACGTCAACCTGCGCGGCCTGGGCGTTGCCTCCACCCTGGTGTTGCTCAACGGCCGACGCCAGACGCCCAGCGCCGTGCAGACGGACGACGGTTCCAGCTTCGTCGACCTGGCGGCGCTGGTCCCGGCCCTGGCGCTTGAGCGGGTCGAGGCGCTGAAAGACGGCGCGTCCGCCATTTACGGTTCCGAGGCCGTCGCCGGCGTGGTCAACTTCATCACTAAGCGCGATTACGAAGGCGCCCGCCTGGAGCTGGAGTACCGGGGACGCACCAACAACGGCAGCCAGGACGACATTAACGTAGACGGCGTGTTCGGCCGCCGCCTGGGCGAGAACGCTTCCCTGTTGCTGGCGGGCGCCTATCTCAACCGCACCAAGCTGGTGCAAGGCGAGGCGGACTGGCGGCGCCCGTCCACCAGCTCCCTGGGCAACCCACCCAGCTTCGTTGTCAATCCCGGCGCCGCGCCGCAGGAAGTCGTCCCCGACCCCGGTTGCGCCGCCAACGGCGGCATGCGCCGAGACGTGCGCGAGGGCGTCGCCTACTGTCTTTTCGACTACGGCCCCCACATCACGGCCGTGCCCACGGAGAGCCGCTTCCAGGGCTACGCGCAACTGGAGTGGCGCCTGCGGGACGCGGCGCGGCTGTGGGCGGAGCTGGGCTACGCCCGCAACAACTCCGAGATCCACACCTCGCCCAGTTTTCCAGTGCTGAGCACCCCCACGGTGCCTGCCGACCACCCCGGCAACATCTTCGGCAACACCGTCGTGTTGTTGGGACGCCCCTACGGCGCCGGGCAGCCGTCCGAGGTCAACAAGCAGGAACACGACACGTTGCGCATCGCCGTCGGCGCAGAGGGCCGCCTGGCGGCGGACCTGTCCTGGGATTTCTCCTACGCGCGCGGCGAGAACAATGCGGACCTGCTGGTGCGCGACACCGACAAGGACAACTTCCAGCGGGCCCTGAACGGACTGGGCGGCGCCGACTGCGACCCCGACGTCGGCACGCCGGGACAGGGGGACTGCCGCTACTTCAACCCGTTCAGCTCCTCTTTTTCAGCGCAGCCCGGCGATGCGACCTACAACCATCCCAGTCTGCGCGACTTCATCATCGCCGACGCGCCGGTGGACGCCCGGTCAAAAATGGACGTAGCGGAAGCCAACCTGTCCGGCCTGCTGTTCGACCTGCCGGGCGGCCCGGTCGGCTTCGCCCTGGGCGCGCAATACCGGCACCAGTCGTTGCGCTACCGCTACGGCCCCATCTCGCAACGGGACGGCTTCGCCTTCCTCATTGGCGACCGGGGTTTTTCCGCATCCGGCGACTCCTACGCCGTGTACGGCGAGGCCCGGTTGCCGCTGGCGGAGTGGCTGGAAGTCACCGGCGCCCTGCGCTACGAGGATTACGGCGCCCACGGCGGCGACACCGTGGATCCCAAGGCCGCGATTCTCCTGCGCCTGCCGGCGCAACTCTCCCTGCGGGGCTCGTTCAGCACCTCGTTCCGGGCGCCGTCCATTTTTCAGTCCCAGGGCGCCCGCACCAATTTCGTGGACATTGACGACGCCGGCAACCGGACTTTCGCCGGGCGCCGCATTCGCGGCAATCCGGACCTTGCGCCGGAAACCTCCCGCGCCTTCAGCGTCGGCGCCGCCTGGAGTCCGCTGGACAACGCCGAGCTGAGCCTGGATTACTGGAACTACGCATTCGAGGACGCCTTGCGGGTGGAAAACGCCCAGGCCATCGTCGATGCGAACCCCCGGGACCCGCGCATCGAGCGCACGCCGGGCGGCACCATCTCCATCATTCACGTGGCTTTCGTCAACGCGGACGCCATCGATACCAGCGGCCTGGACCTGGCGGCGCGCGCCGCGTTCGACACCGGCTTCGGCGTCCTGTCGCCGTTTTTCGAGGCCGCCTACCTGCTGTCCTACGACGTAACGTTCGGCGGCCGCAAGATTGACGCCCTGGGCCGGTTGAACCAGAACAACGTGGGCGCCCCGAACCAGCGCTTCAAGGGCAACCTGGGGCTGGGGTGGTCCCGGGGCAACCTCTCCGGCAACGTGTTCTTGCGGCACGTGGGCCGCTACAAGGACGACGCCGGCGGGCGCATAGACTCGTTCACCACCGTGGACGCCAACCTCAGGGTGGGCC
>CAZDXS010000024.1:0-11297 GCA_964509455.1 uncultured Enterobacteriaceae bacterium | reverse complement strand
TCGCCGGGGGAAGGGGCCGGGCGGGGCAGGCGCACCGCATTGCGGAACCAGGCCGGGGATAGGCGCCGCGGCATCGCCTCGCTGTCGGGGCGCCGCCATCAAGCGCGCCGCTTTCAGCGCCCGCCGGGGCAGGGCAGGTGCCGCGAACCGGAACCAGGCCGGGGCAGATGCACGCCGCATCGCGGAACCAGGCCGGGGCAGACGTGCGCCGCATCGCCCCACCGTCGGGGCACCGCCGTCAACGCGCCGCTGTCAGCGCCTGCTGGGGCAGGGCGGGCGAGGGCAGGCGCGCGCAGGCAAACCCCGCATCACGCCCCGGTGTACTGCATGGACAGGATGGTAATGTCGTCGAACTGCTCGGCCCGTCCCGTGAAGCGGGTCACGCTCCTGAACACGGCGCTGGTCATTTCCTTGGCGTCGGCAAACTCGCCGCTCTGCAACAGGACTTCCAGGCGCTCATCGCCGTAGAACTCTTCCCGCAGGTTTTGCGCCTCGGTCACGCCGTCGGTGTAGAAAAACAGCAGGTCGCCGGGGGACATCTGCAGGGATTGCTGGCCGTACTCCATCCCCTCGAAAGTGCCCACCAGCGGCCCCTGGGTCTTTTCCAGGCAGATCAGCTCGCCGTCTTTCTTCTTGATGTACGGCGGGTTGTGCCCGGCGTTGGTGATCAGCAAGCGGCCGGTTTTCAGGTCCAGGACGCCCAGCGCCAGGGTCACGAACATGTTGCTGTCGTTGTTCAGGGACAGCTCCCGGTTCACCTGGCCGATAACCTCCTGCGCTTGGTCGGTGCGGTCCAGCACCTTGTTGATGGAAGTCTTGGTGACGGACATGAACAGCGCGGCCGGCACCCCCTTGCCGGAAACGTCTCCCACGCAGAAATAGAGTTTGCCGTTTTTCAGCAGGGAGAAATCGTAGAAATCGCCGGAAACGCTCTGGGCCGGCTTCAAAAACGCCTCCAGGTTGAAGCCGTCGCCCTGTATGGGATTGGGCAACATGTCCAGTTGCACTTTCTGGCCAATCAGCAGGTCTTGCGCCAGCTTTTCGCTGTGGCGCTTGATCTTGGTGACTGCGCCTTGCAGATCCTCGTTGGCCTTGACGACCCGGCTGCGGCTCCAGATGGACATCAGCGTCAAGGCCAGTATCAATGCCGCCGTGAAACCGCTGCCCAGCACCGCCTGGTTTTTATAGGACTGGAACATGGTGAACGCATCCCCGACCCGGAACTCGTTGATGATGCCGAAGCCGTAGTTGTTGTCCCAGCGCCAGGAGCCCACCACCCGGTCCCCCAGGTAGTTCCGATAGCCCCCCAGCTCCCTGCCGTTCTCTCCTTGCACCACCCGGACCAAGGAAACGGGCGCCTCCTCGCCGGCGCCGGCGACGTTCATCCCCACGACAAAAGAAGCCACCGAGCCGATGCGCCCTTGCTCGCTCATCTTCTCTTTCCAGCGGATCTCGCTGAGAAAACGCCCCTCCCCGTCCACCAGGTAAATCTCGCCGTAATTGCTGGAATAGCCGCTGCGCAGAATCTTGCTCAGCCGGGCCAGGGGAGAGATGGCGAAGAACACGGCCCCCTTGTCGTCCTCCAGGGCGGCGCCGAACACGATGTTGCGGGAGAACATATTGTCGGCGTTGTCCTGCTCGGTGGGGAAGCGCACCGCCTGGCGGCGGGGCGGCGTCCGCACCTGCTCCATGACGGCGGCATCGGGAAACGCAAACGGCTTGCCGATCAGCCCGGCGTTGTTGCTGGACAGCACGCGGCCGCCCAGGTCCGTGAGGATGTAGTCCGAGAACAGTTGCGATCCCATGATCAGGTCCCGCAGTTGCCGATGTTGCCCATGGGCCGGGTTGTCTTTCATCTCCGCCAGGCCTTCTCGTGAAATGCGCTGGCTGATCACCCTGGAAAAGACGGCGGCGCTCGTGTTGGTGCGTTCCAGCCAGCTCACCACGGCGCCGTGGGCGGCGTCCAGCCCGCCCTCTAATTCATCCTCGATGCTCGTGTAAAACAGCGCCTTGTTCTCGCTCAAAAACCACCAGGAAACGCCCAACGTCAGGAAAGTGATGACCACCGCCAGGACGATGATCGGCCAGTCGTTCCAGAAGTTCCTGATGAAAAACCCGAACGGCGTCACCTCTTTTGCCTCGCCCGGCCGGCGGCGGGCCGCCGCCGCGCCCGGCGCCTTGCGGCGCGCTTGCATGGCGGCCGCCGGCCCCTTTTTGCCGGGCGCAAAAGACGAGTAGCCGCTGGCCGCCATCCGTTGCGCCAGCCGCGATCGTCCCGAGTCCGAGGCGTCCGCCCGGCGCAGGAACAGGCCGCCCAGCGCCAGGGAAATGAAAAACATGAGAATGGCCAGGTTCAGCGCAATCACCAGGACCAGGTTCAGGCGGTGCTGTTTTTCCCGGTAGGAGGCAATCTCGCCGGCGGTTCTGCGGTCCACGGCCAGGAAAAACTTCTCCAGCGGTTTCATTATCTTCTCCTTGGCCTGGTGATATTCCTCGTTGTGCAACAGGGCGCGCGCCAGTTTCAGGTCCGGCTCCCCCCTGAGGTAATTGCCCGCGCCGTCCTCGAAGACGCCCTGGGCGGCGTTCATGGCCTGGTTTTCCAGCCGGATCAGCTCGTTGGACTTGTTTTCCGTTTCCCGCAACAGGGCGAACTCGGTTTCCGTGAAGCCCGCCTCTTTCATCAGGATTTTCAGGGATCGGGCGGCATCGTTCGCCCGAGGCGACTTGCCCGTGGCCGTTACGAAGTCCCAGTAGATGTTGTGATAGTCCAGGGGGCGGGGCGCCTCCCCGTTGCGGATGGCTAAAATCTTCTGAAAATACTCCCGGAAGACGTGGTCTCCCGTCACCGAGTACGTTCTCGCCATGCGGGTCAGGTCGTCCGAGCTCTGGCGCAACTCATCGGCCAGCAGGTAGGCCTGGTATCTTTTCACCTCCGCTTGCGCGATCTTGCCCTCGTTCTTCTTGATCTCCAGGACCATGAACAGGGAAAACAGCATCAGCGCCATGATGGACGCGAACGTGATGAGAAAGCTTTTCTGCTGAATGGGCGCCATGTTGAGTTCCCCGCTGTTACCCGGCCTCCGCCTGCGCGGCCGCCGCGGCCGTCGCCGCGCCGGGTCGCACTCGCGCCCGTTCGGGCGTCGGCGGGAGGACCTGGATGGACTCAACCGCGCCCTGGGGCAACCGCGCCTGCCAACGTGCGGCCGGCGGCAATGGTGCGCGTCGGCCGCCGGCTTCGGTCCCGCCGCCGGGTCGCCGCACGTGCCTGAGCAACGCTCCGGCACGCAGTTCAAGCGACCCCTTGCTTTCAGGTCGCCGCAACCGTGCGGGCAACGACAGTGCCGTGCGCCGGGCAAGGGAGCCGGGCGCCCCGGCGACTGCGGGCGTGTGCAAATGCACGGCCAACAACGCCCGGCCAGGAAGTTGCTTCGCTCCCGTCGCTGCCGTCATACACGGCGCCGCGTCCGCCCGGCGGCGCGTCCCGTCGGCGGCCGTCCGCCGCCCGCCGGCGCACTCCGTCGCCGCAACAGCCGGCAACGGGGCGAAAACAGCGGCGGCAGGGTCTCTGGGCAGGCGCTTCGTCAACGTCAGAAAGGGATGTCGTCGTCGGTCAGGTCATCGCCGCGGGCAGGCGCTTTCCCGCCGCCGGCGGGCGGCCCGGCTGGGTCGTTCTCCGAAGCGGCCGGCCCTGCCGGTGCGGCGCCGGCCGGCGCGGCGTCGGGAGCCGCGGCGGGCGCCTCCTGCCCCGGCGGCGCGGCGGCTTCTCGCGGCCGGGCCTCGCCGCCCCGCTCCTCTTTGCCGCCTAACATCTGCATTTCGTTGGCGATGATCTCGGTCGTGTACCGCTTGTTGCCGTCCCGGTCCTCCCACTCTCGGGTCTGCAAGCGCCCTTCTACGTAGATTCTCGCGCCCTTGCGCAGGTACTCGGAAACGATCTCCGCCAGCCGTCCGAAGAACACGAGGCGGTGCCACTCCGTGCGCTCTTTCGTGTCGCCGGTGGCCTTGTCGCGCCACGCGTCGGTGGTCGCAAGGGTGATGTTGGCGACCGGTGCGCCGCCCTGCGTGTATCGTACGTCCGGGTCGTTCCCCAGGTTTCCGATAAGAATAACTTTGTTGATTCCTCTGGCCATTTTCCTCACTCCATCTTTCTCTGGTTAGTGAACATTGAATGAATAGGGAGAACCACCGCAGGCCCGCGCCGGGCAATCCGGACGCAAACCAGTTGGCGCGATTTTCCCTTGTTTAGCAACAACATGCGCACCGAAACAGCAACGCCGCGCCGCCGCGAGGCGAGCGCCGCGCCGGGTTCTGTCGCGCACGCCATGCATAATAACAGGTTAACCCCGGGCTGTCCATTGGTTTATACTATCGGGTCTGCAACCGCCGGTCGCCCGGCGGCGCAACGACCGGGCGGCGGTCGCGGGCGGTCGCTGCACGGCAACCCGGGCAACGCAACAGTCGCGGCGGCGGCAACCCCGCCGCAACCGGCGGGACAACGCATTGAAAACAACAGCGCTTCGACCCGTCTTGCGCTTCGGGCAACCCCGCCGCAACAGGCGGGCGCCGCGCCTACAGCACCGGGCAGCGCACGATACAACCTTGACTAACAGGCTTCGTGGACACCATTCGAATTCGGGGCGCCAGGACCCATAACCTGCAAAACATCAACCTGGACTTTCCCAGGGACCGGCTGATCGTGATCACCGGCCTGTCCGGCTCCGGCAAGTCGTCGCTGGCGTTCGACACCATCTACGCCGACGGCCAGCGCCGCTACGTGGAGTCCCTGTCCGCTTATGCGCGGCAGTTCCTGTCCATGATGGAAAAGCCCGACGTGGACCACATCGAGGGCCTGTCCCCCGCCATCTCCATAGAGCAGAAATCAACCTCCCACAACCCGCGCTCCACCGTGGGCACCATCACCGAGATCTACGACTACCTGCGCCTGCTGTTCGCCCGGGTGGGCGAGCCCCGGTGTCCCGTTCACGACGCGCCGCTGGCGGCCCAGACCATCAGCCAGATGGTGGACCTGGTGTTGGCGCAACCGGAGGGGCGGCGGCTGATGTTGCTGGCGCCCGTGGTGCAAGAGCGCAAGGGCGAGCACTTGCAAGTGCTGGACAGCCTCAGGGCGGAGGGGTTTGTGCGCGCCCGCATCAACGGCGAGATCGTGGAGCTGGACGCGGCGCCGGCCCTGGCGTTACGCAAAAAACACACCATCGAGGCGGTGGTGGACCGCTTTCGGGTGCGCCCGGACCTGGCCCTGCGCCTGGCGGAGTCCCTGGAGACCACGGCGCGCCTGTCCGACGGCCTGGTGATTGTCTCCCCCATGGACGAGGACGGCGGGGAGGAAATGACTTTCTCCACCCGCTTCGCTTGCCGCGAATGCGGCTACAGCCTGGCGGAGCTGGAGCCGCGCCTGTTTTCTTTCAACAATCCGGCCGGCGCCTGTCCGGAGTGCGACGGCCTGGGCGTCATCCAGTTCTTTGACGTCGACAAGGTGGTGCAAGACCCCTCCCTGAGCCTGCCCGGCGGCGCCGTGCGCGGCTGGGACCGGCGCAACGCCTATTATTACCAGATGCTCAAGTCGCTGGCGCGGCATTACAGGTTCGACCTGGACACGCCGTTCGCGGAGCTGGACGAGCGGGTTCGCCAGGTCATCTTGCACGGCAGCGGCGCCGAGACCATCGATTTTGAGTACCTGCACGAAAGACGCGGCACGGTCACCCGCACCCATGCTTTCGAGGGCGTGTTGCCGAACCTGCAACGGCGTTACCGCGAGACCGAGTCGGCGCTGCTGCGCGAGGAACTGGCCCGCTACCAGGGCAGCCGCCCCTGCCCGGACTGCAACGGACAACGTCTCAACGAGGCGGCCCGACACGTGTTCGTGGGCGCCGCCAGCCTGCCGTCCATCACCGCGTTGCCGGTGCTTCGGGCGCAGGCGTTTTTCCAGGAACTGAAATTGCCGGGCCGGCGCGGCGAGATTGCCGCGAAAATAGTAAAAGAGGTGAACGACCGGTTGCGCTTTCTCATCAACGTGGGGCTGGACTACCTGGCCCTGGACCGCAGCGCGGAGACCCTGTCCGGCGGCGAGGCGCAACGCATTCGCCTGGCAAGCCAGGTGGGCGCGGGACTGGTGGGCGTGATGTACGTGCTGGACGAGCCTTCCATCGGGCTGCACCAGCGGGACAATCAGCGCCTGCTGACCACCTTGCGGCGGTTGCGCGACCTGGGAAACACGGTCATCGTCGTCGAGCATGACGAGGAGGCCGTCAACGCCGCAGACCACGTCATCGACATGGGGCCCGGCGCCGGCGTCCACGGCGGACAGGTGGTCGCCCAGGGGACGCCCGCTGAAATCGCGGCGTGCAAAACCTCGCTGACGGGAGATTACTTATCCGGCCGCAAACGCATTGAGTTGCCGCCGGTGCGCACGCCTTTCGACGCAAAACGCGTCGTGGCCATCAGCGGCGCCGCGGGGAACAACCTGAAGGCCGTCGACCTGGAGTTGCCGCTGGGGTTGCTGACCTGCGTTACCGGCGTGTCCGGCTCGGGCAAGTCCACCCTGGTTAACGACACCCTGTACCGGGTCGCCGCCCGGGAGGTCAACAAGACGAACACAACGCCCGCGCCGTACGCGGCGGCGGCCGGCTTGGAGCATATCGACAAGGTGGTGGACATCGACCAGAGCCCCATAGGGCGCACCCCCCGCTCCAACCCCGCCACCTACACGGGGCTGTTCACCCCCATTCGCGAGCTGTTCGCGGCCACGCCGGAGGCCCGCTCCCGGGGCTACCAGGCCGGACGCTTCAGCTTCAACGTCAAGGGCGGTCGCTGCGAGTCCTGTCGCGGGGACGGCCTCATCAAGGTGGAAATGCACTTTTTGCCGGACATTCACGTGCTGTGCGATGTGTGCAAGGGCAGGCGCTACAACCGGGAGACCCTGGAAGTGCGCTACAAGGGCAAAAACATCCACGAGACGCTGGACCTGACGGTGGAGGACGCCCTGGCGTTTTTCGCCGCGGTGCCGGCGGTCGCGCGCAAGCTGCAGACGCTGATGGACGTGGGGCTGGGCTACATTCGCCTGGGGCAGAATGCAACAACGCTTTCCGGCGGCGAGGCGCAGCGGGTGAAGCTGTCCCGGGAGCTGTCGAAGCGGGACACCGGCAAGACCCTGTACCTGCTGGACGAGCCCACCACGGGGTTGCATTTTCACGACGTCAAGCAACTGCTGGGCGTGTTGCATCGCCTGCGGGACCACGGCAACACGGTGGTGGTCATTGAGCACAACCTGGACGTGATAAAAACCGCGGACTGGCTCATCGACTTAGGGCCCGAGGGCGGCGACGGCGGCGGCGAGATCATTGCCGTCGGCGCTCCCGAGGAAGTGGCGGCGCAACCGCGCTCCCACACCGGCCGCTGCCTGGCCGCGATATTGCCGCAGGCGCCGGCGCGTCCCGCCCGCCGCGCCCGCCCGGCCCGCGCCCGGACAGAACGACCCGCCTCCGGCGGCGCGCCGTCGGCGCCATGACCGCCATCGTCTGCGGCTCTTTCGCCTACGATCACATCATGGCGCACCCGGCCCGCGCCTCCACGGGTTGTCTCCCGTCGAGGCGAGCCTTAATCGGAATGGTTGCCGCGCACTCGGCCCGCGCCCGCACGGAGCAACTCGCCCCCGGCGGTGCGCCGTCGGCGCCGTCAGCGCCATGACCGCCCCATGACCGCCATCGTCTGCGGCTCCTTCGCCTACGATCACATCATGGCGTACCCGGGGCGCTTCAAGGACCACCTGTTGCCGGAGAACATACATATATTAAACGTGTGCTTCGTGGCGCCCGACATGCGCCGCGAGTTTGGCGGTTGCGCCGGCAACATCGCCTATAACCTCAGTCTGCTGGGGGAGGACTGCCTGCCGGTGGGCACGGTGGGCCACGATTTCACCGATTACCGGCAATGGCTGGAAAGCCACGGCATCGACCTGCGTTGCCTGCGGGTGTTGGAGGACGCCCACACCGCCCAGTGCTTCATCACCACGGACCTGGACAACAACCAGATCACCATGTTCCAGTTGGGCGCCATGGCGCGGGCCCACGAGAACCCGGTGCCGCCGGTTGCCGGCGCCGCCGTTGGCATCGTCGCCCCGGACGGCAGGGAGGGGATGTTGCAACATGCCCGGCAACTGGAGGCGGCGAACATCCCGTTTATTTTTGACCCGGGCCAGAACGTAACCGTGCTGAGCGGCGAAGAACTGATGCAGGGCATCGAACAAGCCGCCTGGCTGGCGTTCAATGACTATGAATGGCAACTGGTGGCGGAGAAGACGGCGTTGACCGAGAGCGCCGCCCTGGAACTGGCGGAGGCGCTGATCATCACGCGCGGCGCCCAGGGGTCGGTGATTCACGCCAGGGGGGAGACCCACGAGATCCCCGCCGTGCCGGCGCTGCGCCCGGTGGACCCCACCGGTTGCGGGGACGCCTACCGGGCCGGCCTGCTGGCTGGATTGATGCGCGGTTGCGATTGGCCCACCACCGGCCGGATCGCCTCGCTCATGGGAAAGATTAAAATCGAGAGCCGCGGCACGCAAAACCATCGCTTCAGCGGGCAGGAGTTTGCCGGGCTGTTCGAGCAGAGTTTCGGCTACTCCCCCTGACTGGCTATTTTTTGCGTTGGTTTTTTCGGGAATTTGGGATAATGCGCCCGCGAGAGGTCTTGACCTGTTTGCTGGCGAAGAAGAAAAAATTGCCCGCCCGGTCCAGCTCCCGGTACTGTTGCGGGGCAAGGAAGTTCGTTATTTCCCGCGTGTCTCCTTGCCGGTGCGCGACCAGGCAGTCATGACGCAACAGCCGCTGGAACTCTTGGTCAAGCGCTGTTCGGGGCTCCTTCCCCTCGAACATCAGGTCCAGTATCCACGGGGTCATGGAGTAGTCCGCCCTCTTCTTGAAAGGGCCGCGCAGTCCCGGGAACGCGGCAACGTCCCCTGTCACGTTTTCCCGCAAGGTCCGCAGGTCGCTCTTTGCCAGCCCCATGGCGCCAATGCTGTCGCAGTTCTGCAACCGCTCCTTGTTTTCCTCGAAGAGAGTGTCGGCCAGGGACGGCAGGTCAGCCACAAGGGCGGCGGCAGAAACAAGGAAAGCCAGCGCCAGCCCCAGAAGTGCGCCCGCCTGCAGGTTGGGCCTGTTTGCCAGGGTTTTTCCCACCAGGTCCCCCACCGCCAGGGCGATAATAAAACTCATCCAGACGTACAGGGAAGCCATGTTGCGCGGCAGGTACAGGCTGCTGTTTGAGAAAGACCAGGAAGTGAAGATGACGCCGGCGCCCAGCAGGTAAACGGGAATTAGCGATATTTTGGGCGCTTTCAGCAACCATGCCAGGGCCGCGACAAACAACGGGACGGCAAAGAAGCCGGTATCCTGGATAATCCGCCCGAAAATATTCCCTTTGCCGGGTATGGCGTCCGGCCCCCCAACGGTGTAGTGATAGACGTTCCACATCGTGTCGTTGATAACTTCCTGGAGAGAAGCCGCGTTCACGTGGATGAGGAACAGGAACGCCAGAAAGAACAGGAGAAAGACCTCGACCCGCAGTTTTGCCGGTTGCCCCAGATCGCGCCCGGCCAACGCCGCGCGCGCAAACATGACCGCGGCAAGAATGACGCCGCTCAACTTCGTGGATAGCGCGGCGGCGGCCAGTATGCCCAGATACGCCGCGGCGCGATGGGACAGGCTGCGCCGCAGGCAGAGAAAGGCCGCCAGGTTGAAGATGATGAACAGCGCGGTCTCGGTGTAAAACAGGGAGAGTTGACTCCACACGGACGGGGCAATGGGGTACAGGGACCAAGGCGCCATGGACCAGTGGTCCCAGGGGGGAACGTCGGTAAGCGCGCCATTGGCCAAAATCATTCCGCCGTACGCCAGCGCGGCGGCCAGGTTAACGCGCCGGGACAACGCCCACAGCACCAGGCAGAAGCTGCCGATGGCCAGCGCCCCGAACGAGACGCGCATAAAGAACGTAAAATCTTGTACGTCGGGAACCGTGAGGACGGCGCCGGTGACGCCCCTGGGAAACCACTCCTCGCCGAGGTATGACGTGTAGCTTCTGTAATCCTTGAACGCGTGCCCGCCCCGATGTCGGATCATGTAGTACAGCCCGCCCGGGAACAGCAACCGCGCAAACCAGCGGGTTGTCTCGCCGACTTCCAGGTTCGGGTTGGAGGGGCCCAGCGGGTTAAGATGCTTTATCCCGTAGAACAGCGTCCAGTTTTCGTCGCTGGCCCCGATATCAATGTATTTGCTGCAGGTGTGGAGCTGATAGGTCATGGAGACCAGGAAAAACACGAACAACAGAAAACCAGTCGCATAGCGCGAAACTGTTGCCGTTCTCCACAAGGACAGCCAGTCGCGCAACCGCCAGGACAACAAGGGCAAGCGGCGCAGGCTGGACAGCCTGCCGGGAATGGAAGCGGGATTCATGCTGGGCGTTGGACTTTTTCCGGCGGGGTAACAGTTAACGCCGCCGCCGGCAAGGAGTTGTGTCGCCGTGCCGGGTCCCGGCGCCCGGGTTTGGCGGTGATGCCCGGACCTGGCAAGAGAGTGGATTTAATTTGCGCGGTCGGCGGTTTTGTAGTAGAGTTGCCCTTTCGATCATTCTTTGATAATCCTTGCCTCACCGCTTCGCCGGGGGGCTGAAACCATGAGGATAACGCAGTGAGACATTACGAAGTCGTGTTCCTGGTGCACCCGGACCAGGGTGAGCAGGTTCCCGCCATGATTGACCGCTACCGTTCCGCCATCGAGTCCGGCAACGGCGTCGTTCATCGCCTGGAAGACTGGGGGTTGCGGCCGCTGGCGTACCCCATCGGCAAGGCCTACAAGGCCCGTTACGTGCTGATGAACATAGAATGCGACCAGCCCACGCTGGATCAGCTGAATCACGCATTCCGGTTCAATGACGCCGTCATTCGCGACCTGGTGTTCCGGCGGGATCGGGCCGTTACCGAGCCGTCGCCGCTGGCGAAAAGCAAGGAGGAGCAAGAAGCCGCGGAGCGCGCGGCCACCGGCGGCGTTGCCGGTGCGGTGCCGGCCGAGGGCGCTACAGGGGCGCCGCCGGCCGAGGGCGCCGCAGACGCAACAGATTCATCCGCCGCCGATGCGCCGCCGGCGGAGGGCGCCGCAGACACGGCGGAGTCGCCCGTTGCCGAGGCGCCGCCGGCCGAGGGCGAAGCAGGCGTTGCGGAGTTATCCGCCGCCGATGGGCCGCCGGCGGAGGGCGCCGCAGACACGGCGGAGTCGTCCGCCGCCGAGGCG
>CAZDXS010000023.1:0-14194 GCA_964509455.1 uncultured Enterobacteriaceae bacterium | reverse complement strand
TCCACCGCAACCACGCAACCTATTACTTCCACTTCTTCGGTGCGGGGTTGCCCGGACCCGCCGCCCAATTCCTCGCGGCCGTCGTGCGGTTCCCCCTCGGAACGCAGATGCATGGTTTCCCGTTGTCTCTCAGTCATAATCAATACCCCCGTGCAGTGGTGATTCTGTACGAGCAGGGCGGAAAAATCGACTCTTTTTTCGGTGTGCGCAACTCACGGGACTGCGAAATGACTTCAACAAGAGGATTCTCCCTGGCTTTGCACACCATATCTACCGCTTTTTTGCGGCGATCAGGGTTGCCCGCCAGACTGGTAAGGGCTTCTGTCAGCACCTCGTAGGTTGTCACCAGGCGCACATTGCCAAGTTCTTTTTCAGCCCGCAGGGCTGCCTGGCGCCATTGGTCCCGGGGGCGGATTACTGCAGCCCAGTATGCCGTATCAACAAAAACGGTTCTCACTTCTTGTGCTTGTCGTATCCGTACAGGTAAAAGTCATGCCGGTGAGAGAAATCTGTCGGCATGTCCTCCCATGCTTCATCCGGTACATCGCTGCATATTTCCATAATTTTTTCTTCAATGCTGGGAGCATTCGGATCCACCTCCCTGTTTTTGTTGGCGACCGTCAACATCGCCGTTACATTCTGGACTTCCCGCAACTTCCCGTCGGGGGAGAAGTGCCCCTGTCCTTTTACCAGCAACTGCACAGAATTCCGCCCCTTGAGCGCAGTGATGACGTCCACCTCATCCTCCTCGGTAAAAGGCACGAGGACTTTCTCGCCCTGGTCCGTCTGCAGTTGCAATGTTTTCCGTTGCACGTTCACCGCAAACACGCAACCTGTCACTTCCACTTCACGCATCTTGGGGCGCCTTGCGGCCCGGCGCCTGTTCGGGCGGCAACTCCTGGACTTTCAGGCTTTCGATGCCGCGGTCGTCCACGATCTTGACCGCCGCCCGGCGATGCTCGCCCGGCGCGAACGGCAGGGACTCCGTGCCGCGATAGGCCTCCATCAGCGTCTCGTCGATTTCGGCTTTCAGGTTTTTCGCCAGTCGGCGCCAGCCGTCTTTTTCTCCCGCCATGGGAAAGAACACTTGGCGCGGGAACAGGCTGCGGCCGTCGTAGTCGGGGTCCAGCATCCACAGGGCGATTTTCTCCGGGCCGCCGTACTCCAGCTTGCCGGTCTTGGTGTTGTAGTAGTCAAAGCCCAGCACGGAGACGCGAAACATGCCGTCTTTCTGCGGCTTTACCACGACCTCGGGTTGCCCCATCAGCCAGAAGCTTTCGTTGCTGGTGCGCTTCTTCTTGAGGTCGTCAGTCAACAGGTCGGCGTTCATCTGCGCCTTGAGTAGCGTGATGCCGGGCCAGTTGGTCTCGTCTATGTCCTTGGCCGCTTCCGGGTCGAACTGGAACGCGGCGAAGATAATGATGCCCGGTTTTGGCACCAAGGTTTGCGCCTCCTCGATGGCGCGGGCCACCTGGCGTTGCTCCAGGGGCGCGTGGTCCGGCCCGAAAGAGACGACGGCGCGAACCGGAGCATGGGCGGTGGCGGGCTCGCGGATGCGGTTCGCCCCCGAGTCGTCCGGGCGCGTCTCGCCGTCAGCGTGCAACCAGCCGGCGCCCGGCAGGGGCTCCAGCCGCGCAAAAGAGATGTGCTGGCCGGCCTTGCCGCGTATGCCGGCTTTCAACAACTCGTCCCGCCAGTCGCCGTGCCGTGCGGTGGGCTCCGTGCGCGCCACCGACTCGTCCGCCGGCGCCGGTTCGGCCGGCCGGATGTCGTCCAGGGGTTTCACCACCGGCGCCGGCACCGCCTCCACCGTGAACGGGCCGGTGACGCGGGCCTTGGCGCGGTCCACGCGCGGCTGGTCGTAGAGCATTGTTTTTGCGGGCGGCTCGTCGTAGGCGAGGATCTTGGCGGAGACGGCGTCGACGCTCTTGTAACGAAACCCCGAGCCGACGCCCTCCTCGGGGTGCGCCAGCTCGTAGTAGTCGAAGTTCGCCGTCATCAGCCGTTGCCGGGCAATGGCGATCGCCACCCTCGAGGTGTCGCAGGTAATCCAGCGTCGTCCCCACTCCTCCGCTGCCAGCGCCGTGGCGCCGCTGCCGCAGGTGGGGTCGAACACCAGGTCGCCCGGGTCGCTGGTCATCAGGATGGCGCGCTGGATGACCTTGGGGGATGTCTGAACAACGTAGCGCTTGTCGTCAGGCGACATTGTTGTTGCCCAGATGTTGTGGATACGACGACCAGGAACCTCTTCTTCATATCGCTTCCACCTCAACGAAGACTGCCCCTCTAAAGCCTCGAGCCGACTCAACTCGCCGAGTCGGGCTAATCCTTCAAGGGATACTCTCCACTGACCATTTCCTCCACAGCGAAATACTCGGCCGTCCCATTCGAAATGCTCCGAACGACCGGTCTTGGAAACACCCCGAGATTCGAGCGGCATGCGCTGATAAATGCGAGCATCCTTTGGCAAATATTCATTTGGATCGAAACGTTCTTCCGAGGTAAGTTTGCGAACATTCCCATCGGGCAATTCGACCATCACATCCCAGTTGAAAAAATCCACGACCTCCGCTCGCGTAAGTGGTTCATAAAGTTGCCGGTACTTCATCTGGTTTCGATCTTTGGTGTACCACAACAGATAATCGGCGACTTCCGGAAGCGTATTTGCCGAGCTCCCGCCGGTAGTGACGTACGAGATGGTCGCCACCCGGTTCTCGGCGCCGAAGATATCGTCCATCACCAGGGCCGCACGATGCACGTTCTCGTCCCCGATTTGCACGAAGCAGCTGCCGCTCTCGGTCAGCAACTCCCGCACCAACAACAACCGGTCCCGCAGGTACGCCAGGTAGGAGTGGATGCCCAGCTCCCAGGTGTCGCGGAAGGCGCGAATCTGCTCCGGCTCGGCGGTCAGGTCCTGGGCCTTGCCGTCCGTCACTTCGCGCTGGTTAACGAAAGGTTGGAAGTTCGAGCCGTATTTAATGCCGTAGGGCGGGTCAAAATACACGGTCTGCACCTGCCCGCCCAACCCCTCTTTTTCCAGCAGGCTGTTCATCACCAGCAGGCTGTCGCCGGCGACCATGCGGTTGGTCCACTTGCGCCGGTGTTGGTAGAACTCGATGGCGTGGCGCAACGGCGGGTTTTCCTCCGGCGCGGCGAACAGCGGCACTTGCGCCGCGGCGCCGTTGCCCCGGGTCACCGCCTCGATGATGGTGCGGGGCTCGATGCGCTCGTGCACGTGCAGTGAGACCGTGGGCGTCTCGAACGACGTATGCTCCGTCTTGCCCGCCCAGGACAGCTCCGGGTCCAGGTGCGGGTCGTGCTGGTAGCGCTTGCGTTCCTCCGCCGGCTCCGTCTCGGGCGTGACCAGGCCGACGGGCGGGTTGTTGACGCGCTCCTTGTCGGCGTGTGCGTAGGCCTCGATGTTCTTTTTGGCTTTGCCCTTGTTTTTTTGCGCCATGGCGCACCTCGCGGATGTTCGCAGTCAGAGAGAGCGGGGCGCCTGGCGCCGTGTTTCAGTGCGCCGCCCCGTCGTAGCGGGGAAAGCCGGCACGGCTTGCGTTGCCCCCGGCCGCCCATTATACAGGATTCGCCGGCGCCCCTTTCGCAGGGCGCCCATTCATTTTTCAGCGCTGGACGCGGCCGGGGCATTGCTGCTGGGCGCGGACGCGGCATCGCCGCGGGACGCATCAGGGGCAGGCGCATCGCCGGCAGGGTTTTCCTCCTCGCCGGCTCGGGCCCTGGGAGTCGCTCCCAGGCGCCGCGCCGCCGCCTGCCAGCGCGGCCCGTGGCCCGCCTGCGGGCCCGCCAGGGCGTGGGCGATTTCGTGCAGTATCGTGTCCCGCAGGTCGTCCTCCTTTCCCTCCAGGGCGTGGGCGCGGCTGATTCGTATGGCGCGTTCCTGGTAGCGGCATTGCCCCAGCGTTCTGCCGGACTCGTTGAAAGCGAACGCCCAGTCCGCCAGCTCATGTTGATCCATAAGGCTGCGCGCCAGGGCGGCGACCTCGTTCAGCCGCGCCGCGCCGTCCCGTGCGGGGCGTTCTGCCGCCGGTTGCAGCCCCCCGTAAGGCACGCGCCAGCGGGTTTCGCCGCAACGCACCTCCGCTGTTTTGGCGTTCAACCCGGCAATCTCGCCGCGCAACCGCGCCCCCTGGCGCCCCTTGAAATACACCGGGTCGCCCACCCGCCAGTTCGCTCGCGCCTGGTCCTGGGGCGTTACCATGACATCGCGCCGGGGGCGGCCGGAGGCGCTCAACGCGCCGCCCGGCACCCGCCAGGTTTCGTCCCTGGCGTCTATGACCTTGGCGCGTCGGCGCCGCCCCGGCAGTTGCAATAGGTGCCCGTGAATGGTCTTTCCCCGGTGCTTGAACTGCACGGCGTCGCCGACGGCGAGGGCGTGCGTTTCGTTACTCATTCCGCACCGCCTCCCGACCCGGTGAACGGCCCAACGACAAAGAGCAAAAAGTCTGTGACGATTTCCATGACGAAAGCGCCGGCGGCAAAAGCATGTATGGCCATGCCCGCCAGGAAGAAGAACAGCAAAGTATACGTGACAATCCAATCCATGGGGTCTTTTTTCGGCACGGTCACCACTGCCGCGGCGCCCGGCAGGCGCCGCCCCCGGTCGTTGCGACAGGCAATCTCATTTCACTCTTCACTTGGTCCTCCCACTCAGGTTCGGATGTTTTTTCAGCGCTGGTTGCGCCCGGCAATGCCGCGCCGTTGCGCACCTGTCACGGAATGGTAGTGCGCCTGCAGGACAAATTCTGTCCGTGCCGCGCCGCCGGCCGGGGAGACGCCCGCCGCGGGAGGTCGCGTGGCGCCGGGCAAGACGCCTGCGCCAAGGAGGACGCCGCCGCTGGGGGAGACGCCCGCCGCGCCGCCGGGCAAGACGCCGTGTCGCCGGGCAAGATGCCCGCGCCAAGGAAGACGCCGCCGCTGAGGGAAACGGCCGCCGCAGGAGGGCGCGTGCTGTCCGCCGCCCCGTCCCCGCCCCGCTGAGAGGCCCGCGCCGCCGGACAACGCAAGCCCGGCAAAAATGATTCCCGCCGGGTATTGACAAGCGGAAGAATGTGGTACGATAACCCCCAATCCTGCGAACACCGATGAAGACGCAAGCATGATCCAGGAACTCAAAACCCCGCGCCCGCATGAGCGGCGGCGCGCTTTTGTCGCGGCGGCGCCCGACCGGCCGCTGACGCGGCGCGAACTGCTGTCGGCCGCCGGCTGCCTCGCGGCGGTTTCCTCAGGCCTTGCGGTCTGCTTCTGGTTGCAGGGTCTGCCCCTGGCGCTTCCTTTTTCCGGACTGGAGTTGCCGGTGCTGGGCGCAGCGCTTTGTGTTGCCGCCCGCCGCGGCGCCCGGGAAGCCGTCACCGTCGCCGCCGCCGTGCGCGCGGCGGCGGGCCGCAACGAGGGGGAGCGCCGCGGGCCGGCGGCCGTGTTGAGCGGGGCCATGCATCGGCAGGCTTGACGACCGCGCCGGTTTCAGGTTATAAAAAAACGACAAACGAATTCGGGGGACGGCATGATCGAACACAAGAAGCATCTTTCCAGGGCCGCCGGGCGTCTTTCCCAGGCCGCCGGGCGCCTTTCCAGGGGCGCAGTCGGGCTGTTGCTGTGGCTGGGCGCACCCGCCGCCTGGGCGGAGTACGGGTTGAACCTGCCCAAGGGCGTCACGCCCATCAGCCGCAACGTGTACGACCTGCACATGACCATTTTCTACATCTGTTGCGTCATCGCGGTGCTGGTGTTCGGCGTCATGTTCTGGTCCATCTTTCATCACAGAAAATCCCGCGGCGCCGCGCCGGCCCGCTTCCACCACAACACCACGGTGGAAATCATTTGGACTGCTGTCCCCATTCTCATCCTGGTGCTCATGGCCGTCCCCGCCACCAAGTCGCTGATTCTCATCGAGTCCGCCGGCGATGCCGACCTGACCATCAAGGTGACCGGCTACCAGTGGCGCTGGCACTACCAGTACATGGAAGAGGACTTCGGCTTTTTCAGCACCCTGGCGGCGGACAGCAACGAGGCGCGCCGGTTGCGGTCCGGCGTTGACCCTGCAACCATAGACAACTACCTGCTGGAGGTCGACAACCCGGTGGTGGTGCCGGTGGGGCAGAAGATACGCTTTCTGACCACCGCCGCGGACGTCATCCACGCTTGGTGGGTGCCGGCCCTGGGCTGGAAGCGCGATTCCGTCCCCGGCTTCATCAACGAGTCCTGGGCCGTCATCGACGAAGAAGGGACGTATCGCGGCCAGTGCGCGGAGCTGTGCGGGCGCGACCATGCGTTCATGCCCATCGTTCTGAAGGCGGTCAGCGAGGACGAGTACTATGACTGGGCGGGCGAGATGATGGTGGCCGCGGTGGACGCCGACGCCGGCGCCGACCGCGAGTGGACCATGGACGAGCTGATGGAGCGGGGCGAGCAGGTGTACGGTACGTTTTGCGTTGCCTGCCACCAGGCGGACGGCCAGGGTATCCCCGGCGCGTTCAAGCCGCTGGTGGGCAGCCCCATCACCACCGGGCCGGTGGACGCCCACATCGCCACCGTGATGAACGGCGTGCCCGGCACCGCCATGGCGCCGTTCGGGTCGCAACTGGGCGACGTGGACATTGCCGCGGTGGTCACCTACGAGCGCAACGCCTGGGGCAACGATTCCGGCGAGGCGGTGCAACCGACAACCATATCAGCCCTGCGCTGACGGCGACCGCCCGCAACAACCCGATGAACCACACCGCCAACATTCCAGTTTTCAGCCGCGGCGCCGCAACGCAGGGCGCGCGCCAACAGCAACGAGGGTAACGACATGAGCGAGGCCGCCGTCCACGAACACCATCACGATGACCACGACCACAAGCCGACGGGCCTAGGGCGCTGGTTGTTCTCCACCAACCACAAGGACATCGGCACCATGTACCTGGTGTTCTCCCTGATCATGTTCTTCGTGGGGGGCGCCATGGCCATGGTCATTCGCGCCGAGCTGTTTCAGCCGGGGTTGCAGTACGTGGATCCCCAGTTTTTCAACGCCATGACCACCATGCACGCCCTGGTGATGATTTTCGGGGTGGTGATGCCGGCCGGCGTGGGTCTGGCCAACTGGATGATACCGATGATGATTGGGGCGCCGGACATGGCCCTGCCGCGGATGAACAACATGAGTTTCTGGATCCTGCCGTTTGCGTTCGCCATGTTGCTGGCCACGTTCTTCATGGAGGGCGGCGCCCCGGCGGGCGGCTGGACCATGTACCCGCCCTTGGTCAGCCAGCTGGGCGACGGCTTCCCTTTCCTGATTTTCACCGTTCATTTTCTCGGCGTCTCCTCCATCATGGGCGCCATTAACATCATCGCCACCGTGTTCAACATGCGCGCCCCCGGCATGGGCTTCATGCAACTGCCCCTGTTCGTGTGGACCTGGATCATCACCGCGTTCCTGCTGATTGCCTCCCTGCCGGTGCTGGCGGGCGCCGTGACCATGTTGCTGACGGACCAGTACTTCGGCACCAGTTTCTTCATCGCCGCCGGCGGCGGCGACCCGCTCCTGTTCCAGCATATATTCTGGTTCTTCGGGCATCCGGAGGTGTACATCCTGATCCTGCCGGCGTTCGGCATCGTCTCGCAGATCCTGCCCACGTTCGCCCGCAAGCCGCTGTTCGGCTACGAGTCCATGGTCTATGCCACCGCGGCCATCGCGTTCCTGTCGTTTTTCGTGTGGGCGCACCACATGTTCACAGTGGGCATGCCCCTGGCGGGCGAGCTGTTTTTCATGTACGCCACCATGTCCATCGCCGTGCCCACGGGCGTGAAGATTTTCAACTGGGTGGCCACCATGTGGCGCGGCTCCATGACTTTCGAGACGCCCATGCTGTTCGCCCTGGCGTTCGTGTTCCTGTTTTCCATCGGCGGCTTCTCCGGCCTGATGTTGGGCATCACGCCGGCGGATTTCCAGTACCACGACACCTACTTCGTGGTGGCGCATTTTCATTACGTGCTGGTGACCGGCGCCGTGTTTGCGCTGATGGCCGCCGTGTACTTCTGGATACCGAAGTGGACCGGCTACATGTATGACGAAAAGCTGGGCAAGATCCATTTCTGGCTGTCGGTCGTCTCGGTGAACGTGCTGTTTTTCCCGCAGCATTTCCTGGGGCTTGCCGGCATGCCGCGGCGCATACCGGATTACAGCGTGCAGTTCGCCGAGTGGAACATGATTTCCAGCCTCGGCGGGTTTGCGTTCGGTCTCAGCCAGCTGCTGTTCGCCTGGATTGTCATCAAGTGCGTGCGCGGCGGCAACCGCGCCGACGAGCAGGTCTGGGAAGGCGCCCGGGGACTGGAATGGACCCTGCCGTCGCCGGCCCCGTTCCACACGTTCAGCACCCCGCCGCGGGTGGACGCGGCCACCGCGCACTCCTGAGCACGGCATGGTTGCGGAGCGCGACGATCATGACGACCACGACGCCGCCCGCCGGCGCCGCGCCAACATTCGGCTCGCCGTGTTGCTGGCGCTGGTCGCCGTTGCGGTCTATGCCGGGTTCATTCTGAGCTACCTGTAAGTCCATGGCGCGCAAGAACATCAAGAGGACCGCGACCCGGCTGGCTTGCCTGGCGCTGGGCATGTTCGCGTTCGGTTACGCCCTGGTTCCGTTGTACGAGGTCTATTGCGACCTGACCGGCCGCGGCAGCGAGAAAGCGCTCAGCGAAGCCGCCGCCGGCCGCGGCGGCATCGACGAAGAACGCCTGGTGACCGTGGTGTTCGACGCCAACACCCGCGACATTCCCTGGACTTTCAAGGCGACGCAACACAAGAAACAAGTGCGGCCGGGGGAGCTGTCCCGGGCGTCTTTCGTGGTGGAAAACAAGTCCGAGCGCACGGTTACCGGTCGCGCCATTCCCAGCGTCTCGCCGGTGCAGGCGGGCGTTTATCTCAACAAGACCGAGTGTTTTTGTTTTTCCGAGCAGGCGCTGGCGCCCGGCGAAAGCAAGGAAATGGAAGTGCGGTTCGTGGTGGACGCCAACCTGCCGAAGCGGTTTTCATCGCTGACCCTGTCCTATACTTTTTTCGGCCTGGACGATTCCGGGACCGCGGCCCGGCGCGACAGCGGCGGGGCGGACAAGGTCAACTCCTAAAACAATAATCCTTGACGCCCGAGGGGGGATTTATGTCGGATTCATCGCGTGATGCCTATTTCATTCCAGAGCCCAGCAACTGGCCGCTGGTAGGCTCGCTGGCCCTGTTCATCGCCTTTTGCGGCGGCGCCGTCGCCCTGAACGGCGCCGCCGTCGGCAAGTACCTGCTGTGGCTCGGCCTGGCCGCCGTCGTCTATCTGTTCTTTGGCTGGTTCAAGGACGTCATTGCCGAGAGCCTCAAGGGGCTCTACAACCGCCAGGTGGACGTCAGCTTCCGCTGGGGCATGGCGTGGTTCATCCTGTCGGAGGTGATGTTCTTCGCCGCGTTCTTCGGCGCCCTGTTTTACGCGCGGGTTTATTCCGTGCCGTGGCTGGGCGGAGAAGGCTCCGGCGCCGCCACCAACGAGTTCCTGTGGCCGGCGTTCGACAACGTCTGGCCGTTGCTGACGACGCCGGACATGACGGCGGAGGGGCTGACCAGCCGCTTCACAGAAATCAAGGAAGTCATTCCGGCATTCGGCATCCCCGCCCTCAACACGCTCATCCTGCTGTCCAGCGGCGCAACAGTCACCTTTGCCCACTGGGCCCTGAAAAAGAACCAGCGCAGCGGGTTGTGCTGGTGGCTGTTCGCCACCGTGGCGCTGGGCTTCATCTTCGTGGGCTTGCAGGCGTACGAGTACGTCCACGCCTACCGCGACCTGGGTCTGACCCTGAATTCCGGCATTTACGGCTCCACTTTTTTCATGCTGACCGGCTTTCACGGGTTGCACGTGACCCTGGGCGCCGTCATGCTGACCGTCATCCTGGTGCGCTCCCTGCGGGGGCATTTCACCAGCGACAACCACTTCGCTTTCGAGGCGGTGGCGTGGTACTGGCACTTCGTCGACGTGGTCTGGCTGGGGCTGTTTATTTTCGTGTACTGGTTGTAAGAGGCGGTACGGGTTTTCAAGCAAGGGCGGCGGCTTCCATTGCGTCTCGTGGAAACGGCGCCTGGCGCGTGAGGGGGAGTCTCCCGCGGCGCCGCGGTCCCCGCTTTCAGGGGGACGCCTGCGGCGCCGCGCCGGGAGGCTGCGCCGGATGAATGCCGTGCGGCTTGAGCAGTCCCGCCAGGTAGCCCAGAAACAGCAGGACAAACAGGGCAATGGACAAGGCGATGCGCAACGTAAGCGACCGGGCGGTGCGAGTGCCGGCGCCGCGGTCCCGCACCAGGAAGACCATGCCGAAAGCCAGGGACGCCAGGATGACCAGCAACATGGCGACCACCGCGATTTTGAATAATATTGAACCCATCATGTTTATTCGCATGCACTTGCGCCTGCCAAGTATAACCCGTTTTGACGGCGCACCGCCGCGCAATGTCGCGGGCGGGGTGCGCGGCTTCGCGCCGGCGGCGTTGCCGTTGCCGCGCAGTGTCGCGGACAAGGCGGGCGGTCTTGCGTCGCCGCCGCGCAGTGTCGCGGGCGGGGCGGGCGGTCTTGCGCCGTCGCCGCTTCGCCGTTCCCCGCCGTGCGGCGCCGTTGGCGCAACGGGTAGTTTTGCGTCGTTGCCGCGCAGTGTCGCGGGCGGGGCGGGCGGTCTTGCGCCGTCGCGTTTCCCAGGCTGAACGCCCATGCGGCTCGGAGCATGGCATTTCACCCCCGGCGCCTGGCCCAGCCTGGCATGCCTACTCCTGTTGCTGTTGCTGATGCGGCTGGGATTCTGGCAGCTTGAGCGGGCAGAGGAGAAACAGGCCTTGCGCACCGACTACCAGGAGCGCAGCGAAGCCCCGCCGTTGCGCCCGGAGGAAGTCGTGCGGCAGGCCCCGCCGGCGGAGCTGTACTGGCGGCGTTTCGTATTGTCCGGCGCGTATGACCCGCGCCGCACCTACTTGCTGGACAACCAGGTGCTGGGCGGCGAGCCGGGTTACCGGGTGTTCTCGCGCTTCGTGCTGGAGGACGGCGCCTCTTTGCTGGCGGCCCGGGGCTGGGCGGCGGCGCCCGGCGACCGGAAGCGCCCCCCCGCCGTCGCCGCCGATCCAAATCCCATTACCGTGACCGGTTTCCTGGGGCCGCCGCCGGCAACGGGCTTGCGCCTTGCGGACAGCGGCCCGGAACCGCTGGGGGACAACCTGGTGCGCGTTCTCCACATCGACATCGAGCGCATCGCCGCGAACAACGGCTGGACGCTGTTGCCCTACGTGGCGTACCTGGACCCGCCCGCGCCGGACGGCCTGTCCCGGCAACGGCCCGCGCCCGGCTTCAACCGCGAGAAACATCTGGGCTATGCGTTTCAGTGGTTTGCCTTGGCGACCGCGTTGCTGGCGGTGTACGTGGTGGTGAACACCCGCCGCGAACCCGGCGGCGATGCGTAACGCGCCCATAACGGCCGGCGAGCGACCGCGTGGGCGCTGAAAAAAAGCCGCGGCTCATCCTGTTGTTGCTGTTTGCGGCTTTCGCCGTGCCGCCGTTGCTGTCCTGGTGGCTGTTCCACTACACGAACACGGGCAGGGACGCGGACGCGGGCGAACACGCTACCCTGGTGTCCCCGCCGCGGGCGGCGCCGAACTGGAAGCTGGTCAACCCGGCGGCGGAGGCGGGCGGACAAGCGCACCTGCACGGCAAATGGAGCCTGGTCTATCCGTTGAACGGCAAGTGCGGCGAGGACTGCCGCCGCAACCTGTACCGGATGCGCCAGTTGCGCCTGGCCGCGGGCAAGTACGCGGCCCGGGTGCAACGGGTCGTGCTGGTCGTCAACAACGATGCCGCCGCGGTGAGCCGGCAACAGCTGGCGGAGTATGCCGGCCAGTTGCTGTTGTTCCCCCAGGACATTGACGCCGCCGCGCTGGCAGAGATGTTCCGGCTGGCCCCCGACGACCGGCCTTTCGAACACAACCGCCTGTACCTGCTGGACCCGCTGGGCAACCTGGTGGTCAGCTACGCCGCCGCGGCAGAGCCCGCCGCCATCATCAGCAACCTGAAGCGCTTGCTGAAATATTCCCGACTCGGATGAACCATTCTGCGCCCGGGTTGTTGGCGGTTTCGATTTTTTCCCTGGCGCTGGCCGCTTGCGTGGTCGTGCTGGGCGCCTGGGTGCGCTTGTCCCACGCGGGGTTGGGTTGCCCCGACTGGCCCGGTTGTTACGGCAAGTTGTGGGTGACGGCAGACGGGCCGGAGGAGCCGGCGTTGTCCGCCGACCCGACGGCGCGGCCGTTCAACGCCGCCAAAGCGGTCAAGGAAATGACGCACCGCTACGCCGCCGGCCTCCTGGGACTGGCGCTCCTGGGGCTGGCCGTAGCGACCTGGCGCCGCCGCCATCCGCAACGCTTCACCGCCGCCGCCCTGCTGGGCCTGGTCGTAGCGCAGGCCCTGGTGGGCATGTGGACGGTGACGGAATTGCTAAAGCCGTTGATCGTGACCGTCCACCTGTTGGGCGGCATGTTGATCCTGGCCCTGTTGTTCTGGTTGACGTTGCGGCAACTGCCGCTGGGCGCCGCCGACCCGGCGCGTTTCACCGCCCTGGCCCGGCTGTTGCAGGCGGCTCTTGCGGTGCTGGTCGCGCAGGTGTTCCTGGGCGGCTGGACCGGCGCCAACTATGCCGCGCTGGCGTGCCTGGAGTTCCCCGCCTGCCGCGGCGGCGCCTGGTTGCCGCCCGCGGATTTCCGCGAGGCGTTTGTCCTGTGGCGCGAGGGGCGGCTGGATTACGAGGGCGGCGTCCTGGACCAGGCGGCGCGCACGGCAATACACCTGGCGCACCGGCTGGGCGCCGTGGTCGCCGCCGTCATACTGTTGGTCGCGGCCTGCCGCGCCTGGGCGGCGCGCGCGCCCGCGTTGCGCCTGGGCGCGGCGGCCCTGGCGTGCGCCCTGGCGGCGCAACTGTCCCTGGGCGTTGCCAACGTGCTGTTGCGGTTGCCGTTGCCGGTCGCCGTGGCGCACAACGCCGGCGCCGCGCTGTTGCTGCTGTTGTTGTTGACCCTGTATGCTTACACTCAGGGCAAACCCGGACGAGGCGCGATGTGACCTTGACGACTCTTCAATGGCGGGACTATCTCACGCTGTGCAAGCCGAAGATCGTCGCGTTGATCGTATTTACCGCGATGGTCGGTATGTTGCTGGCCGCGCCGGGCCCAGCGCCGTTGCCGCTGTTCGCCGCGGCCGCCTTGGGCATTGGGCTGGCCGCCGCCGCCGCCGCGGTCGTCAACCACGTCGTGGACCAGAGAATTGATGCGCTCATGGCGCGCACCCGGGCGCGTCCCCTGCCGCAGGGCAACCTGTCGGCGCGCGCCGCCCTGGTGTTTGCCGCCGTTCTTTGCGCCCTGTCCATGCTGATACTCGGCCTGTGGGTGAACGGCCTCACGGCGCTTCTGACGTTGCTCTCCTTGGTGGGTTACGGCGTTGTATACTCCATGTTTTTGAAGCGGGCGACGCCGCAGAACATCGTGATTGGCGGCGTCGCCGGCGCGGCCCCGCCGGTGCTGGGCTGGACTGCCGTGAGCAACAGCCTGGAACCCAACGCGCTGTTGCTGTTCCTGATTATCTTTGTCTGGACGCCGCCGCACTTCTGGGCCCTGGCCGTTGCCCGGCGGCGGGATTATGAAAAAGCCGACGTCCCCATGTTGCCGGTCACCCACGGCGCCGCGTTCACCCGGTTGCACATACTGCTGTATACGATGCTCCTGTTCATCGTCAGCCTGTTGCCGTATCTCACCGGCATGAGCGGCGTCGCCTACCTGTTCGGCGCGGTGGCGCTGGGGGGCGGCTTTTTGTACCTGGCCGTGGGAATGTTGCGCACGGATGATGAGGCGCCGGCCATGCGCACGTTCTCTTACTCCATCTGGTACCTGGCGGGCATCTTCGCTTTCCTGCTGGTGGACCACTACGTTGCGGCGCTGTTGCGGCTGGTCTCGTAGCCGGTTGCCGGGCGGTGCCCGGCGCCCCGGAGTGAGGCGCCGCCGTACGCCTGTCCCGTTCCCGTTATGCGCGGCATGAGGATGGGCAGACGGCAACGGTTTTTGTTATACTTGGCGGCATTGTTCACACATCATCAGCGCGATGGAGGAAAGAAATGAAACGCTGCGACGATAACGCTTCACAAG
>CAZDXS010000022.1:0-7509 GCA_964509455.1 uncultured Enterobacteriaceae bacterium | reverse complement strand
CCTCAATGGATGGCTGCTCAAACCCCTGCGCAGCGCCGGCGGCATCGGCACCCGGCGCTATGAAGGCCAGCCCGTTGACAGGCGGCACTACCTGCAGGAATACATCGGGGGCGAAAGTCTTTCCGCGGTATTCGTGGGCAGTCAGGGGCACTGCCGTCTGCTGGGCGTGACCCGGCAACTGGTCGGCCTGCCCGGGTTCCATGCAGGAGAATTCAGCTATTGCGGCAGCATCGGCCCGCTGCAGTTGAACGACTCCGAAACCGGGCAATGGCGCCGTATCGGTGAGGCGATTTCCGGTGAATTCAGACTCAAGGGGCTGTTCGGCGTCGATGCGATAAAGCGCCAGGACAGAATTTACTCTGTTGAAGTCAACCCCAGGTACACCGCATCGGTCGAAGTACTGGAACTCGCGCTCGGCTGCCGGACGATTGAACTTCATTGCGACGCCTGCAACAATCAACTGCCGGGTAGTGTGGAACAGAAGCCCGTCCATTATGTCGGCAAGGCAATCCTGTTCGCGCCCGCGGATTTTATTTTTACCGGATGTGTCCCGGATGGGTTTTCCATAGCAGATATTCCTGTACAGGGTACGGAAATTAAACAGGGTCAACCGGTACTGACCGTCATAGTGACCGGCAACAGCATTTCCACCATCACTCAAAGCCTGAAAAGAGCAGCACGCAGTATCTACAAAACCAATGCAGTCAGACCCGATTGATTGAAACCTAATTCAGGACAACCATAAATTACTATTTTTTGTTAATTTATGGTTGTCCTGAATTTACCCTGGCAGGATCGATCGAGTCTGACCGCATTGACTTTAGCCGGCAGACACTACATTGGTACTTTCTGGTAAAATGCGCGGCCTGATTGGGAGAAAGTGAATGGAACAATTCAGAGGTACGACGATCCTGTCGGTACGCCGTGGCGATAAGGTGGTTGTTGGCGGAGACGGCCAGGTATCGCTGGGTGATACCGTGATGAAAGGCAATGCCAGCAAGATTCGCAAGCTTTATCGTGAACAGGTACTGGCCGGATTTGCCGGCGGGACTGCGGATGCGTTCACCCTGTTTGAACGCTTCGAGGCCAAACTCGAATCCTACTCGGGCCACCTGGTGCGCTCAGCCGTTGAACTGGCCAAGGACTGGCGTACGGACCGCATGTTGCGGCGTCTCGAGGCCATGTTGTGTGTCGCCGATAAATCCAGTTCGCTGCTGATTTCAGGTAATGGAGACGTGATAGAGCCTGAAACGGGGATTATGGCCATCGGTTCGGGCGGGTCTTACGCCAAGGCTGCCGCGCAGGCGTTGATGGAAAACACTGAACTGGACGCACGCGCAATTGTCGAGAAGTCCATGGCCATTGCGGCAGATATCTGCATTTATACGAACAGCAACGTCACGATCGAGGAACTGCCCGCGCAGGGAGCAAGCAAATAATGGAAGAACTGACGCCGAAACAGATCGTTGCTGAGTTGGACAAGCATATTATCGGCCAGGATTCAGCCAAGCGGGCAGTCGCCATCGCCCTGCGCAACCGCTGGCGCCGCGCCCAGGTCGACGATGAACTGCGCAACGAGATAACGCCCAAGAACATCCTGATGATCGGGCCTACCGGCGTGGGGAAAACCGAAATAGCCAGGCGTCTGGCAAAGCTCGCGAATGCCCCCTTTATCAAGATCGAAGCAACGAAATTTACCGAAGTGGGTTACGTGGGCAGGGACGTCGAATCCATCGTACGGGACCTGGCTGACGTTGCCGTGAAGATGACCCGCGAGGAAGAGATGGAAAAAGTGCGGGACCGCGCCGAACTGGCCGCGGAAAACCGGGTGCTGGATATCCTGTTGCCGCCCGCCCGCATGGGCCCTGAAGAAGAACAGGCAAATTCCACCAGGGACAGGTTCAGGGCAATGCTGAAAAACGGCGAGTTGAACGACAAGGACATCGAGATCGAGGTGAGCATGCCGGCGATTGGCGTGGAAATCATGGCGCCGCCCGGAATGGAAGAGATGACCAGCCAGTTGCAGGGGCTGTTCCAGAGCATTGGCGGCGAGAAAAAGCGGTCGCGGCGGCTCGAGGTCTGCGAGGCCATGAAAGCCCTGGCGGAGGAAGAGGCCGCCAACCTGGTCAACGAGGACGACATCAAGGCCCGGGCCATGAAGAACATGGAGCAGAACGGCATGGTGTTCATCGACGAGCTAGACAAGGTGACGCGCCGCACCGAGCTCAGCGCCGCCGACGTTTCCCGGGAGGGCGTGCAACGGGACCTGTTGCCGCTGGTGGAAGGCTCCACTGTTACCACCCGCTACGGCATGGTGAAAACGGATCACATCCTGTTCATCGCCTCCGGCGCTTTTCACTTCTCCAAGCCTTCCGACCTGATACCCGAGTTGCAAGGGCGCCTGCCGATACGGGTGGGGCTGGACGCCCTGGGCGTGGCGGAGTTCACCCGCATCTTGGAGGAGCCGGACGCCGCGCTGACGCAACAGTACCAGGCCTTGATGCGCGTCGAGGGGGTGGACTTGTCTTTTACGCCGGACGGCATCGCGCGCATTGCCGAAATTGCCTGGCAGGTCAACGAGACCACCGAGAACATCGGGGCGCGGCGCTTGCACACGGTGATGGAGCGGTTGCTGGAGACCCTGTCTTTTGAAGCCCCCGACCAGGGCAAAAAGAAGGTTCGCATCACCGCCCGGTACGTGGAAAAGCACCTGGACGATCTGGTCAAGGACGAAGACCTGGCGCGCTACATCCTGTAGCGGGAGTTGTCCTGGGGTGGCGCAGGCGCGGCAGACAAAACCGGTTTCCATTCGGCTCCGGCAAAAGGCGCGGCAACTGGTGCTGGAATACGAGGACGGCGCCCGCTTCGCCCTGAGTTGCGAGCTGTTGCGGGTGTATTCCCCCTCCGCCGAGGTGCGCGGGCACGGGCCGGGGCAGGAAGTGCTGCAAACGGGCAAGGAGAACGTGAACATAGAAGCGGTGGAGCCGGTGGGGAGTTACGCGGTGAAACTGTGTTTCGACGACGGCCACAGCTCCGGCATCTACACCTGGGATTATCTCTACGAGATGGGGGAGTCCCGGGAGCGGCTGTGGCGGGAGTACCTGGCGGCCCTGGAGAAAGCCGGCTACGTGCGGCGCCCCGCCGACGGCGATGGCTGAGCCGGCGGCCTTGGCGGGCGGCGCGGCGGCGGGCGTCGCGGCGGCGGGCGGCGCAAGCGCGGCAACAACGGGTGCGCGGCCGGGCGCGGCAGATGCCGGGCCGAACGCAAGCGGCGCGGCAAGCGCAGGCGCGGGTTCCGACAAGCCGGCGAAATTTGACTGCCAAGGGCGCCCCGCCGTCGGCGATGGCTGAGGCGGCGGCATTGGCGGGCGGCGCGGCGGCGGGCGGCGCAAGCGCGGCAACAGGCGCCGGGACTGGCGCGGCATTGACCGGCGACGCACCGGACGAGACGTTGCCCGTCAACGCAAGCGGTGCGCCGGGCCCCGGCGAGATGGGCAACAGGCCGGCCGCAAGTTCCGGCGGGCCGGCGGGCTTTGGCGGGCGGCATTGGCGGGGAGCGCAGGCGGCGCGGCGGGCCCCGGCGAGATGGGCAACAGGCCGGCCGCAAGTTCCGGCGGGCCAGCGGGCTTTGGCGGGCGGCGGTGTCCCGCCGATGACTGAGGCGGCGGCATTGGCGGGGAGCGCAGGCGGCAAAATGGACGACGGGCCGGGCGCCACGACGAACACAGGACCAAGCGCGGGCGGCGCGGCAGATGCCGGGCCGAGCGCGAGCGGCGCGGCAGGCGGCGCGGGCGCAGGCTCCGAAGAACTGGTGGATTTTGGCTACCAGCGGGTAGCGCCCGGCGAGAAAACCCGGCGGGTCGATCAAGTGTTCAGCTCCGTTGCGTTTCGCTACGACCTGATGAACGACCTGATGTCCGGCGGCATTCATCGCCTGTGGAAACGGGTTTGCGCGCACCTGGCGCCCCTGCGGCGCGGCGCTGTGGCGCTGGACCTGGCCGGCGGCACCGGCGACGTAACGGCCCTGCTCAGGCGCCGCGGCGGCGGGGAGGGCCGGGTCGTGCTGTGCGACATCAACGAGGCCATGCTCCGCGCCGGCCGCGACAAGCTTCTCGACCGGGGGCTGGTCGCCGGCATCGATTACGCGCGCGCCAACGCGGAAAACCTGCCCTTTGCCGACAACTCTTTCGACTGTGTCACGCTGGCGTTCGGGTTGCGCAACATGACCGACAAGGCGGCGGCCTTGAGCGCCGTCCGCCGGGTGCTGAAATACGGTTGCCCGGCGCTCATCCTGGAGTTCTCCCGGGTGCGCTCGCCGTTGTTGCGGCGCGCATACGACGCCTACTCGCAACATGCGTTGCCCGCCTTGGGGCGGCTGGTCGCCGGGGACTCCGACAGTTACCGTTATCTGGCGGAGTCCATCCGGATGCACCCAGACCAGGAAGAATTAAAAACGATGATGGAAGAAGCCGGTTTCTCCAGGGTGGAATACCTGAACCTTTCCGGCGGCATCGTCGCCCTGCATCGAGGCTACAAGCTGTGAGGGCGGACGCCGTGCGCGAGGCTCTGCGGCAACGGGCGGGGGCGGGCAGGTGCTGAGCGCCTTGGAGCGCCTGCTCAACCGCTTGTTGGCCGCCGACCCGGAGACGCAGGACGGCATCGCCGCCCTGGCGGGGAAAGTGATCCAGGTGGAACTGCTCAACACCCGGCAACCGCTCATCGATCTTGCGCCGGGCGCGGACGGCGTCCGCATCGCGCCCGGGCGCGCCGGCGGCGGGGACGTTCTGATCCGGGGCGCCCCCCTGGACCTGTTGCTGTACCTGTACGCCGCCCGCCGGGGCGGGACGCAGGCCGCCGGCAACCTGGAAATCAAGGGCGACCTGTCCCTGGCGCAGGACTTTCAGCGCCTGTTGCGGCGGCTGGAGTTCGACTGGGAGGAACAGCTGGCGCGGGTGCTGGGCGATACCGCGGCCCGCAAGGCGGGCGTGCTGGCGGGCGCCGCCGTTGGCTGGCTGCGGCAGTTGCGCGACAAGACGCAAGCGGACCTGGTTGAATACGCCTGGTACGAGGCCGGGCTGTTGCCGGAGCGGAATGAAGTGGATGGTTTCAACGACGCCGTGGACACGCTGCGCGATGACTCGGAGCGCTTGCGGCAACGACTGGAACGGCTGGCAGTGCACCGCAGCGGGACGGGCCAATGAGCGGGACGCCGGGCCGGCGGGCGGCGGGGCGCGGCCGGGCAACGCGGGATACTCGCGGGAGACGATAATGCTCTACCTGGGGCAAGCGGCCAGGCTGCTGGTCATTCAACGGGTGTTGCCGCGACACGGCGGTGCGCCGCGGCGAGGCCGGCCAATGAGCGGGACGCCGGCGCGGCGGGCGGCGCGGTGCGGCCGGGCAACGCGGGATACTCGCGGGAGACGATAATGCTCTACCTGGGGCAAGCGGCCAGGCTGCTGGTCATTCAACGGGTGTTGCCGCGACACGGCGGTGCGCCGCGACGAGGCAGGCCAATGAGCGGGACGCCGGCACGGCGGGCGGCACGGCGGCCGGCGCGGCGGGCGGCGGGGCGCGGCCGGGCAACGCGGGATACTCGCGGGGAACGATAATGCTCTACTTGGGGCAAGCGGCCAGGCTGCTGGTCATTCAACGGGTGTTGCTGAAACACGGACTGGACGACCTGGTGTTCGCCCTGCGCTTGTTCCGCCCCTTGCGCTGGGTGCGGCTGCTGCTGCCCTGGAACTGGTTCGGACGGCCCGGCGGCAACGCTCCCCGGGGCGCCCGGTTGCGGGCGGCGCTGGCGGAGCTGGGGCCCATCTACGTCAAGCTTGGCCAGTTGCTTTCCACCCGGCGCGACCTGTTGCCGGACGACATCGCCGCGGAGCTGGCCGGGTTGCAAGACCAGGTGCCGCCCTTCTCCGGCGCCGTTGCCCGGCAGACCATTGAACAGGCCCTGGGGAAGCCCATAGAGGAGGCCTTTGCCGAGTTTGACGAGACCCCGCTGGCGTCCGCCTCCATAGCCCAGGTGCACGCCGCCGCGTTGAAAGACGGGCGGGCGATGATTGTCAAGGTGGTGCGCCCGGGCATACGAAAAGCGACGCGCCGCGACCTGGCCATCATTCACGCGCTGGCGGATACGCTGGAAAAGTACTCCACCGGCGCACGGCGGCTGGGGGCGACGGCGGTGGCCGGGGAGTTCGAAAAAATGCTGTTCGACGAGCTGGACCTGATGCGGGAAGCGGCGTGCGCGGCCCAGCTGCGGCGCAATTTCGAGGGCTCGGAAGTGTTGCACATCCCTGCCGTGGAATGGGAGTTGACCAGCCGCAACGTGATGGTGATGGAGCGCGTGGAAGGCGTCTCCATTGGCGACGTGCCGGCCCTCGAAAAGGCGGGCGTGGACCTGAAATGGCTGGCGGAGCGCGGCGTGGAGCTGTTTTTCACCCAGGTGTTTCGGGACCGGTTTTTTCACGCGGACTTGCACCCCGGCAACATTTTCGTCACGCCCGGGCAGGACGGGCGAGCGCGCATCGCCATGGTTGACTTCGGCATCATGAGCTCCCTGAGCGAGTTTGACCAGCGTTACCTGGCGGAGAACTTCCTGGCGTTTTTGCACCGCGACTACCAGCAGGTGGCGAAGTTGCACATTGAGTCCGGCTGGGTGCCGCCGGAGACGCGGGTGGATGAATTCGAGTTCGCCATACGCACCGTGTGCGAGCCCCTGTTTGATCGCCCTCTGCGGGAAATTTCCATCGGCGCCTTGCTGTTGCGGCTGTTCCAGACGGCGCGGCGCTTCAACATGGTCATCCTGCCGCAGTTGCTCTTGTTGCAGAAAACCCTGGTCAGCGTCGAGGGCATCGGCCGCCAGCTGTACCCCGAGTTGGACCTCTGGCGCACCGCCCGACCCGTCATGGACCGCTGGATGAACAGCCGTTTTGGCGCGCGCGGCCTGTTGCGGGAAGCCCGGGACAGCGTCCCCTACTGGCTGAACCGCCTGCCGCAACTGCCGGGGCAGGCCCTGGACCTGGTGGAGCGGCTGAAAGAGGGGAAAATCCAGGTGGAACTGAAGTCCGGCGGACTGGACGAGCTGGGCGCCGAGTTGCGCAAGAACCATCGGCACACCATGCAACTGATTATCGGTTGCTCCTTGGCGCTGGCCGGCGTCATTTGGCATTTTTCCGGCGGCGGGGGCGAGTTGCCCGGCGGCATCTCCCTGCCGGCGTTGCTGTTAGGCGTTGGCGGCGGCGCGTTGATCTTAAAGACGCTGACCGAGCGTTAGCGGCGGCGTCATTTGGCATTTTTCCGGGGGAAACGGCGGGTTGCCCGGCGGCGTCTCCCTGCCGGCGGCTGGCGTCATCTGGCATTTTCCGGGGGCGGCGGCGGGTTGCCCGGCGGCATCTCCCTGGCGCTGGCCGGCGTCATCTGGCATTTTTCCGGGGGCGGCGGCGAATTGCCCGGCGGCATCTCCCTGCCGGCGTTGCTGTTAGGCGTTGGCGGCGGCGCGTTGATCTT
>CAZDXS010000021.1:0-3815 GCA_964509455.1 uncultured Enterobacteriaceae bacterium | reverse complement strand
AGGCTGATTGCCATGGGCGGCGAAATATTTGCTGTTGCTTTCCAGGCATTACCGGGCGCCCAGGTCTTTCCCATACCCGGTCTGGACCTGGGCAACCCGGAGGTCCAGGTGGTGGTGGACCGGCGCCGCGCCGCGGAACTGGGTATCAGCAATCGTGATCTGGGCTTCTCGGTGGACGCTCTGGTGGATGGAGCCAAGGTCAGTGATTACCAGTACGAGGGCAAGGAGATCGATATACGCCTGAAAGCAGAGGAGGGCATCGCCTATAACACCCATACCCTGGAACAACTCCCTATCGCAACGCCGGACGGACGCCTCGTTACGCTCGGCGCTATCGCTGACGTGTCGCAGACCTACGGTCCGGTGCAGATTAACCACCGGGAGCGTGAGCGCACCATCACCATTCGCATCCTGCCGGAGACGGAGATGCCGATTGAAGCCGCCATGGAAATCATACAGGCGGACATCATAGACCCCATGAAGCAGCGGGAAGAGTTCAACGGGTTGTATCGAATCGAGATGTCCGGCAGCGCCGATAAGCTGGTCAGCGCAGGCAACGCGTTGAAATGGAACCTGATCCTGGCGCTGATCATCACTTTCCTGCTCATGTCCGCGCTGTTCGAAAGTTTCCTGTATCCGTTCGTCATCATGTTCAGCGTGCCCCTGGCAGCGCTGGGTGGTTTCCTCGGCCTGGCCGCGGTCAACGCGGTCATCGCCTACCAGCCCCTGGACGTCCTGACCATGCTGGGCTTCATCCTTCTCATCGGCACGGTGGTCAACAACCCCATCCTGGTGATTGACCACACCATTCGCAACGTGAAGACCAGGGGTATGAAATCCGTCGACGCCGTGCTGGACGGCGTGCGCGCCCGCCTGCGGCCGGTCATGATCTCCAGCATCACCACCGTGTTCGGGCTGTCGCCGCTGGTGTTCAACCCGGGCGCCGGCACCGAGTTGTATCGCGGCCTGGGCGCCATCGTGCTGTTCGGGTTGCTGTTCTCCACGCTGATTACGCTGACTTTCATGCCCGCCCTGCTGTCCCTGGCGTTGCAGGCCCGGGACCGGCTGGGTTCGCGGGGCGCCGCTGCCGTCTCGTGATGTTGCGGGCGGAAGTTTATGGGCGCCGGCCGGTCATGATCGCCGGCATCACCGCCGTGTTCGGGCCGGCGCTGCCGGCGTTCAACCCGCTGGAAGGCGCCGAGTTGTATCGGCCTGGGCGCCGGCGCGCTGTTCGGGTTGCTGTTTTTCACGCTGATTACGCTGACTTTCATACCCGCCCTGCCTCCCTGGCGTTGCAGGCCTGGGACCGGCTGGGAGCGCGGGGCGCCGCCGCCTCTTGATGCCGCGGGCGAAAACTTGTGGGCGCCGGCTGGTCGTGATTTTCAGCATCGTCGCCGTGTTCGGGCCAGCGCCGCCGGCGTTCAACCCGGGCGCCGAGTCGTATCGCGGCTTGGGCGCCGGCGTGCTGTTCGGGTTGCTGGTCTCCACGTTGATTACGCTGACTTTCATCTCCGCCCTGCCGTCCTTGGCGTTGCAGGCCCGGGACCGGCTGGGCGCGCGGGACGCCGCCGCCGTCTCGTGATGCCGCGAGCGGAAACCTGTGGGCGCCGGCCAGCTATGACCACCGGCATCACCACCGTGTTCGAGACGGCACCGCCGGCGTTCAACCCAGGCGCCGAGTTGTATCGCGGCCTGGGCGCCGGCGCGCTGTTCGGGTTGCTGTTCTCCACGCTGATTACGCTGACCGTCATACCCGCCCTGCTGTCCTTGGCGTTGCAGGCCCGGGGCCGACTGGGTGCACGGCGCACCGCCACCGCCTCTTGATGCCGCGAGCGGAAACCTGTGGGCGCCGGCCGGTCATGATTTCCAGCGTCACCGACATGTTCGGGCCGGCGCTACCGGCGTTCAACCCGGGCGCCAAGTTGTATCGCGGCCTAGGCGCCGGCGTGCTGTTCGGGTTGCTGTTCTCCCCGCTGATTACGTTGACCGTCATACCCGCCCTGCCGTCCTTGGCGTTGCAGTCCCGGGGCCGACTGGGCGCACGGCGCACCGCCACCGCCTCTTGATGCCTCGGGCGGAAACTCGTGAGCGAAGACAAGGCGCTCTCGCCGGCACGGCGACCGGCGCCGCGCCCGAGTAGCGGTTGATGGGAGCGTCGGGCGCAACGCGTCGGGCGTCTCCTCGCCCGCAACCGGCGGTCCCGCCGTTGTCGCTGTACATTCACATCCCCTGGTGTCCCCGGAAGTGTCCCTACTGCGACTTCAACTCCCACGAGCTAAACGCCGACAGCCCGTACCCGGCGCGGCAGTATGCCCAGGCGATCATTCGCGACCTGGAGTTTGTCGCTGGGCAGCATCAGGGACGCGAGCTCTGCTCGATCTTTTTCGGCGGCGGCACGCCCAGCATGATGCCGGCGGCTGCGCTGGGTTCGATATTAGACGCCGTGGACTCGAACCTGGCCGTAGCGCCCGGCGCTGAAATCACGCTGGAAGCCAACCCCGGCGCCGCTGACGCCCACCGCTTTGCCGGTTACCGGCGCCTGGGCGTCAACCGCATTTCCCTGGGCGCCCAGAGTTTCAACGATGCCGCGCTGATGCGTCTTGGCAGGGTTCACGATGCCTCTGCTGTGCGGGATGCCGCAACAGCCGCCGCCGGCGCCGGTTTCACCAATATCAACATCGACATCATGTACGGGTTGCCAGGGCAAACCGCAACAGAGGCCCTCGCCGACCTGGAACAAGCGCTGGCGCTGGGCCCCGAACATATTTCCTGGTACCAACTGACCATTGAACCCAATACCGTGTTTCACGCAAAGCCCCCCGCCCTGCCGGACGAGGATGTCCTGTGGCGCATGCAGGTCAAGGGGCAGAACTGCCTGACGCGGCACGGCTACCGGCAGTACGAGATATCCGCCTATAGCCGGCCAGGACGCGCCTGCCGGCACAACCTGAACTACTGGCGCTTCGGCGATTACCTGGGACTGGGAGCCGGCGCCCATGAAAAGATCACCGACCCGAACACAGGGACAATAACGAGACGCGTGCGCCGCCGCATTCCCTCGGCCTACATGGCCGCGGCCGGCGGCGCCGCCGCCATCGCCCACAGCCGGCAACCTGTGGCAAGCGAGCTAATCCTGGAGTTCATGCTGAACGCGTTGCGCCTGAACGACGGCGTCCCCCGGCGCTTATTCAGCGAACGCACAGGATTGCCGCCGACCGCCATACAAGAGCAATTGGCCACCGCCGTCGCCGCCGGGCTACTGGAGGCGGAACCCGACAGGATCAAGGCCACGGCGAAAGGCGCCCGCTACCTGGATGATCTTCTCGCGAGTTATTTTGCCCCATAACTTTGCAACGTTGCTCCTCCGCTGCAGTCGTACCCTGACTTGTTATTTTGCACGATAGCCTTGTTGCTGCGCTTGCTCACGTCGGTCGCATGTCGTCTTGTATGCTTCCCTTGTGTGGGCGTGCGTCGCCGCGCACTCGTGCAAAACCGCGAGACGGAAGCTCGGCTCGCTTTCCGAAAAACCTCCTGCGCCAAAAGAGTCGTGGCAATAGCACCGCGTTGTCGGGCAACACTCCGGCGCCGCCGGCTTAGATGTCGACCAGGGTCACGTCCGGGTCCACGATGAAACTGCCGTTCGTCCCGACGAACTGCCGATAGGCCTCGCCGCTGAAAACAACGGCGTCCCCCTCGGTGAAATCCGCCATGTCAAAACGCAGGGTATCCTCCCGGTCGCCGATAATGCGCAACGGCCTGGCGTTGCCGGCCGCCAGCACCGACAGGGCTTCATCCGATAGGGTCAAGTCCGTGCT
>CAZDXS010000020.1:0-1664 GCA_964509455.1 uncultured Enterobacteriaceae bacterium | reverse complement strand
GCCAGGCGGCCTGTGCGTGGATGAGGAGTCCGCGCGCCACGCCCCTTGGCAAGGCGGGGCCCGGTGGGCGGAGCCAGGCGGCTTGCGCGTGGATGAGGAGTCCGCCGGCCACGTCCGTTGGCAAGGCGCCCCTCCGCTGGCAAGGCGGGGCCCGGCGGGCGGGGGCCGGGCGGCCTTACGCGGGGCCGCCAGAGCCGGCGGGCGTAGCCAGGCGGCCTGTGCGTGGATGAGGAGTCCGCGCGCCGCGCCCCCTGGCAAGGCAGAGCCGGCGGGCGTAGCCAGGCGGCCTGTACGTGGATGAGGAGTCCGCCGGCCCCGTCCGTTGGCAAGGCGCCCCTCCCTTGGCAAGCCGCCCCCGGGGTGCGGCCAGGCGGGCGCCCTTCGCAAGGCGCCCGCGGGGCTTCCCGTGATACGATACGACCTGCCGCCGCCACGGGGGTGGCCTGTGCGGGGCCGCGGATACGGCGGGCCGCAGCGGCCCGCCCCATTTTAGGACGACACAGGGCCGCAGCGGCCCGCCCCTTTTTAGGACGACACAGGGCCGCAGCGGCCCGCCCCTATTTAGGACGACACAGGGCCGCAGCGGCCCGCCCCATTTTAGGACGACACAGGGCCGCAGCGGCCCGCCCCTTTTTAGGACGACACAGGGCCGCATTCGTATCCCCGGCGGGTGAAAAAAGCCCCCACAGGGTGCTAAGGTACCGGCGCCCTCGGGGAGGCGCCGGGCCCGCGTGGAAACCCGGCGGGGAACACAGGCAACCCGGCGGGGGAACCAGGTAAACCGGGCGCCCGGCGGATGCCCCCGGTTCGGAGGAAGTCATGTTGCACCAGGTCGTTCACAGCTTCAAAGCCGGCTGCTTTGCGCTTCGCCCGCGGGTGATGCGCGCCGGGGCAAACCCCGGTGGCGCCGCAACGCGTCTGCCCGCAGGCAAAGGTCTGCCCGCCGCCGCCCACGGCGCCATTCGCCGCGCCGCAACCAGACTGTCCGCCGCCGTCCATTGCATTCCCGCGGCCATCCGCCTGCTCGCGCTCGCCATTCGCCGCGCCGCAACCAGACTGCCCGCCGCCGTCCATTGCATTCCCGCGGCCATCCGCCTGCCCGCGCTCGCCGCCCTCCTTCCGGCGCCGGCAGAAAGCGCGCACCGACGTGGCGCAACAAGTCACATTGCACCCGCGCTCGCCACCCACGCACCCGCCGCCCGCACATCGCAGCGCGCCGCAACACGCCGCCTCCTCTCCGCCGCCGCCTTCGCCCTGTTGATGACTGCCCTGCTTGCCGGCCTGGCGCCGACTGCGGCCGAGGCGCAGGGCACGGTCGGTATCCGGACGGACAACCCCACCGTCGTCGGCGACGGAGTGAACGAGGTGGTGTTCATCTTCGAGGTTACGGGCCCGATAGATGCCGAGCCTCATCTCACCCTCAACAACGCGGAAGCCGGGATGGCGGTCGATTTGCGCGGTCACGTATGGATTGGCGACGAGGAAGCTCTGACCAGGGTCAGAAATGGCGACGACGATCTGCGTTATACAACCAGGTCGCTCACACCCGGCAGCGCCTCCTTCAACGTGACATTCACCATCACAGACGTCACCACCTCACACGCCATCGACCCCGCCAAAGCCTCCGCCACCGTCACCGTCACCGCCCCGCCCATTCCCCCGCC
>CAZDXS010000019.1:0-2414 GCA_964509455.1 uncultured Enterobacteriaceae bacterium | reverse complement strand
CTGCTGGTGATGCGTGAAGACGACATCATGGGCGTTATTGAATAAGTCTGGAGGCTGATAAAAATGAGTGCAAAAGAAGTCAGATTTGGTGACGACGCCCGTTCCCGCATGGCGAAAGGCGTCAATATCCTGGCCAATGCGGTCAAGCAAACGCTGGGGCCTAAGGGCCGTAACGTTGTCGTGGAAAAGAGCTTCGGCGCCCCCACGGTCACGAAAGACGGCGTGTCCGTGGCAAAAGAGATCGAGCTGGAAGACAAGTTCGAGAACATGGGTGCGCAGATGGTCAAGGAAGTTGCTTCCAAGACCTCTGACGTGGCCGGCGACGGCACCACCACCGCGACGGTGCTGGCCCAGGCCATTGTCCGCGAGGGGCTGAAGGCGGTTGCCGCCGGCATCAACCCCATGGACATCAAGCGGGGCATAGACGCCGCGGTGCAGGCGGCGGTCGGCGAGCTGGAGAGCATCTCCAAGCCCTGCGAGGACAGCAAGGCCATCGCCCAGGTAGGCACCATTTCCGCCAACTCCGACGAGGACATCGGCAAGATCATCGCCGATGCCATGGAGAAAGTGGGCAAAGAAGGCGTCATCACCGTTGAGGAAGGCTCCGGCCTGGACAACGAGCTGGACGTGGTGGAGGGCATGCAGTTTGATCGCGGCTACCTGTCCCCCTACTTCATCAACAACCAGGACACCATGAGCGTGGAACTGGAAACCCCGTACATCCTGTTGCACGACAAGAAGATCTCCAGCGTGAGAGACATGTTGCCGGTGCTGGAGAGCGTGGCGAAGTCCGGTAAATCGCTGTTGATCATCGCCGAGGACATCGAGGGCGAGGCCCTGGCGACCCTGGTGCTCAACAACATGCGCGGCATTGTCAAGGTGGCGGGCGTCAAAGCGCCTGGCTTCGGCGACCGCCGCAAGGCCATGCTGGAGGACATCGCCATCCTGACCGGCGGCACGGTCATCTCCGAAGAGGTGGGCATGTCCCTGGAGAAGGTGGGGCTGGACGACCTGGGCAGCGCCAAGCGGGTGCAGATCAGCAAGGAGAACACGACCATCATTGACGGCGACGGTCAAACCGCTGCCATCGAGGGTCGGGTGAACCAGATCCGCGCCCAGGTGGAGGAATCGACCTCCGACTATGACCGGGAGAAGCTGCAAGAGCGCGTTGCCAAGCTGGCCGGCGGCGTGGCGGTGATCAAGGTCGGCGCCGCCACCGAGGTGGAGATGAAAGAGAAGAAAGCGCGCGTTGAAGACGCGTTGCACTCCACTCGGGCCGCGGTAGAGGAAGGAGTCGTGCCGGGCGGCGGCGTGGCGCTGGTGCGCACGAAGGCGGCTACCGAGAAAGTAAGCGGCAAAAACGAGGACCAGCGCACCGGCGTAGCCATCCTGTTGCGCGCCCTGGAGGAGCCCCTGCGCCAGATAGTCACCAACTCCGGCGACGAGGCCTCCGTGGTGCTCAACCAGGTGGCCGAGGGCAAGGGGAACTACGGCTACAACGCGGCGACCAGTGAGTTCGGCGACATGATCGAGATGGGCATACTCGATCCCACCAAGGTGGCCCGCTACGCGTTGCAGAATGCGGCGTCGGTGGCTGGCCTGTTGCTGACCACGGAAGCCATGGTGGCCGAATTGCCGAAGAAGGATGAGCCGATGCCCGGCGCCGGCGGCGGCATGGGCGGCATGGGAGGCATGGACGGGATGATGTAATCCCCCCATTGTCTCTCCCGCCGCGAAGAAAACCCGCCATTTGGCGGGTTTTCTTTTTGGGGGCAGGCGCGTGGGGAGGAGTCCTGGCGCATCCGTCCGCCGGAGAGTTCTTTTCCGGGTCGCACGGGCGGCGCGTTGCCCTTTTGCATTTGCACCCGGTGTGCGATCATGGTAAAAAGCACACAACAGGAAAGCAATTCAGAGGCACACAACGCCGCGCTTCGCCGCTGACTCTCACGCCCGACGGAATGTCATCGAAAAACAAACAACCGCCGCCCCGCGCCGCAGGCGCACCGAACTGGTCCAACCAGACCATGTGGACGGAGGACAACCTCAGCGTCATGCGGGGGATGAACTCCGCCTCGGTGGACCTGATTTACCTGGACCCGCCGTTCAACAGCAACCACAACTACGCTGCGCCGATAGGGAGCAAGGCGGCGGGCGCCGCATTCAAGGACACCTGGGGCCTCAACGACATCAACCTGGCGTGGCACGGGGAAATTAAGGAGGAATACCCGGGGCTTTACGATATGCTCAACGCCGTGCGGACCTTGCACGGCGATTCCATGACGTCCTACCTGATTTACATGGCCCCGCGCATCATGGAGATGAAGCGCCTGCTGAAAGACACGGGCAGCATTTATCTCCACTGCGACCCGACGGCAAGCCACTATCTGAAACTGGTGATGGACGCGGTGTTTGGG
>CAZDXS010000018.1:0-7077 GCA_964509455.1 uncultured Enterobacteriaceae bacterium | reverse complement strand
TGGGCGCGGGGCGCAACAGAGACTCCAGGCCGGGGCGCAAAGCCAGCAGGGCGGCGTTCAGCGATTGCAGCAGGGACGGGTCAATGGCCTTGCGTTGTTCGTCGATTTCTCCCAGGATGGCGAGCACCTGCTGGTAGTAGTTCAGGTCCACAATCAGCTGCTCCTCCGGAGCGCAGTGGCGGCAGACGGCGGGGTTGTCGTGGTCACCGGGCGCGGCACTCTCCGCGGCGGCGGGCGCGGCGTTGTTGGTGCGCCCTGGGGCGGCGAAGTTGTCGCGGCCGGTGGGCGCGGCGTTGCCGCCCCGCCCTGCCGCGGCGGCGAGCTGGTCGCCCCTCGATCCGGCGGTCGCGACATTGCCGGTGCGCCCTGCCGCGGCGGTGGGGTTATCGCTCCCCGGGGCTGCGGGGATGACACTTCCCGGGCTGGTGGGCGCGGCATTGCCGTCTCGCTTTGCCGCGGCGGCGGGCTGGTTGCGACCGGTGGGCGCGGCGTTCCCGCTACGCCCTGCCGTGGGAGTGAGATTGTCGAGGCCGGCGGGCATGTCGCTCCCCGGACCAGCGGACGCGGCATCCCCGCTACGCCCTGCCGCGGCGGGATTGTCGCGGGAGGCAGGCGCGGCGCTGTCCGGGGCGGCGGGGGAGGCATCCCCGTCGCGCCCTGCCGTAGCGGTGGACGCGGCGCTCCCTGGAACGGCGGGCGCAACCCCCGCCGAGGCAGCGGGCGCGGCGCTTTCAGCGCTCTCCCCCCGCCCAGGGCGGTCGTCCTGGGAAGCAACGACCAAGGCGGGCACTAACAACAGGCAACAGTACAGGCGCATCTTCTTCATATCAGGCTCCGGTAATCTCTATGGCGGCGGTTAGGCTTTGCCAGGCGCCGTGCCGCCCGACAGCCAGTTCCAGGCTTTGCAAGACGCCGTGCACCCGGTGGGTTTTCATCAACCCGGCGCAGTAGGCCAGGAAGGCCGGGTTGGGATGGCGCATGGTCAAGGTGACGGCCCCCGTGCTGCTGCCGCGGCGGCGACTGACTCCGACAATGTCGTACCGGGCATTCATCCGCCGCGCCAACCGGCGGTATTGCTCAAACGTGTCGTACAACGGCGCGGGCGTTTCCTCGGCGGGCGGCGGCGGGGCGAACAGCGAGGAGTTGAGGGTCCAGCCGGAACCGTTGACAATCAGCCTGCCGTTCATTGCCCCGGCCAGCTCTTGCAACCGCGCCAGCGACAGGCTGGGCCGGTACTCGCCTTGGGCGGAGACGGTGTACTGGTCGCCGGCCCGGCTCACTTTCACGGACCGCAGGTCGTAGGCCAGCAACACCGCAAGGGTCGGCAACAGCCTGCCGACCTCCGTCAGGTAGGGGTGAACCTGTGCGCTGACCGGCGTTTCCACGGTTTCCTCCACGGGGGCTTCCTCCAGGCGGCGCAGGGACTGTTGCACCGCCAGCGCCAGCGCGGCGCAGGCGACCAGCGCCAGGCCGGCCGCCGCGCAGACGTCGCCCAAGGTGTAGCCGCGCCGAAACCGGAAGGGATTGGCGGCGCCGGCCCCCAGGTTGATGCGCAGGTCCTGCAATTCCACCTGGTGCTGTTGAAAAGATGCGCTCAGGCGTCCCAGCCGTCCCACCTTGCAGTTCTGCGGGTTGGACTTGACCAGCGCCATGGATTTTTCAAAGGTCTCCAGGGTCTCGCTTTCCACCAGGATGTAGTCCGCGTGCACCTGGATCACGGCGATGTAAACCACGGTATCGAAAGGCAGCAGCACGCGGTACTGCCCGGGCTGTATGTCGGTGCGGATCCAGCGCACCAGCTGGGCGGCCACGGAGACGGCGGGTTGCTCGCTGAAATAGACAAAGCCCTCGGACTCCACGTAAAACCGCTTCTTTCTCTCCGCCAGGCGGCGGGCGAGAAAAAGGTACGGCGCGGCGCGTTCCGGCCGAGTGATGCTGTCCGCGTTGAGACAGACGTCCAGTTCCTGGTCGTTAATGGTGATGGTCTCGATCATGTTCGTTAAATAAATGTTCCCTGGACCAGGAACAGCGTTTGCGTCAGGCGTTTTTCGGAGGCGGCGGCGTTGTCCAGGAGCCGGTTCAAGGGCCACACCGGCAACAGGCCGGAGCGGGCGGTTTTCACCTCTACTTTCTCCCGGTGGGAGGACGCCAGCAGGATGATTTCGCCGTCCTCCATGGTGATGTCGAACACGTTGTCGCTGCCGGAGTTTTGGGGCAGCCTGCCGCGAATGGCGCCGTCGCCGAACTCGTAGGATTCGAAGGATTCGACCTCGGCCTCGTTGATGACCAGGTGCAACCCGATCAGCTTGCTGGTGAGGGTGGGCAGGATGTTGATGGCCTGGCCCGATACCACTTCGCCCACTTCTATGGTGGGCGTGGACAGGCTGGTGCTGCCGGTATCGGTCTGCTGTATGCTGACCTGCTCGACGAAGCGCCGCGTGCGAAAGTTGCGCACGGTGACCAGGCGGTTGTTGTAAACCAGCACTTCCTTGGTATCGTCAATGGAAATATTGCCCACCTGCGCCAGCGCTTTCAGAATGACCTGCGAGGCGTCCAGGGCGCTGTTGGGATTTTCCACCTTGACGCTCAACGCGCCGGCGTCGGCCTTGATGCCCACCAGGCTGCCGGACAGGTTTTGCAGGCCGGCGGCGATGCTGGCGTTGCGCACCAGGGAGAGGTCCACCTGTTGCTGCGCCAGGTCGGTGACGTCGAGGCGAATCACGGTGATCTTGAGCCGCGCCTGGCGGGTGACGGCTTCCAGCCATTTTTCGTAGGCGGCGTCAAACAGCGCGAGGCGTTGCGGGCGGGCGGTAATGGACAGCAGGTTGCCGGTGGCGCTGATGGCGTAACACTCCGTCGCATTGTAGGTGCGGACGGCCGGCGCGGCGGCGGTTGGCGGCGGCGCGGCCTGGTCCTGGTCGCACTGGGTTATGCCCAGCACGCTGTTGACCAGTTCGTCTATGTCTTTTCCCGCCGACAGGTGGCTGTCCACCTGGTTGCGAAAGCCGGCGTTTTCCCGGGCGGTGCCGTGGGCGAGATTGCCGGCGCCCAGGCTGATTATGCTGCCGCCGCCGCCAAACAGCGGGATTTCATACCCCTTGACGGTCATGGGCGTAATCAGCAGGATGCCGCGCACAAACTCGTAGCCCACGTTGGCTTGCAGGGTAACCACGTCCAGGTGGTCCGCCACGGTGGCGGCGGTGGGCGTGGAGCTGACCCGGGGATTGTAGTCCGCCGGCAGGGCGTAAGAGACGGGCAACCCCGGCGCCAGGCGCGCCAAGGTCTCTCGCAAGCCCTGGTTCTTGTAGGTGGCGCGATAGGGCTGGTACAGCCAGGCCTTTTCCGCGGGGACGTCAATGCGCTCGGCGGCGGCGGGCGGCGCGGCTTGTTGCTCCTCCAGGGTTTGCCGGTAGCGTTGTTGCACCGCGCTGATGTCCTGTTCGTGTTGGCGGATTTGCTTGCCGCAACCGGTCGCGCCGGCCGCCAGGGCCGCCAGGGCCGCCGGCAACAGCATCAGCGACAGGACGGAACTGTTACAGCAGGTTTTGCTTGTCATCATGAAAATCAATCCTGTTATGGTCGTGAACCCTGGCCTTGATCCCGAAGCGGGTGTGCAGCAGCTCCACCAGGTCTTCGTAGCCCCCCGGCAGGGGAACATCCAGATCGTGCGACAGCCGGTAATCGGCGTAGCGGCCCGGCGCCCCCAGCCGCCAGGCAACCTCGCTGAAACCGCATGCCAGGAAATAACTGCGAACAACTTCGGACAACATGGCCTTGTCGACGAAACGGATGGAGCGGCAGGCGCTTCGGTTCTTTACGGGGTGCGCCGCGTGTTTCGGCGCCGTGGCGATGGGCGTCGGGGCGCGGGTATCGCCGGGCGCTGAACCGGTTGCGCCGGCGTTGCTCGGCACCGCAACCGGGGAGGCCGGGCGGTGCACTGACGGCAGTGGCGCGGTGAGCGGCGGCATGGCGGGCGCTTGCGACTGGTTCGCGGCGGTACGAGCGGGCGCCGGCGGCATGGCGGGCGCCTGCGACTGGTTCGCGTCGAGGCGAGCGGGTGCCGGGGCGACCGCCTGCGGCTGATTCGCGGCGGGATGAGCGGGCGCCGGCGGCAGGGCGGGCGCTTGCGACTGGTTCGCGGCGGTACGAGCGGGTGCCGGCGGCATGGCGGACGTTTGCGACCGGCTCGCGGCAAGGTGAGCAGGCACCGGCGCGGCGGATTGGGGCGGCGGGCCGGCAGGGGCTTTTGTATCGATCTTCGCCGAAAATGCCGTATTTTCTTGCTTTTTCGGCGAAGTTTCCCTGTTTGTGCTGTGATGCCCGGCACCCCAGGCATCCGACAACAGGAAATGGGTGTTGGCGGTGGGCGGCGCCGCGGCCATGCTGGGCGCTGAACCGATTGCACTTGCGGCGCCCGGCGCCGCCACCGGGGGCGCCGGGTTGTGGGCCGCCGGCAACGGCGCAACGGCGGTGGGCGGCGCCATGCCAAGCGCCGAACCAGGTGCGCCAGTATTGTCCGACGCTGAAACGGGGGGCGCCATACCGGCCGCCGCCATCGGGTTGGCCGCTCCCTGACGAACAGGCACCGGGGGCGGATTGCCTGACCGCGAACGCGGCGGCGCACCCGGCGGCGCCTTAGACATATTTGCGCCCCCTTGCCCGACGGGTGGTGCGATAAGCGGCGGCATGGCAGACGGTTGCGACCGGCTCGCGGCAGGGTGAGCGGGTGCCGGCGCGGCGACCTGGGGCGGCGGGGCGGCAAGGACTTGTGTGCCTATCTTCGCCGAAAATCCATTATTTTCGCGCTTTTTCGGCGAAGTTTCCTTGTTTGCGCCGTGATGCCTGGCGCTCCGGCTGTCCGACAACAAGAAATGGGTGTTGGCGCCCGGCGGTGGCGCGTGGGCGTCGCCGGACGCTGAGCCGGTTGCTCCAACGTTGCGCGGTGCAACTGGTGACGCCGGGCGGTGCGCCGGCAACGACGCAGTGGGCGGCACCGTGCCGGCCGCCGGCATCGGATCGACCGCACTTTGACGAACGAGCGCCGGGGGCGGATTGCCTGACCGCGAGCGTAGCGGTGCGCCCGGCGGTGCCTTATGCATATTTGCGCCCCCTTGCCCGACGTGTGGTGCGGCGGGCGATGCCATGGCGGACGGTGCGGTAGCGTTGCCCGGCACTGCAACCGATGAGTCCGGGCGATGCGCCGGCGGCATGGCGGGCGGTGCGCTCCAAACGTCCGGCAACATGAAATAAGCACCACCGCTGGGCGCAGGCGGCGGCGCATTGGCAGCGGCGGGCGCTGATCCAGTTGCGCCAATATTGCCCAGCGCCGCAACCGCCGGCAACGGCGCGGTGGACGGCGGCGCCGGGGTTATGGCGGCCGCCGGCAACGGGTCGGCAACGCCATGGTAAGCGGGCGCCGGTGCGCCGCCCGGCCCGGTGTGCGGCGGAGCCACGGCCGTAGCGCCCGCCGACAGCGGGCCGGCAACGCCATGGTAAGCGGGCGCTGGTACGCCGGCCGGGGTGTGCGGCGGAGCCACGGCCATATTACCCGCCGACAGCGGGTCGGCAGCGGCGGGATGAACGAGCGCTGGTACGCCGGCCTGCCCGGCGTGCGGCGGAGCCAGTGCCGGTGCGCCCGCCGACAGCGGGTCGGCCGCGCCATGGTAAACGGGTGCTGGTACGCCGGCCTGAGCGTGCGGCGGGGGCAGAGTGCCCGGCCATGGATACGGCGCCGAGGGCGGCGCCAAGGCGGCAAAGGCAACGGCGGCTTCGCCTGCCTGCCGTTGCTGCAGGACGTACAACCTGCGGTCCTCGTCCACCACGATGCGCCCGTCCCGCCCCATCAGACGTTGCATGGCGACAAACAGCGGCACCGGGTCGGCGGCGTAATTGCCGACCAGCGCCCGCTCCGCGACGGCGGGGGCGCCGGCATAAGCCGGACGATAAGAATGCGGCTCCAGCAGGTAGCCCACCGCCGCGCCCACGGTGGTTATCGCCTGGGGATAGACCATGCGCGCTTGGACCTGCATGAGCGGCATGACGGGCCGTTCTGGTTGCGGGGTCGCGGCGCGCGCTGCGGACCGCCACTTGAAAGGGCCCGGCAATGCCGCCGCCCCAGAGCAGCCGGACAGCAGGGCCGCCGACAAGGCCGGCAACAACGCCGTTGCCGCGGCGGCAACCGTCGCAAGGCGCCGGGCGCCGACAACTCGGCGCCCCAGGGTCGCCGCCGTTCTCATTGACGTCTCCATAAGCCCGTCTCAGCGGCGCCCCGTCAAGCGCTGGTATGCCCCTCTCCAGGGCAGAATGTAAAGATCCTCGGCAACGAACAGCCGCAATCGTTGCCCGTAATCCAGGGTTTGCGTCGGCGCCAGGCCGGCATACTGCGAGGCCGTATCGGCGCCGGCGTCGCGCAGCGCCGCGCCCACGTCGGAGGCGAACGTCGACCCCCTGCCGGCGGCGCTGAAGTCCGCCCTGGAGGTCTCGCTGGACAACAAGGCGAATGCCGCCGTACCGCCCAGGCGCGCCGGCAGGTGATAATTGGTCTTCCCCTTGATTGCGCCGACGCCGGCATGGTCCAGCAGGTTGCCGGTAAACTTGATTTTGGCGCCGTCCGGGCGGACTATCCAGCGCACGGACAACACCATCCTGTTGTTGATAATCCAGTTGGGGTGACCGCCGCCGGTTTGAATGACTTGCCCGGCGCACAGGGAGCCGGCGGGGACCAGGACAAACTTCTGCGTGACGTCCATCACGTTGCGCTCGATGCGGCACCGATACGGCCCGGCGTAATCGGAAATGACTTTCTGGTCCAGCCGCGCCTGCATGATCGATCCCGTGGACAACAACTTGAACGCCTCCCCCGGCGGCGCCGCCAGGTCCGATTCCGGAAAACCCACCAGGTTGAAATGACGCGAGCCCGGGGTGGTTGCCCTGTCCTGTCCCGCACTGAACGCCGCGCCGCTGCCTGCGCCGAACGCCGAACCGCCGCCCCCTGCGCCGAACGCCGCGCCGCCGGCCGCGCCGCCGGCCGCGCCGAACGCCGAACCGCTGCCTGCGCCAAACACCGAACCGCCGCCC
>CAZDXS010000017.1:0-3258 GCA_964509455.1 uncultured Enterobacteriaceae bacterium | reverse complement strand
CCGCAACATGATGTTGGCGGGCTTGATGTCCCGGTGCAACATGCCCACTGCGTGCACTTGCGCCAGGCCGTCCAACAGCGGCAGCAGGATGGCTTTCAACTCATCCTCGTCCAGCGTGCCCTGGCGCTTCAAGCGCTCATCCAGGGTCTGGCCCTCCACGTACTCCATAGCGATGTACGCCGTGCCGTGGGCTTCGAAGTAATGCAACGACTGGACGATGTTGGGGTGCTTGAACCGCGCCAGGGCGCGGGCCTCGTCCAGGAACCGGTCCAGCCCCCATTGGAACGTCTCCTCGTCGCCGCTGGCGCGGGGGGCAACGGAGCGGTCCCGCTCGCGCACCGCCAGCTCCGCCGGCAGGTATTCCTTGACGGCCACGGGAATGTCCAGTCGGAGGTTCCAACCCAGGTAGGTGATGCCGAAGCCGCCGTGTCCCAGCACCCGGTGAAACTCGAAGTCCTGCACCCGGGTGCCCTGCGGCAGGGCCATTTTGTGTTCTTGTTGCGTCATGGGGTCATCTTACCGCAACGCGGCGACTACCCTGCAAGATTCAAGGCGCGGGGATGCGCCAACTCCTGGATTCGCCGCCGCCTCCGCTCCGGCCTGGGACACTTGTTTAATGTGTGTGTTGACGCCGGCGCACAGCCGGGTACAATGGCCCCCGTGCTCCAAGGAGGGGCGGCCGTTGCTGTTGCCCGGCTCACAAAGTGATATTACCTGTGGGAATAACCGCAACATCACCAGGCTGCGAAAACCATGAAAGCCACCGACGATTTGAAAAAAGCGGGCATCACCGAGCCTCACGCCGAGGCCATTTCCTCTACCCTGCACCGGGTCGTTGACAACCAGGCGGCCACGAAGGAGGAACTGGAGAAGACGAACGATGCCCTGGCCTCGCAGGGCAAAGACCTGGCCGCGCTGAAAACGGCGCAGGAGGCGCAGGGCAAAGACCTGGCCGCGCTGAAAACGGCGCAGGAGGCGCAGGGCAAGGAGCAGGTCGCGCAGGGCAAGGAGCAGGTCGCGCAGGGCAAGGACTTGGCCACGCTGAAAGCGGGACAAGAGAAGGCGGCGACGAAAGAGGAGGTGAAGTACCTGGGCATTACACTCAGATGGGCTTTCGGCATTTTAACGTCGGCCGTACTGCTTACATGCTTTCAGTTGTACAAGTTCCAGTCTGACGTTATCAAGGTATTGCTTGCCAACACCGTGAACATCTCCGCCTCCAAGGAGATCCCAACGACTATGGGGGCAAACGACGGCACACCAGATGCCGGGGAGAAACCAGTCGTTGCCGGGGCGGATGATGCCTCCGAGTTGGATGCCGGCGCCGCAGTGATGAATCCGCCGCCGGCAAGCGAGACGAACGGGGCCGCCGAACCAGATGCCGGGGAGAGGCCGGCCGTTGCGGGAGCGGATGGCGCCTCCGAGTTGGAAGCCGGTGCCGCAGAAAAACCCATTGCCGCGGCGAACGGCGCCGCTGGGCTGGACGTTGCCGAAGCGGAAAGCCCCGCCGGCGCGGCAACTGCGGTCGCTGCGCAACGGTAGCTGCGACCTGCGGGCGCGGACGATAGCCTCCCCGGCGGCGCCGACCATTCCGCCGCCGGCGGGGCAACCGGTCGTTGCCGGCTTCAGCGGACACGTTCGCGCCGGCCGCCGGCGCAATGCCCGGCGGGTTGCGGGGGCGTTGCCTGTTATCGCGGCGTGAAGCAGCGGCGGCTGTTGCGGGAGTATCCGCCGGAATATTGCCGTCCCGGCGAACGGCTGCGGAACCGCCGCGACCGGGCGGGCGGTGAAACACGAAGTCCTGCGCCCCGGGCAACGGAGGACGGGGTTGTTTTTTCGTCTTGCAGACCCTGTGCCGGGCGAGCGTTGCGCCGGGGCGGCGGCTAAACTACTCGCCTTGTTCAGCGGGGACCGACATTCAGTCAGTGTCCGCAGGCGGCGCTCCCGATGCCGCCCCGTCGACACTCCCAACCGGCCCATCTGCGCCGACATCCGCCGCCGGCGCCGCCGCCTCCACATCCGCCGCCGGCGCCGCCGCCTGGAATGTCCGCCAGCCCCACCAGGCCGCGGCAATCAGGGCCAGGATGACCGTCGCCCGCAACAGCCGGGCGGCGGTCGTTCTTTTCCGGGGCCGGCCGTCTGCGGCCGGGGCGGGCGCATCATCCTCGACGGGAGCGGCCCCGTCATCCGCGGCGGGCGCGGGAGCGGCAACGGCGTCCGGCAACGGCGCTCCCCGGTCGGCGTCGGCGCGGTAGAGCAGGACGGTGACGTTGTCCTGGTGGGGTCGGTTGACTGCATCCACCTGCTTCACCAGGGTCGCGGCCGCGTCCTCCGGCGTCTCGTCCAGGGTTTCCTGGAGGACCGCCGCAATCCGCTCGTCCTCTAACGTCATCACGCCGTCGCTGGCCAGCACCACCCGGTCGGCGGCGGCCAGGGGGCGGGGCTGCGAGGATACGTCTATGCGGGCTATCTCCTCGCCGGTTACCGCCGAGCGCAGGGCGTTGCGGCTGGGGTCGGCGGCGGCCTCTTCTGCGGTGATGCGCCCGGCCGCCACCAGGTCCGCCAGCACCGGCGCCATGGAATGGTCGTCATTGAGACGCTCTAAACGCCCGCCGCGGAACAGCCACAGGGGGGAATCGCCCACGCTGATCCAGTCCAGCCCCTGCCGGGAAACGACCGCCGCCAGCAGGGTTGACCCCATGCCGTCCAGCTCCGGGCGCTCCTCGATGGCGTCGGCGATGGCGCGGTTGGCGTCGTTCAGGCAGGCGCGCAGGCGCTCCACGATGAGGCCGTCCTGGTGCGGCCAGGCTTCCATGAACGTGTCGACGATGATGCGGCTGGCGGCATCGCCGCCCACGTGGCCGCCCATGCCGTCCGCCACCACCAACAGGACATCGCCGTCCGGGACGCCGCCCTGCGCCGCGGGAGCGCCGGCCTGATCTTCCGCCGGAACATCGCCCGTATCTGCATCTTGAGCACCGCCCGACGGCGCCGCCGGGGTGCCGCCCGGCTCTTTCATCGGCTTGCCGACCCAGCACTGAAACGAACCGAAGCCTGGTATCGGCGACGCGCCGACCGGCGGCGCACTGACCCCATCTTTCACCTGGGCATCGCCCGTATCCGCCGCCGGCGCACCGCCCCCCTCCCCTGCTTGCTCACCAACCTGCTCCGCCGCCGGAACGCCGTCCGGTTCATCCGCCGGAACGCCGCCCGGCTCCGCTACTGGTGCGCCGCCCTGCTCCGCCGCCGAAACACCGC
>CAZDXS010000016.1:0-4498 GCA_964509455.1 uncultured Enterobacteriaceae bacterium | reverse complement strand
GGCAACGCAGGCATCACGCTTGCCGGCGCCGAGGGCGACCCGCCGGGCGGGACGAGCGCAACGCCCGCGCCGGCGCTTTTCAGGCGCAGGGAAACCCGACGCCCGCAACAAGCAGGTGATTTTGCGCCGATTTTTCGGTATTCTTGGCTACCGGCCGGCGGCGCGGTCTCATTGCCGCCGGCGCATCGATAAAAAACAAAAACTTCACCGCCCGACTCGGGCGATGAACGCCGAAAGGAACTCCGGCCCGTCGTGGGCCGGAATACGAGCAGACGCCCATGACACTGACCAATGATCGCTTGTTGCAGGCCTTGCGCCGCCGCCCCGTTGACCGGACTCCCGTGTGGATCATGCGCCAGGCCGGCCGCTACCTGCCGGAATATCGCGCCGTGCGGGCCCAGGCGGGCGACTTTATGACCCTGTGCAAAACTCCGGAACTGGCATGCGAGGTCGCCCTGCAACCCCTGCGGCGTTTTGACCTGGACGCGGCCATTTTATTCTCCGACATTCTCACCATACCGGACGCCATGGGCCTGGGGTTGCGTCTCGTTGAGAACCAAGGGCCGCAATTTGACCGGCCGTTGCGCTCGGAGCGGGACGTCCGCAAACTGCCCGCGCTCGACGTCGGCGCCGACCTGCGGTACGTCATGGACGCCGTCGCCCTGATCAAGCGGGAGCTGGACGGCAAGGTGCCCTTGCTGGGATTTGCCGGCAGTCCCTGGACGGTCGCCACCTACATGATCGAGGGCGGCCCCAGCAAGAACTTCAGCCGCGTCAAGGGCATGCTCTACCAACAGCCGAAAGTGATGCATCAACTGCTGGAAAAACTGGAGGCGGCCGCCGTTGACTACCTGCGGGGACAGCTGGCGGCGGGCGCGGATGCGGTGATGGTTTTTGACAGCTGGGGCGGCATATTGTCCCACGAGGCGTACCGGGAATTTTCGCTGGACTACATGCGGCGCATTGTTCAAGCCCTGAAAACGGAGCGCGGGGAAGACGCGGCGCCCGTCATCCTGTTCACCAAGGGCGGCGGTCCCTGGCTGGAGGACCTGGCGGAGTCTGGTTGCGACGCCGTAGGGCTGGACTGGACCGTGGATATCGGCGCGGCGCGACGGCGCACGAAAGGACGGGTGGCGTTGCAGGGAAACCTGGACACGGCCGTGCTGTACGCCGACCCGGCAACGATCCGGCGGGAGGTAGGCAAGGTGCTGGACCGCTACGGCCCCGGCCCCGGGCACATATTCAACCTGGGGCACGGCATTCATCCGGATATCGACCCGGGCGCCGTGGCGGCGCTGGTGGCGGCGGTGCGCGAACTCAGCCCGCCGTATCATGCGCCCCAAAAGGACGGTGAGTGCGCCCGGCCGTGACGCACGCTGACGGGCGCAAGAACCGCCCCGCGCAGAACCCAGTGCACCGCCCGTTGACGGCCGCACGCACCGGCAACAACGCCGCCGGCGCCGGCGGCCGTGCCGCTGGCGGCATCGCGCCGTACCCGTTGGCGGCCGCGCACGCCGGCAACAGCGCCGGCGGCGGGCGTGCCACTAGCGGCACCGCACCGTACCCGTTGACGACCGCGCACGCCGGCAACAGCGCCGCCGACCGCGCCGCGGCAGGCGCGACTGGAAGCGACAGCCCCCGCCTGTGGCCCACTGGCAACGCCGGCGGCCGTGCCACTAGCGGCACCGCACCGTACCCGTTGACGACCGCGCACGCCGACAACAGCGCCAGCGGCCGCGCTGCCGGCGGCATCGCACCGTACCCGTTGGCGGCCGCGCACGCCGGCAACAGCGCCGCCGACCGTGCCGTAGCAAGCGAGGCCGGAAACGACAGTCCCCGCCAGCGGCCCATGGGCGGTGCAGACGGCCGTTCCGCCGGCGGCATCGCGCCGTACCCGTCGGCGGCCGCGCACGCCGGCAACAGCGCCGCCGACCGCGCCGCGGCAGGCGCGACCGGGCCTGCCATGGAAAGACCTGGCAAGGGCGGCCCATGCGCCTGACTCTCCCAGACAAGCCGGCGCGGCGCGGCATGCTGGCGGCCAAGGGCTTTTGCATGGGCGCCGCCGACATCATTCCCGGAGTGAGCGGCGGCACCATGGCGTTCATCCTGGGCATTTATCCCCAGTTTATCGCCGCCATCCGCTCCTTTGATTTCGCAACGCTGCAGGCGCTGTTGCGGCTGGACTTCAAGACGGCCCTGGCCCGCCCCCACTTCGGCTTCATCCTGCCGCTGGCGCTGGGCATTGTCGCCGCCCTGTTGTTTTTCACGCGGGTGGTGGAGTTGCCGCAGTTGTTGCTGCGGCATCCCGAGGAGATTTACGGCTTGTTCTTCGGCCTGATTGCCGGCTCCCTCCTGGTGTTGTTGCGGGACTTGGCGCGGGTCAGTGTGCAAGAGATCATCATGCTGGCGGCCGGCGCGGGGTGCGGGCTGTTCGTGTTCAACCTGGTGCCCGCACAGACCCCCGACGCCGCCTGGTTCCTGTTCAGCGCCGGCGCCCTGTCCATCTGCGCCATGATGCTGCCGGGCGTGTCCGGCTCCTTCGTGTTGCTGGTGCTGAACAAGTACGCGTACGTGTTCGACGCCATCGGCTACGGCAGGTTGTCCGTGCTGCTCCCTTTCGCCGCCGGCGCCGCCGCCGGGTTGGTGTGTTTCAGCCGCCTGTTGGCGTACATACTCAAGCATTACTACCGTCTCACCGTGGTGTTCATCAGCGGCCTGTTGGCGGCGTCGCTGTCGGTCATCTGGCCTTTTCGGGAGCGCGGCGACGATGCCGGGCCGGGCCTGGCGGGGGCGCCCCTGATCCTGCCCGGGGAACTGTCGCGGCCGGTGGCGCTCTCCCTGGCCCTGGCAGGCCTCGGGTTCCTGCTGGTGTGGGGGCTGGCCCGCCTCAGGAGTCCCCGTTAGCCGCCGGCGCCGGGGGGCGCCCGCCTTGCCGGCGGCGCCGCAGGCCGGGCAACAACAGCAACATCAGCGCCAGCACCGCGAGCGGCCCGTCGCCGGCGCGCGCGTAGGGCGTTGCTCCTGCGAACAGCCGGATGCGGGCGGCCACGGCGTCCGCCTGGAACTGGCGCGTCTTGCCCACCGTTTTACCCTTCTCGTCAATGAGAGCGGAAATGCCGGTGTTGGTGGCGCGCAACAGGTAGCGCCCCGTTTCAATGGCGCGCATGCGGGCCATTTGCAAGTGCTGATGGGGCGCCAGGGAGTCGCCGAACCAGGCGTCGTTGCTGACGTTCACCAGCACGTTGGCGGCGGGCAACGCCTGGATGACGTCGTTGCCGAACACGGCTTCGTAGCAGATGGAGATCCCCATGGAAAACCCCCGGGCGTGAAACAGCGGGGGGAGGTCCCGGTCGCCGGGCGTAAAATCCGACATGGAAACGGCCAAGGCGTCGACCAGGGGCGTCAGCAACGGCTTGAGCGGCACGTACTCGCCGAACGGCACCAGGCGTCGCTTGTTGTAAACCTGGCGCTCCGCCCCTAACAACAACAGGCTGTTGAAATGCTCACCGCGGTCCAGGTTTTTCGTGGGCAACCCCGCCAGCAGTATGGAGCCGCGAGCGCGGGCGGCGGCGTCCAGGGCGTCGATGAACTCTTGAACCCGGTGCAGGTAGGCGGGAATGGCGGTCTCCGGCCAGATGATCAGGTCGCGCCCCCAAAAAGGCTCGGTGATTTCCTGGTAGCGCTCCAGGGAGGCGCGGCGGTGCTCGGGAAGCCACTTCAAGTCCTGGGGTATGGCGCCTTGCACCAGGGCGGCGTCAATCTCCGCGTCCAGGGGCTCGGTCCACTGGTGCCGGCCCAGCGCCCAACCCGATGCCAGCACCGCCGCCAGGGTCGCCGCCGCCGCCAGGCGCCGCCCCGGGCGCGCGCCCAGGGCGCAGGCGCCGGCCAGGAAAGCGACCAGCAGGCTGACGCCGAAAGTCCCCAGCAACACGGCATAACCGGACAGCGGGGTTGCCGTCTGCGTATATCCCAGGCTCAGCCAGGGGAACCCGGAAAACAGCCAGGAGCGCACCCACTCGCCCAGGGCCCACAGGGAGGGAAGGACGAGCAGGAAGCAACGGGCGTCCGAGCGCACTGCCGGGCGACTGCCCAGGCAACCGACCAGGGCGGGAAACAGGGAGAGGTAGGCCGCCAACAACAGGGTCAGCGCCCAGGCGCCGACCGCGTTCACGCCGGCGTAGAGGTGAATGCTGACATGCAACCAGCTGACGCCGAACCCGAACAGCCCCAGCCCGAACAGGTAACCGTTGATAAAAGCCTGTTTCGCAGTGCCGGCGCGCCACGTCCGAAACAGGACGGCCAGGGTGATGAAAGGGAGCGGGAACAGGTGGTACGGGGCGAACGCCAACACGGTCAACCCGCCGCAGGCAAGGCACAACAGTCCCCGGGCCAGGCCGGGGCCGGGGCGGAACCTGCCGGGGCGGAACCTGCCGGGCCTTGCAAACCCTGCCGGCGCCCCGCCGACCGTGCGGCGCCCCCTCCCCCGCAAAGCGGTCAT
>CAZDXS010000015.1:0-2212 GCA_964509455.1 uncultured Enterobacteriaceae bacterium | reverse complement strand
GCTCAGGTCCTGGTGCTGGCTGTCCAGGTAGGCTTTGCGCTCGGCCTGTTGCCGATGCTCGTCTATGGCGACCAGGTTGACGGCGCCGATGCGCTGGATGCGGCGCTCCGTGCGGTCGATTTTTTCCTGCCACGACTCCTCATCGGCGTCGTCCGGCAACTCCTGCAACAGGGCCTCGGGCGTCAGTCCTTCCGGCTCCAGTTGCTCCGCTATGGTCTTCAACCGCACCTGGGACTCTTTTTGGGTTATCCGGGCTTGTTCCAGCTCGGCGCGTTGCTCCGCTACCCGGCGCTCGCTCTCGCCGCGTTCCTGCTCTTGTCGCTGAATGATTTCCCGTTGTTGTTCCACGGTCTCCCGGGCCTTGGCCACCGCGGCTTCTGCGCCGGTTTTCGCCGCCAGCAGGGTCTCCAGGGCGCGGCGCAACTCCCGGGTCGGCTCATCCTGGGCGCCGCCGTCCTCTTGCAAGGTCTGCAAGCGCACGGCGGCGGCGGCCAGTTGCGTCTTGACGCGCGCCATGGTCTGTTCGGCGAATTCTTTTTGAGTCCTGGCCTGTTGCAACCGCAGGGCCGCTTCATGGGACTCCTCGCGTTGATGGTCCCACTGCTCCCGGGCCTCGTCCCGCAGTTTCCTGTGCTGTTCGCGCGACTGTTCCAAGGTTTTGCGCCGCGCCTCTTGCTCTTGCCCGGACTGCTCGCCCCGCTGCTGCTCGTTCTGCAGTCGCGTGATTTCCTCCTGGTTGTCGGCTTCTTGTTGTTGCAAGCGCTCCAGCTCTTCTGCGATGCGGGCGGTGCGCTCTTCCGCCTGCTCGCGGCGGGCGGCGACTTCGGCGTTGCGCGCCTTGACCTGGGCGGCATTTTCCTGCTGTTCGCCCAGCCGTTCCCGCACGGCCGCCAGTTGTTGCTCCAGCGCCCCGGCTTGTTGAGCGGCCTCTTTCGCGGCGGTTTCCAGCGCCGTGATTTCCCGCTCTTGCTCGGCCCGGCGGGACTTCAAGAGGGACAACTCCTGTTCGCGCGCCAGCATTCCCGGGCGGTCGGCGGCGGGGCGCTGAATGCTCAGCCAATGCCGGTTCAGCCAGGCGCCGTCCCGGGTCACCACGGACTCCGTGTCGTCCAGCCCGGCGCAGATTTCCTGCGCTTGCCCCAGGTCTTCCGCCAGGTAGATCCGTCCCAGCACGGCCTCTAAGGGGAGCGGGGCGCTCACCTTGTCCAGCAACCGCGGATAGGGTTTCGGCTCGTACGACAACGGCGCATCGTTGTCCAGCAACAATTCAACGGCGCCGGCCTCCAGCCCCGCCGCGGCGGCCGCGGCGGCCCCTAAGTCGGCAACGCTGATGCTGTGCAGGCGCCGCCCCAGCGCCAGCTCCAGCGCGGTCTCCCAACCGTCTTGCACTTCCAGCTGCTCCGCCAGGCGCGGCGCTTCGGCCAACCCCAGGCTATCCAGCCAGCGTTGCACCGTCTTCCGGGAGTCCCGGGACGCCTCGCGTTGCAAGGTCTCCAGCGAGGCGATGTCGCGCTCGTTCTCCTGGCGCAACGCGCGCAGCTTCTCCAAGCGCGGCTGGAGCCCCGCCAGTTCATCGCGCCGCTCTTGCAACGCCGCCCGGACGCCCTCTTCTGCGACTTTTTCTCGTTGCAACAGCTCCTGGGCCGTGTTTTCTTCCTGGGACAGCTGCGCCGCCTGCTCTTGCAAGGCGCCGACCTCCAGGCGTTCGGCTTCCTGTTGCAAGGCGTCGCGGCGGCGGTTGACGTCGCTCGCCGCGCCGGTCAGCGCCTGGATGCGCGACTTTGCCGCCTCGGACCGGCGCACCAGGTCGGCGCCGGCCTGCGCCAGATCATCCCACTCGTCCTGGCGCTCTTGCAAGGACTCTTCGGCCTGTTCAAGGGCGTTGCGGGCGGCGGCGCTTTTTGCCTCCAGGCTTTCATGTTGCGGCTCCAGTGCGCTGATTTCCGCCGCAGCGTCGTCCAGTTTTTTGCCGTCCCCCCGCAGCTGCTGTTGCAACTCCCGCTCGGTTTCCTGCGTTGTGCGAATCTCCTCTTGCAACTCCTCCTGTCGTTCCCGGGCGTGTTCAATTTGTTGTTCCAAGCGCGAGATCTCGCTGTTGGCCTGGTACATTTCAGCCTGCGCCCGGTTCAAGGCCTCGTTGTCTGCCACAAGTTTTTCACGCTGTTTCTCAATGTCCGCCTCCACCCGGCGTTGTCTTGCCGTTTCCTGTTCC
>CAZDXS010000014.1:0-3809 GCA_964509455.1 uncultured Enterobacteriaceae bacterium | reverse complement strand
GCGTCTGCCTGTACGGGTTGCGGCGGCGGGCGGGCGCAAGCGGCGCGGGCGGCGCAGGCGGCGCGAATGGCCCATAGCATGGGTGGGTGGATTTATAGGTCGCCTGGCGCCGTGGAGAGACTGAACGCGTCGGCGGCGGTGGGCGTCTGCCTGTACGAGTTGCGGCGGCGGGCGGGCGTGGGCGGCGCAGTCGACGCGGCTGGCGCGGCGGGCGCAAGCGGCGTGACTGGCCCGTAGCATGGCCGATTTCTTTCACAAACTGCTGAACGCCGCGGAGCGGGCGGGCAATCGCCTGCCGGACCCCGCGTTGCTGTTCCTGGCGTTCATGGCGTTGGCGTGGGTGCTTTCCTGGCCGCTTTCCGCCATCGAGTTTGACGCCCGCCATCCGCTCACCGGCGAGCCGGTGCGGGTGAACAACCTGCTTACCGGGCCGGGGCTGGCGGGGTTTTTATCGGGCATGGTGCATACTTTCGTCGCCTTTCCGCCGCTGGGCGTGGTCCTGGTGGCCCTGCTGGGCATAGGCGTGGCGGAGCATACCGGGTTTATCAGCGCGGCCCTGCGCTCCGTCCTGGCGGTCACGCCGGCGCGGTTGCTCACGCCCGTGGTGGTGTTGGCGGGCATTGCCAGCCATTACGCCATTGATGCGGGCTACGTGTTGGTCATTCCCTTGGGCGGCGTGCTGTTTTACGCCGCCGGGCGCCATCCGTTGGCGGGCATCGCGGCGGCTTTTGTCGGCGTGTCCGGCGGTTTTTCCGCCAACTTCTTCATTCCCAGCGCCCTGGACCCCCTGTTGCAGGGATTTACCCAGAGCGCGGCAGCCCTGCTGGCGCCCGACATTCGCGTGTCCGTGTTGTGCAACAACGTGTTCACGCTGGTCTCCTCGTTGCTGGTGTTGGCCGTTGCCTGGCCGGTCACGGAGCGGCTGGTGGAGCCGCGCTTGCAGCGGCTGAAAGTGGACGGCGACCCGCAGGAGATGCCGCGTTTCGGGGAGGTCACGGCGGCGGAGCGCCGGGGGCTGGCAGCCGCCCTGGCGGCGGCCCTGGTCGGCATTGCCGTCCTGGCGCTGTGGCTGCGGCCCGAGGATTCCGCCCTGCGCTTCGAGGGGCGGGCGTTCGACTTCCAGGCGCCCGTCATGCAGTCCATCGTCGCCCTGGTGTTTCTGCTGTTCCTCATCCCCGGGGTTGTCTATGGCTATGTTTCGGGCAGTGCGCGCTCGCACCGGGACATCATCGAGGGCATGACGGGGGCCATGAGCTCCATGGGGTATTACCTGGTGCTGGTGTTCTTTTGCGCCCAGTTCATTTACCTGTTCAGCGAGTCCAACCTGGGCGTGTTGCTGTCCGTCACCGGTGCGCAGTGGCTGCGGGCGCTGGCATTGCCGGGACCGTTAACCCTGCTGGGGGTCGTGTTGCTGGTGGCGGCGGTCAACCTGTTTATTGGTTCGGCCTCCGCCAAGTGGGGGTTGCTGGCCCCGGTGCTGGTGCCCATGCTGATGCAGGTCGGGCTGTCGCCGGACCTCACCCAGGCGGCGTACCGCATCGGCGATTCCTCCACCAACATCATCACGCCGCTGATGCCGTACTTCCCCCTGGTGGTGGTGTTCTGCCGGCGTTATGTGCGCGGCGCGGGCATTGGCGCCCTGGTCGCGCTGATGCTGCCCTACAGTCTCATCCTGTTGCCGCTGTGGACGGCGTTGCTGGCGTTGTTCTGGGCGTTGCAGTTGCCGCTGGGGGTGGTGTCGACCTACGCCTATCCGTGATGGACGCGGCCCCGCCCCGGCCGGGCGTCGTGCGGCGCCGGTTGCCGCCGTGCGCCGCGCCTGCGCCGTCCCCGCCGCGGCGCGCGCCGCGGCGCCTGCGCCGCGCCGGTCGCGCCTCAGCGGCGCAGGAACGCAATCCAGCGATAGAAGTTGAGCAGGCTGAACAGCGAGGCGGAGACGTATGTAAGCGCCGCCGCGGCCAGGATGCGTCGTACCACGGGCGCGGCGTTTTCCGGCAGGTAGCCGCCGCCAATCAGCAACGGCAGGGCGCGCTTGAAGCTGGCGTCCCACTCCACCGGCAGGGTCACTAGATGAAACAACACGGGCAGGCACAGCACCAGGAGACCGCTGAGCAGCATCAAGACGCCGACCAGGGGGGACTTCACCAGCAATGAGACGAACGGGAAACTCACCAGGATGATGCCTGCCGTTTTTTCCGTAAAAGCGATATACTTGGCCAGCTTCCAGCGCAGGAACAGGGGCCGAAAGCCGGTTTTGTGTTGCAGGGCATGGCCGATTTCGTGGGCGGCGACGGCAACGGCCGTGAGCGACTTGCCGCCGTACACGGCGGCGGACAGGCGCACGGAGCGACTCTCCGGGTCGTAATGGTCGCCGCCCGTTTCCAGCTCCTCCACCCGGCAACCGGTCAGCTCCAGGCGGTCAACCAGGTGCCGCGCCAGTTCGCCGCCGGTGCCGGGCAGGGCGTCCAGCGGCGCGTTGTAGCGCTTGAAGACGCGCCGGGTCCAGATCTGGGGGCCCATGAGCAACGCCAGCAACAGGCAGAATCCTGCAACGGCCGCCGCCATGTCAGCAGCCGGGGACGACCCCGGCCGCCCCTGAAATTTCCATGGAGACAACACGCCAACAAGCAATGACCCCCCAGCAGCGATACCGCGCGGATGTCGCCGCCGGCCGGTTGACGGCCGATGCGGCCCAGTTGTCGGTGGTGAACAGCATGCAGTTATTGTATGACGAACTGGCGGCTGCGAACACCGCCGGGCGCTGGAAGTTCCTGGAACGGCTGTTGCCCTGGCGGGCGCCGCGCCCGGTCACCGGCTTGTACCTGTGGGGCGGCGTCGGCGGCGGCAAGACCTGGCTGGCGGACATGCTGTACGACTGCCTGCCGTTTGCCGCCCGGCAGCGCGTCCATTTTCATCGCTACATGCAATGGGTGCACGCAGAACTGCGGCAACTGAAAGAGACGGAGGCGCCGTTGCAACGGGTGGCGGCGCGGCTGGCCGGGGAGGTGCGCGCGCTTTTCCTTGACGAGTTTCACGTGGGGGACATTACCGACGCCATGCTGTTGAGCGGCCTGTTGGAGGCCCTGTTCGCTCGCGGCGTGACCCTGGTGGCGACCTCCAACGAACATCCGGACGACCTCTACCGGGACGGGCTGCAACGGCAGCGGTTCCTGCCCGCCATCGCCCTGATCAAGCAGCACACCCGCGTCATCCGCCTGGATGCCGGGGCGGATTACCGCCTGCGCTACCTGGACCAGGCGGAGTTGTATCATTGCCCGGCGGGGCCCGCCGCCCGCGAGAAGTTGGAAGAGCATTTTCATCACATCGCGCGCGCCGGCGGCGTTGCGGACGCCGACCTGGACATCGAGGGGCGCCGCATCCGGGCGGCGCGGCTGGCTTCCGGCGTCGCCTGGTTTGACTTTGACGAGATTTGCGGGGCGGGGCGGGGCGCCGCCGACTACATTGAAATTGCCCGGCAGTTTCAGACGGTGTTCGTCGAGAACGCGCCGCGCTTGGACGATGCGGACAACGACCGCGCCCGGCGCTTCATCACCATGGTGGACGAGTACTACGACCGCAACGTGAAACTGGTGATGACGGCGGCCGCGCCGCCCGCCCGGCTGTACGCCGGCAAGCGGTTGGCGCGGGCGTTCGCCCGCACCGCCAGTCGCCTCATCGAGATGCAGTCCCACGATTACCTGGCCCGTCCACACCTGCCTTGAGCGGCGGCGGGGTGGGGCGGCACCCGCCCGGCGGCGCCCGCCCGGCCCCGGCCGGCGCCTGGCGCGGGAGTTCGCGCGCGCCGCCAG
>CAZDXS010000013.1:0-2961 GCA_964509455.1 uncultured Enterobacteriaceae bacterium | reverse complement strand
GTCGTACGTCATGCAGTGCCCGCCGGAGCGCACCAGGGCGTGGTCGCCGGCCGCGGCGCAACCGCCGGTCGCCGCGCCGTAGGACTGGGCGCCGACGCCGGCCTTGCTGGTGAGGTTGCCCAGGGCGTCGTAGCCGTAGGTTTCGATGGTTGCGGTGGCGCCGCTGCCGTCGTTGTAGTCGCTGCGGGTCAGCCGGTTCAGGCGGTCGTAGCGGAAGGTCTCCGTGTGATTGCGCCAGGTCGGCGCCGCCCCGGCGGCGCCCTCCATGCGCACTTGCTGCGTGCGCCGGGTCAGGTTGCCCAGCAGGTCGAATGAATAGTGCGCGTCTTGTACGTCGTCGCGCCCAACCGGGCTCAGGGTGGTGCGGCTCTGAATGCGGCTGATAAGCCCGGTGGTCTGCGAGTAACTGCGCCGCGTCTCCACCCCGTTGCCCAAGACAAAGCGCGTCAACTGTCCCGCCGCGTTGTAGTCCCGCGCCTGCCAGTAGCGCGTGCCGGCGACCCCCGCATCGCGCAACGTCGATACGTGGCCGTCCACCGTGGTAGTCGAGTTGTCGTAGCGCCAAGCACCGCTATTCTGTTGTCTCACGGCACCGCGAGAAACCAACGCTTCGCCAGGATTGACTCGAACGCCATTTTTCCACCCCGGGGCATTTGCGGCTTATTCACGCTAATCGGGGCAACGCCCCGGGTTCGCCCCCTGCTTTACTGATTTTGGAGTTTTCCACTCCACCCGACCGCCGGCGAGAAAGCATCCCACCCGGTCCGGGGCGCCGTCCCCATCCTCGTCAATTGCCGCCTGCACCGTCTTGCCGTCGGCATCCAGTACGTAACTCTTAATTCGGTCTGCCGCGCCGTCCCCGTCGTGGTCGCTTTCCTTGCGAACCACGTTGTCGTTCCCATCGAGGGTGTACCGGACCGACCAGTCCATGGCGCCGTCGCCGTTGCGGTCCACTTTCCTCCCAACCACGCGGCCGCGGGAGTCCAGCATTTCGATCCCTATCCAATCCATGGCGCCGTCACCGTCGCGATCAATCTCTCTTCGATTCATCCTGCCTTCCACCTTGAACAGTCGCCGGTCCGCCCGCTTCAAGCTGCCGTCCGCGTTGTAGTCAAACACTTCCCGTGCTGCTGATTTCCGGATTATGCGATCTGCGACGCCATCCTGGTCGTAGTCGTACACCTCTTCCCGCTCGATGATTTTTCCGTCCGTACCCCACCGGTAATTTTCAACCCGATCCGAAACCCCATCCGCGTCATGGTCCTGCTCCCACCGAACCCTACGGCCTTGGGTATCCCGTTCGTAGCGTTCAATCCGGTCCACGACGCCATCCGCATTCGTGTCTTCTTCCGTACGAATTACATGGCCGTTGGCATCGTGGGTGTGGTTCCACACCATGTCCACGACACCGTCATTCTCCCAGTCCAATTCTTCTCGGATCACCTTGCCGTCATCTCCTAAAATGCGATTGACGACATCCCCGCCAGGTGTGCCCGGGGAGAAAAACACGGCAACGCAAAAAATTGCTGAAGTCGTCAGCGTGTGATGATGCGCAATTTGAAACCGCCAGCATGAGATCTGAATCATTTGTCCATCCTGCTTGCGCCGCAACGGTGATGCCGGCGTTGTTTGTTCTGGCTCGCTCGCAACCGACATGCTCTAATGAACCGCCCTGACTCCGGTTTTCTCCAGCTTGAAAATCAGCCGCCCCGCCAGGTCCGAGGCTTGGCTGTCCGCTTCATAATCTTTCAGCGCTTCAAGCAACTCTTCTTTCAATTCGTTCAGCTTCGCCACCTCGCTGCCGCTGCCGTCATCCGCATAAGCCGTTAGCAAAACGTACGGCAACCTCAACAACCAATCGTCGTATTGCACCGGGTGTTTCTCAAACCAGGCAAACATCAATGCGGGGTGATGGATGAACGCCAGCGCAATGGAGCCGGCAACCTCGGTGCCCATCGCTCCATCCCGGTGTTGCCAAATAAACCCGAGCATGTTGATGACGGGAAGCAGTGCTTCACGGGGGCCGTCCTTGAGGATTTTTGCTGCATAGGCATGATTCTTGTAAAGCCACTCGTAACCGGCGGCGGTTATATTAATCTCCGCACCGGCAGAACCAACGAAAGAGAACGTCAGCAACAAACAACCCAGCAAGTTTTTCATGGTTGCCTCTTGAAATCATTTGCGATATCGAGATACAACGATGTGGCGCCCACCTCCCTGGCTTTTCTGAAAATCTGCTCCATGGCGTCAGCGCTTCCAGTAACCGCATAAGGGTCGCCCGGTGATGCCGGCGGCCTGTAGCCAGTGCCAGGAAGCAAGCAACCTTTTGTTTCATGATGGAAATTACCTATGTGAATTAACACACCGCTCCTACCTCGAACCCTATCTAACACATAAACATTTTTGTGTCGGGCGCCAGAGTGAGGGAGCAATTTATACATCCCTGATTCAATTCGCTCTCCAGAATCTTCAACGGTGCTTTTATGACCTCCTTCAGGCTCAAGTACGTACCACTTGCCATCGACACCGTCTATTGTTAATTCCCCTATAGTGGTATCGGGAGTTTCGTCAAATCTACGCAACTTCAAAGTGAGATGCTTTATAGTGAGATGCCTTAAGTGATTAAAGGCATAGGCCGCGGCGGCGGTGATTGCGCCGTTGGCGAACTTGCCGCCGCCGGCCATGGCCGCCAGCCCGCCCGCCATGATGCGGGTTATGGCTTGGCCCGCCTTGCCCAGACTTTGCACCGCCTTACCTCCGCCCACCGCCTGCGCCACGCTGCCGGCGGCGAAGCCGCTGATGAAACTACCGCCCAGCGCTAGGGAGGACAGACCTCCGATTGCGCCGTGCGCCGCCGCTTTGGCCGCCAGCGACAGGTCCTTGATGCCGCCCACCCAGTCGAACGCCCCCGCCGTTATGGCGCTCACCAGTCCGGCTTTCAGGTCGCCGCCGCTGGCTATC
>CAZDXS010000012.1:0-9452 GCA_964509455.1 uncultured Enterobacteriaceae bacterium | reverse complement strand
ATGGCGGCGCCCCCACAGCGGGGCGATGCCGCGGCGCCTACCCCCGGCGAGCGCTGAAAGCGGCGCGCTTGATGGCGGCGCCCCCACAGCGGGGCGATGCCGCGGCGCCTACCCCCGGCCTGGAGGCGTGACTCAGTTGATGGATTTGGTGATGACGACCAGGTTGCCCTCCTCGCCGCCGTAGTACTCCACTTTTTCGTTCAGGCTTTTCACCAGGTGAATCCCCAGCCCGCCTTCCCGCTTGCGCCCCTTGGGAACCGGGGGGCGGTCCTGGCCGCCCAGTCGCGGCGGCGGCGCGTCTTCCAGCAGGTTGAAATGCGGCGCCTTGTCCTGCACGCAGACCTCCAGGTTGCCGTCAACGTTCTTGCTTTCCACGACCACGGAACCGCCCTCCTTGTAGCCGTGGGTGAACGTGTTGACGATGAGCTCCTCCAAGGAAAGCTCCAGCTCGAAGATCTTGGTGTCGTCCAGCCCCTGTTCCTGGCAGAACTCCCTGAAAGCATCAGAGAACCCGGGCAGGTCCTGGTCAAGGTCCGTCAAGACCCAGCGGGACGATGAAATTTTTTGCGCCATAAGCCTGACTCCATAAAAAGCGATATGGTAGAATGTTCTTCAAGGTATTGCCCGTTGTCCGTTGCCTGCCGCTGTCGGCGCAGGCGCCGGTCGCCGGCGATGCCCTGTATTTTGCCCTAAAGGTGCCGCTATTCGCATTCACGGTTGATTAACGTTACCGGGCATTGTACCCTGTTACACACCTTAAAGGAAAAAAACAATGAGCGACATTGAAACAGCAAACCAAGACGGCATCGTCGTCCTGCACCTGAAAGGGCGGGTTGACGCGACCAATTCCAGCGAAGTCCACGACAAGGTCGTGGAGGAAATCAAGAAGGGTTGCGACAAGATGATCATCGATTTCGCCGAGGTCAATTACATCTCCAGCGCCGGGTTGCGGGTGCTCATCTTCGCCACCAAGAGTTTCGCCAAGAGTTCCGGCGCGTTCGCGGTCTGCTCACTGAATGAGAATATTATGAAGGTATTCGAAATCAGCGGGCTGGTGAACCTGTTCACCATCCACGAAAACCTGGACGAGGGAGTGAAAGCTCTCAAGTAAGGCGGGCCTGGTCCCGACAGCGGGACCGGGGATACGTCCGGAGCGTCGGGCCGGGGTTCAGCAGGCCGCACTCCTGCCTGCGGCGTTCGGGGACGGGCAGTGCGCCGGCCGCCGCCCGGCGGGCAATGCTGGAAACCGCCAATCCTTTCAGCGCATCCGCCGCGCCCTTGCCTGGCTACGGCCGCGACTCCGTGCGCCGGCGTGCGTCGGCAAGGCCGCTGGCCTGTGCGCCCCCGCGCAGCCCCTGCGCCGCTTCAATCCGCGCCGCGTTCCCGCCGGCGGCGAGCGCGACTCCGCGCATCCGCAGGCCGGCGAGTGCCAAGGGCAAGGGGCTGGGGTAAGTCCGAAAGCAACGCCGGGGCACCGGAATTTAGCAACACGCGCCGGCGGGCGCCGGCAATGCCACAGACCTGCACACCCCCCGCACGCCCCCTGTGCAACCCCTGCGCCGCCGAATCAATCCTCGCCGCGCTCCTGCCTGCGGCGTTCGGGGACGGGCAATGCGCCGTCCGCCGCCGCCTGGTAGGCCAGGCTGAAATCCGCCAGGCCTTGCAGGGCGGCCGCCGCGTCCTTGTCGTCTCTCACCTGGAACGAATCGATGCCGCAACGCCGCATGAAAAACAGCTGGTCCCGCAACACGTCGCCCACGGCGCGCAACTCCCCCTGGAAGCCGAACCGCTCGCGCAACAGGCGGGCATGAGAATAGCAACGACCATCCCGAAACACGGGGAACTCCAGGGCGATGAGCGAGAAGCGGTCCAGGAGTCCGGACAACTCCTCCGGGCGGTCATCCCCGTCCAGGCACACGGCCAGCCGGCCGTCATGGCGCACCAGTTGCTCTTGATGTTCCCGCCAGAAAGAAAACGGGACGATCCAGTCGCCGGCCGGCACGGGCAACTCCGGCGCTTCCAAGCGGCGCCAGGCGTCCTCTTGCACCGCGCCGTCCTTGATGATTCGCAAGCGCTCAGGCCTCCCGGCGGCGCGGCGCCGCGTCCGCATACACCCTGGACTTGAACGGCTCCACGCCGATGCGCAGGCAGGTGTCCAGGAACCGCTCCTCCCCCTCCCGCTCCTCCAAGTACACCTGCAAGATGCGGTCTATGGCGTCCGCCACGTCCTGCTTGGCGATGGCCGGCCCCAGCCGGTCGCCCAGCCGCGCCTGGTTGCCGGCGGAGCCGCCCAGGGTGAACTGGTAGAACTCCTCGCCTTTCTTGTCCACGCCCAGGATGCCGATGTGGCCCACGTGATGATGGCCGCAGGCGTTCATGCAGCCGGACATCTTGATCTGCAAATCGCCCACGTCATGCAGGTAGTCCAGCTGGTCAAAGCGCTCGTTGATCTGCCGCGCCACGTCGATGGAGCCGGCGTTGGCCAGGCTGCAAAAATCCAGCCCCGGGCAACAGATCATGTCCGTTAGCAACCCGATGTTGGGCGCCGCCAGGTCCTGCTCTCGCAAGGCGCGCCACAGCGGGTACAGGTCCGCCCGGCGCAGGTGCGGCAACACCAGGTTCTGGTCGTGGGTGACCCGTATTTCATCGTGGCTGTAGCGCTGGGCCAGGTCGGCGAGGTGGTTCATCTGGGCGCTGGTGGCGTCCCCCGGCGGGCTGGTCGGGTGTTTCAGGGACACGTAAACGGAGTGATACCCCGCCGCCTTGTGCGGTTTTACGTTGCGCTCCGCCCAGCGGGCAAAATCCGGCTCCGCCGCCCGGCGGTCGGCGAACGAGGAGTCCGCAGCCGCGTCGCGGTCGTAGTCCGGCTCCTTGAAAAAAGCCCTCACCCGGTCGATTTCCTCTTGGCTCAGCAACACCGAGTCCTTGATGCGCCCCCACTCATCCTCCACCATCTCGATGAACCGCTCTGCGCCCACGGCGTTGACCAGGATCTTGATGCGGGCCTTGTGTATGTTGTCGCGGCGCCCCAGCAGGTTATAGACGCGCAGGACGGCCTCCAGGTAGGACAGCAACCAGCGCTTTTCCAGGAACTCGCGGGCGCAAACGCCCAGGTACGGAGTGCGCCCCAGGCCGCCGCCCACCAGCACCTTGAACCCCGTCTCGCCCGCCGCGTTTTTCACCAAGTACAGGCCGATGTCGTGAATCTGCACGGCGGCCCGGTCGGTCTCGGCGCCCGACACGGCAATCTTGAACTTGCGCGGCAAAAAGGAAAACTCCGGATGAAACGTGGACCACTGGCGAATGATTTCGCAGTAAGGACGCGGGTCCTCCAGCTCATCGGCGGCAATGCCGGCGAAATGATCGGAGGTGACGTTGCGAATGCAGTTGCCGCTGGTCTGGATGGCATGCATGCGCACGCTCGCCAGGTCCGCCAGGATGTCCGGCACGGACTCCAGCCGCGGCCAGTTGTACTGTATGTTTTGCCGGGTGCTGAAATGGCCGTAGCCCTTGTCGTACTTGTCGGCGATGCGGGCCAGCATGCGCAACTGCTCGGCGGACAGCGCGCCGTACGGAATGGCGACCCGCAACATGGGGGCATGGCGTTGCAGGTACAAACCGTTCATCAGGCGCAGGGGGCGAAACTCGTCATCGCTCAGCTCGCCGGCGAGAAAGCGCCGGGTCTGGTCGCGAAACTGGGCTACCCGCTCATCGACGAGGCGCTGGTCGTAGTGGTCGTACTGGTACATAAGGCAAATGGCTCAACCGGAGACAATCCCACAGGATAACAGGGTCATCTTATATGAAAAAGTGCTTGATTTGACTATGTATATTAAAAAAGGACATAACGCGGCGCTGTGGAGCAACGCTCAGCGGCGGTCGAACCCTGGGGCGCCGACCCGCGCGGGCGCCGCGGCCGCAACCCAGAGAGCGGGCGCCGCCGCGCCGGCCATGGAGTCCCGCCGGGGCCGGCCGGCGTACCGCCCGCCCGGGTGCGCTCCGGCAAGGCCGGCAACGGCGGAGTTCATCCCGCCGCGCAAAGGGCCGCGTAACCCGAGTGCGCCCCCTGGCGCAGGCAACGCCGCCGCGGCCGTCGTCCGGAGAGCGGGCGCTATTCCCGCCGGGCCCGGAGTCCCGCCGGGGCCGGCCGCCGTCCAACCCGCCCGGCGGCGTTGCGGCAGGGCCAGCCGCGGCAATGTTGTGAATGTCTGCTGATTCGTAGTCCGCCATTAGTTGCTCCCGGCAACACTGTTTGCGGAACGCAATGATAACACACACCGCCCGCCGGCACGGTGTTGCGCTGTGCCAGCCAGCGTTAGCCAAAGTCCCTGATGGCGCCCGTTTCGTCTGGGTGCCGGCTTACTTGCCCATCTCATCAATGGCGGCTTGCAGGATCTCGTGCGCCCGTTGGCGCGCGAGGTGCGGATGTGCAAACTGGTTGCGGTAGCTTCGCAGGCAACCGTAGCAACTGGAGTCACACCCGTGAGCGCCATCGTCGCTAACTCGCGCCGCTGAGAGTTGGAGCGCCTCCTCGAAAACGTTTTGCTGCTCAAGCCGGGCGACCAGGCCTGCGCCGCCGGGCACGTCGTCGTACAGTACGATGGCGGTTCCGCTAACTGTCACGTTGAGGTCGGTGCTGGGAATGCCCAACATTTCCGCCGCCCCAAGAAGAACCGCATAACCGACGGAATAGGCATCCCAAGTATCCTGCACCCCAGGAAATTGCAGGCGCATGACGTCAGTCGCCAGTTCATGCCCAAGCGAAAAGTTTTTCAAGGTTCCCTTGCATTCGTACTGTAAAGGCGCGGTGTGCTTTGCTTTGCGTTCGGTCATGTGGGCGCCGCAGTCCAGGCAGATAAAGAAGCCTTGCCTCTTTTTGCCTTCGCAGAGGATAACGAGTCTCCCGGGAAGCGCCTTGGTCAGTTCAACGCCCCCGATGATTGCAGATTCTGGGGTGCCGTCAAAGCCGCTGAAAAACGGCCGCGTCGTGTATAGCCGCCGCGCCCGTCCCTGGGGCGGTTTGGGCTTTTTCATTGGGGTTACGAAACCGAACTCGGGCACAAGGTACTTCCGTGCGTAAGCAGGCGCATCGGGCGCGTTTTCATTCCATTGCTTGAAATTGTGCTGGTCATCATATTCAAAGGCCTGAATGCGACAGGATTTGCCCTGCACCACTTTGATGCCGCAGGATTCCCATTCTTTCTTGTTTGCCACGACCTTGCTCCCGGGAGCGTATTCGGCGATGGCCTGCGACAAATCCCGTTGGAGTTGCACGCCTGTGGGCGCCCCGTCCGGGGTGCGAATTTCCAGTTCCACAACATCGACCGGAAATCCGTACTTTGGAATAACGGCTTTGCGGGAAAGGAAATCCAGAGTTTTCTCCCTTTCAATGGTATCCCTGCGTCGTTTAATTCCAGCAAGGCGGGTATCCAACTCTTCCTCGATGTAGCGCTTCCTCAGTTCGACCAGTTGGTTACGGTCCGAACACACCTCCGCTTCGACCGTCGCAAGATGACTTTCGGGGCCGGCGATTTTGTCGACCCAGGCGTCGTTGTCAAAACCCATCCACTCATGCAGATCTGCGGGAACAATCTCCCGCAACGAGTCCGCGAGGAGTTTGTTGCCGCGACAAAAGGCCCCCAGGTCCCTGACGGCCCTGCCATCCCGCCAGTCGCCTATGAAAGCGCATACATTTTTGAAACGCTCCTTGTTCGCATCGTTCCCCCTGAAGAAGAGGGACAGGGCGGTGGCGGTTACATGCCGCAGAATAATTTTCCGGTTCGTCATTCGCAACCGCGGCGGCCGCACTACGCCCTCAAGCACGTGTTTTTTCGGATCCTCGTAGTGGTACAAGTCGTGCGGATTGCGGCGGCAATAGGTGACGGCCAACCCAGGGGTCTTCCCTCTGCCTGCCCGCCCGACGCGCTGGGTGTAATTGAATGATTCCGGCGGCACGTTGCGGAGAAACACGACATCCAAGTCGCCCAGATCGACGCCCACCTCAAAAGTGGTGGATGAACTGAGCAGATGAATCCTGCTTTGCTTGCCCCCTCGCTTGAAATCATCCTGTAGCTTGCGCGCCCTGTCGCTGTCAATCTGCGCGGTGTGCTCCTCCGCGCGGAGACGCGGCGGAAGCGTCTCGCTTTCGTAGAGTATGCGGTAGTGATTTTGGCGCAGCCGTTCCTGGTTTGCCGCTGCTAGTGTCCCCGGACAAGGTTTGCGGGGACATACGCCGCGAATGTTGTACGCCGTCAACGTCGCGCAGGCGTCGCACTCCCAAACATCTTCCGGGCCGGCGAGTTTGATTCGCACCCACTTAGAGTTGAGACGGAATGCTCCATCCTCTCCCTCTGCACGAGAAAGAACGTTGCCCTCACATTTTCGCAATGCGCGCCATACTGCTTCCATGAGCTCCACTGACGCCAACTGTTTCTCCTCTTTGGAGAGATTGCTGTTTTCCAGCAGCCGATGGAGGTAATGCGCCACGACCGCCGATTGGGCGCCGCCCCACTGACGGACATTTTTGCTGCCGCCTGGGCGTCCAACCCTATAAGCGGTTTGTCGCCGCGAGTGGGAAGATATCTCGTCCCATACAGGCGTTGCGTCGTCCTCCGGTAACTCCAAGGCGAGAAGCGGGCGCAACCCATCCAGCAGGTACTCCACCAGACGCAATGCTTCGTTTTTATCAAGATTCCAGGGCGGTTCCAACATCATTTTCGGCGCCTCAAAATCACCGGGGATTTTGACGAACCACTTGACCAGTCCCACGCCGGCCAGCGACAATCTCCTCTCGTCCGTAAGCGCTTCACGCAGAATCACGGTCAAAACCGTTCTGTTTTTTTCCACCTTGGAATCTCCGTCGGCAAACAAGCCGGCTTGTTCCCATTGCCTGAACAAACGATTTCTGAGGTCGTCGATGGACAGGCCCTCCTCGTCAATTTCCGCCATTTTCATTGCGCGCAACAGAAAATTTCGGTTGCGCAAATCGGTGTAGGAATCTTCAGCATACCAGGCGAAGAAAGCGGCTTCCTGGCGGCTGTCGGCGAATGTCAGGACCTTGCGCCTGTCCTCGGGCAACAGCTCGTGCAAGGCGGTGGCGATGACGCTGTTGGGACCGTCCGCCCCATGCACGATCTCCTGCACCGGGTCCCCGATGGTTCCCCGCGAATAACCGCACGTTTCACACTTCTTTATCTGGTCGGGTTGTTCCTCATGAGGCTCGCATTTCTTTACGTGGATTGTTGCCCCACAACCGCATGACGTTTCAGAGTGCGAAAGTTCACCGCAATGCCGGCACAGGCGCATGTCGTTATTCCCTCGGTGTTCGTCGTCTGTCAGCGGCAGGTAGTAGTCGACGCCGAAGTCATCGTGACTGGGGTCGCGAATGGCTTCTTGTAGCTTGCCATTCCACTCTCTGCCAACGTAATAGTGTTGGCCGCATCCGCGGCAGAGCGCAATTTCAAGCGGTTGCGCCTCGTCTTCGCCCTTGCGATTGAGAACAACCTTATCCTTGCCGTTGTTGTGGACCAGGAACGCCCCTTCAAGCGCCCGCAGAAAAGCATGATAGCGATTGGTGGTGTCGGCTTGTCTTTTCTCAAACTCGGAGGAGAAAATGACGCCGTCGGGCGTGAACTGCTCTCCAAAAAGCTCGGCGGCAAATTCTGCGACCAGCTGTCGGTCTTTCTCGCCTTCGCTTGAGGAAATGGTCGCGCTGGTGGCTATGCAACGAAAAGGCGCTTGCCTCCCGCCGTCCCGCAATCGTTGCTTGAGCCGCCGAAGCAACATACCCATCTCCATCCCCTTCGTTCCCCGATACTGGTGCGCTTCATCAAGCACAATAAACTGCCAGTGTTCCCCTAATTCGTTGTCGAACAAAGGGCTGTCGTCCGGCCGGATTAGCAGGTATTCCAGCATTGAGTAGTTGGTCAACAGGATATGGGGCGGCGTTTTGCGCATTTCTTTCCGGAAAACAAGTTCCCCGGGGCGGCGTTCTTCCTCTCGAACGCCGGCTTGTCGCCAGAAGCGGTCGTTGCTGTCCTTCGGGGTCTGGCCAATGTACTGCCCAAAGGTCGGCTGGAAGCTGGATTTGGCCTCTTTCAACTGACGGCAAATTTCGCCGAGACGCTCCCGTTGATCATTGGCCAGCGCGTTCATCGGGTAGAGAATCAAGGCGCGCACGCCCGGCTTGCCGAGTTCGCCTGAAAGGTGTTGTCGGTATAATTCAAATAGGATCGGATAAAGAAAACTCTCCGTTTTGCCGCTGGCCGTGCCTGTGGCGATCACGATGTTCTTGTCTTCCCGCGCAGCGCGAATGGCGCGGTCTTGATGCGCATACAGAGGATCGCCCCGCAACGCCGGCTCCAGGTCTTCGCTTTTGCCCGGGAAACATTCCTTCGCCAATTCCCGGGCGCTGCCGGCGGACTTAAAGGGTTTCCCCTCCTCGCGGAAAGGCCCTTTCAGGAGTTTTCCCCCGTCGTTCAAGGCGTCCCGGAACGATTTTCGAAGCTCGCCGTCAGCAAAAAAGAACAAGGTGCTGAGGTAGTTCTCGTAACGTTCCCGGATCTTTCCCAGCCAGTCTTCTATGGGTACGTCAGGCATTTACAAATTCCTGGATTTTGCTGACATTGGGCGCATGGATACTCCGCCGTCTCTTGTCAAAAGGCAGATTTATATTCTGAACCTCCTGAGATGTCAACCCTGCCGAGGACAATTCGCCGCTACTGAACCCTTTGCCCTGGCGCCATCCTTTCGCTCCCTTGATGACTGCAATGGGAGCGTTGCCCGACGGTTTGGGCGGCTTGCAGACAACCTCCACGGTGATGGTTTTTGCAACCCCGTCGTTCCCCGGCACTGCGATCGCCAGAGTGTAGGTTGTGGTCGTCGCAGGGCGTACTTCCGTCTTCCCGCTTGCCTCCACCTGGCCGATGCCGGGTTCTATCGCCACACTGCCGGGCGGGGCATTCGCTGTTTCCCAACGAAGGGTCGCCGCGTCACCAGCGAGCACCTTTCTCGGTTTGCTTGTGAATCTCACAACGGCGGGCAAGGGATCGAATACGGCCAGAAAGGGAAATGTCTTATCCACGTCCTTATCGTTGAACCTTGCGTTGAACGACGTCCGCCCGTATTGCTGGTCGTCTAGCTGTTCGTAGTCAATGAAATCGCGCAATGGGACGTGGAAATCTTTTGTATCTCCATCGCGCGGGTACTTGCGGTCTGTTTTCTCATCCAGTCCCACAAATACGGCATTAATTTCCGGTGGAAGCCGTAGCCGCATTGTTGCTTTCGCCAGGGCGAGGTTTCTAAATCGTTCGCGCGTTACGACTTCCGGTACAGCCCGCCACTCGCCGGGTTGGGCTTCACTGCTTTCCAAACGCCACCAGACGCGGCGCAGGCGCAGGACTACGTCAACGCTGTTTTTGCCGGAAGAAAGCTTGCATTTTATGCAGTCTCCA
>CAZDXS010000011.1:0-8910 GCA_964509455.1 uncultured Enterobacteriaceae bacterium | reverse complement strand
CCGCCATCACCTGCGTGATGGCTGCTGTCAGCGTCGTCTTGCCGTGATCCACGTGGCCGATGGTGCCCACGTTCACGTGCGGTTTCGTGCGTTCAAATTTTTCCTTGGACATGGAATATTCTCCAGGTTAAGTTGTGCCTAATACAAGTTTCATCAAACAAAAAACATCACTGCGTCAATGGAGCCCATAACCGGATTTGAACCGGTGACCTCTTCCTTACCAAGAAAGTGCTCTACCGACTGAGCTATATGGGCAGTTTCAAACGGGCGCGCGCCTGCGCCCATACCCGCCGCGGTAAAGCCGCTCCCGGTCGCTCAACTGGAGCGGGTGATGGGAATCGAACCCACGTTATCAGCTTGGAAGGCTGAAGTTCTACCATTGAACTACACCCGCCTGCCGCACGGGCGCACCTGCCGCACCGCCGCCTGCCGGACAGCCCGCCACCACGCCTCATGGTGGAGGGGGTAGGATTCGAACCTACGAAGGCATCGCCAGCAGATTTACAGTCTGCCCCCGTTGACCGCTTGGGTACCCCTCCCAGCAAAATCAAGCAAGTCGAATACTATGGCGCATTTTTTTTCGGCTGTCAACCCCTGATTGCAAAAAAAAAATCAACAACGGCGCGGCGGCGCCGCGAGAGACCGCCGACAGCACTGATAGAGACCGCTTCAGGGGGCGCCGCGGGGGCTTGTTCTCCGGGGCGCCCAGGCGCCCTCCACCGCACCTCGCAAGGCATCAGGGGGCGGCGCCCAGGCGCGTCCCGCCGCGCCCGGCGCAGTCCGGATGCCGGGCTTGTGCGCGGACAATGCCCAAGGTGCGCCGCGCACAATGCCTCAGGGGGAGGCGGCACCCAGGCGCCTCCCGCCGCGCTTCAACGCCGGCCAACCCGGCGCCGGCGCTCGCTGAAACGGCGCCGCGCAACGCGCCAAGTCGCGCCCCAGCGCATCCCGCCGCGCCCGTGGCTGGGCGCAGTCCGGGCCGCCGGGCTTGTGCGCGGACAAAAGCCCGGGGCGCCGCACGCACCGCGCCGCGCAATGCCTCAGGGAGCGGCGCCCAGGTGCGTCCCGCCGCGCTTCAACGCCAGCTCAACCTGGCGTTGGCGCTCGCTGAAACGGCGCCGCTGGGCGGGAGACAACTCGTCGTGGCAACGCGGGCACGATACGCCCGGCTGGTATTTTGCCGACTCCAGGTCCTGCGCCCCCAGCGGGCGGCGGCAGGCAAAGCACTGCTGGTAGTTGCCCTCCGCCAACTCGTGGTCAACGGCGACGCGCCCGTCAAAGACGAAACATTCTCCCTGCCACAGGCTGTCCTCGCGCCCGATGCGCTCGAAGTAGTTCAGGATGCCGCCGCGCAACTGGGCGACATCCTTGAAGCCCCGGGACAGCAGGTAGGAAGACGCCTTCTCGCAACGGATGCCGCCGGTGCAGAACATGGCGATCTTCTCATGCTCGTCCGGGTCCAGGCAACGCTCGGCGTAGCCGGGAAACTCGCGGAACGCGGCGGCGCCGGGCGAGCGGCTGTTCCTGAAACTGCCCAGCTCGCATTCGTATTGATTGCGAACGTCCAGCACCAGCGTGCCCGGCTCGGTGATGAGCGCGTTCCATTGTTCCGGCTCCACGTACCTGCCGCGGCGCAGCGCCGGGTCCGCCCCGGCCGCGCCCAGAGACACGAGCTCGCGCCGCAGCTTCACTTTCAGGCGCTGAAAAGGACACTCCGCCGCACGGGACCGGCGCACCTCCAGGTCTTCGAAGCGCCGCGCTGAGCGCAGGCAACGCAACAGGGCGTCCACGCCCTCGCGGCTGCCGGCCACGGCGCCGTTGACGCCTTCGGGCGCGAGCAAAATGGTTCCCTTGAGATTCAGCTCCCGGCAACGCCGCATCAGGGGCGCTTGCAACCGGGCAAAGTCCGGCAGGGGGACGAACCGGTAAAAGGAGGCGATGACGAACGGCTTGCTCATGTTTTTCGGCTATCTTCGACTATTTTCATGCGCGGCGGTGCGCCGCGGCCGGGCCGCGCACCAGGCCGGGGCGCCCGCTTCAGTGGCGGTGGGCGACGCCGGCGCCGGTGGGGACGCGAATGTCGTCCACCAGCGCCATGACGGACTGCGGCGGCCCCTCGGTGAAACGGCGCACCGTGAAAGCGACGGCGAAATTGAGCGCCATGCCGACGCTGCCTATGCCCTCCGGCGAAATCCCCAGCCACCAGTTGTCGGCGGCGGGGTTGATAAAGCGGAAGTATACAATATAAGAGACCGTGAAGAGCAGGCCGCTGAGCATGCCGGCAACGGCGCCCTGGCGGTTCATGTCGCGCACGAAAATGCCGAGAAAGATGGCCGGGAACAGCGAGGCGGCGGCCAGCCCGAAGGCGAAAGCCACCACCTGGGCGACGAACCCCGGCGGATTCACCCCCAGGTAACCCGCCAGGCACAGCGCCGCCGCCACCGCAATGCGGGCGTAGAACAGCTCTTGTTTCTCGCTGATGTTCGGCATCAAGGTCTTTTTCAGCAGGTCGTGGGAGACGGACGTCGACACCACCAGCAACAGCCCCGCGGCCGTGGAAAGGGCCGCGGCGATGCCGCCGGCCGCCACCAGCGCGATTACCCAGGGCGGCAACTCGGCAATCTCCGGGTTGGCCAGCACCATGATGTCGCGATCCACGTATACCTCGTTGGCGTTGTCCAGCGGCGCGTTTTTCAGCAGTTGCTGGCCGTGTTTCCCCCGCTCTCCGGTCGGCGCTGGGGCGCCCTCGAAAGGGCGGCCCGGGGCGTACTGAATGCGCCCGTCGGCGTTCTTGTCCAGCCAGGCGACCAGTCCGATGTTCTCCCAGGTCTTCACCCAGGACGGCGCCGCCGCGTACGGCGTCTCATGTACCCTGTCGATGAAGTTCAAGCGGGCGAAGGCGCTGATGGCGGGCGCCGTGGTATATAGCAGGGCGATGAACAACAGCGCGTAACCGGCGGACAGGCGGGCGTCCGACACCTTGGGCACGGTGAAAAAGCGCACGATGACGTGCGGCAGGCCGGCGGTGCCCACCATCAGCGCCAGGGTGATGGCGAACATGTCAACGGTGCTTTTGTTGCCCAGCGTGTAGGGACTGAAACCCAGGTCCGTCAGCACCCGGTCCAGCTTCTCCAGCACCGACAGGCCGGAGCCGTCCGCCGCCTGGGACCCCAGCCCCAGCTGCGGCACCGGGTTGCCGGTGACCAGCAACGAGATGAACACGGCCGGGACCATGTAGGCGAAAATCAGCACGCAGAACTGCGCCACCTGGGTGTAGGTGATGCCTTTCATCCCGCCCAGCACGGCGTAGAAAAACACCACGCCCATGCCGATCAGGACGCCGGCGGTGATGTCCACCTCCAGGAAGCGGGAAAACACCACGCCCACGCCGCGCATCTGGCCGGCCACGTATGTGAACGAGATGAACACCAGGCAGATGACCGCGACCACGCGGGCCGAGTCGGAGTAATAGCGCTCGCCGATGAAATCCGGCACGGTGAACTGCCCGAACTTGCGCAGGTAAGGCGCCAGCAACAGCGCCAGCAGTACGTAACCGCCGGTCCACCCCATCAGGTAAACGGAGCCGTCATAGCCGGAAAAGGCAATGACGCCGGCCATGGAGATGAACGAGGCGGCGCTCATCCAGTCCGCGGCGGTGGCCATGCCGTTGGCTACGGGATGCACGCCGGCGCCGGCCACGTAAAAGTCCCGGGTCGAGGCCGCCCGGGCCCGCAGGGCGATTCCTATGTAAAGGAGGAACGTCGCGGCAACGACGATGCCGGTCAGCGCTTGCGTCGTCACGGCCGTGCGCCCCGCCGCGGCGACTCAGGCGTCATCGCCGTCACCGGCATCGTCCACGCCGAAGCGGCGATCAATCCGGGCGATGAGGACCACGTACGCAAAAATCAGCGCGATGAACACGTAGATGGCCCCCTGCTGCGCCCACCAGAAACCCAGCTTGAAGCCAAACAGGGGGAACTGGTTGAGCCAGTCGACCAGCAGTATGCCGAACCCGAAGGAAACGGTGAACCACACCGCCAGCAACTTGAGCAACAGGCTGATGTTGGCGCGCCAGTAGGCCGTAACGCGCGCCGCCGGCAACACTTCCTCGTCGTGCCGGCTGTGGGCCGGCAAGTTGTCGCCGCGATGGTGATACGCCTGCGCCGCGGCGCTGTCCTGGTCCTGCTCTTTGTTCATTTTTGTTCTCTCCCGCAAGGCCGGGTCGTGGTTGTTGTCATGGCGGCATTCGCCGGGCGGTGCGCCGCCGGTGCGCCAGCAAGGTTGCCAAAACTCCGCCGCAGGGCGTCCGGGTTGTACGGGATCGTGATGTGCGGAACAACTTCAGGCGCCGCCGCCAAGTCGCTCAAGTCGCTCAAGGTACCCCATCGGGGCGCACAAAACAAGCGCCCGGTGCGGGCTGTTAGCCAAAACCTCTAATGTCGCCTCTTTCGCCGGGTTACACTGGTACTTATTCCAACCATGAGGAGACGACCATGAGCAAGCGAGAAGTTGTGATTGATCAACGAGTCATACGCCGTTTTGTCGTAGCGGACCGGGTGGTGCGCGGCGCGTTGCGTCGGAAAGAGGCGGCAAAGATGCTGAAAGTGAGCGTGCGTCAGCTTCAGCGGATAGTGAAGCGTTACCGGGAGCAAGGGGCTTTCGGTCCGGCGTCCAGGCGCTATGGGCGCACGCCCGGCAACAAGATCCCTGCGCAGGTGCGCCGAGACGTCATGGCGCTGGTGCGCAAGCGCTGCCACGATTTCCTCCCTGGGCCGGCCGCGGAGTACCTGGTGGAGGAACACGGCTGCCAGGCGTCTGCAGAGACGGTGCGGCAATGGATGATAGCGGACGGGCTGTGGAAGCCGCGCCCGCGCCGCGCCAAGCGGAAGCACCTGCCGCGGGCGCGGCGCAAGTTTTGGGGGGAGCTGATCCAGATTGACGGCTCGTTGCACGACTGGTTCGAGGGACGCGCCCCGATCTGCACCTTGCTGGTGTTTGTGGATGACGCGACCAGCGCCGGCACGGCCTTGCGCTTCGCACCGGCGGAGACCACCCGGGCGTACATGGAGACCTTGGCGGAGCACCTGGAAGAACACGGTCGTCCGGTGGCCTTGTACTCGGACAAACACAGCGTATTCCGCGTTAACCTGCCGGGCCGCGAGGGCGAGCCGGCCCAGTTCACCCGCGCCCTCAAGACCCTGGACATCGCATCCATCCACGCCAATACGCCCCAGGCGAAAGGGCGTGTGGAGCGCATCATCCAGACCTTGCAGAACCGGCTGGTCAAAACCATGCGGCTGAAAGGCATCAGCAGCATAGAGGAGGCCAACGCCTGGTTGCCCGACTATGCGGCGAAGTACAACAAACGCTGCGCCAAGACCCCGGAAGTCCCCGGGAACGCTCACCGTTCAGTGCCGTACGACCCGGAGACGCCGGCGCTTATCCTCTGTCCGCATCACGAGCGTGCGCTGTCCCGCGACCTGACGTTCCAGCTCCATCACCGGCAGTACCAGGTGCAGACCCCAGGGAAAGGCTACGGGCTGCGCGGAGCCAAGGTCGCCGTCTTCGAAGGCTGGGACGGCAACGTCACGGTCATGTACCGGAGCAAAGTCCGCCCCGTGCGCTTGCTCGCCGAAGGGGAGCCGCCGATACCGCTGGACGACCGCAAAAGCCTGCACCTCCGCGTGGACCAAGCCAAGGCGGAACAGGCGAAAAGACCCCGCTGGAAACCCGCGCCCGACCACCCCTAGCGGCAACGCCAAAACCGGGCCGGAGACCCCGGCTCCACCACCACTTCAAGGTGACCGGGAACGATGTTTTTATTTTGGCGAAAAGACGACATTTCGGGTTTTGGTTGACAGTTTATGTATGGGTTCATATCATATTAAAATCCGGGAGTTGGTCAAACAACGCCGCTGAAAGCGCCGCGCAAGGGCATTGTCACGCGATAACCAGATTTACCTCCGAATCCACGATGGAGTTGCCGGCGGCGACAGGCTGCCGGACAGCACCGCCGCTGGGCGGCGCCCGGCGCCCAGCCTCGTCCGCTTCTGTATTATAATGCCCCCATTCGGGTTCCAACGAACCGCCGGGCGGCGCCGTTGCCTGCCGGCGCGGTAACGCCGCGCCGCAGAGGGCGGGCTCGGGTTCCAACAACAACGCCGGCGCAACCGGCAGGGGGGTATGGTTATGGGGCGGAAAATCAGGATCATCTTTCCAGCGCCGTTGAACGAACACACCAGGGGGCTGGTGGAAAGCCAGGTGCCGGCGGAATATGTGCGCCCGGAGTTCGAGACGGAGTTCGTGGGCTCCGGCGGGCTGGCGTCCCTGGCGGGCAGTTATTACGACAGCTACATCATGGACTCCATCGTGATGGAGGCCGGCGTGCGCGCCGAGGAGGAAGGTTGTGCGGGGGTGTGCATCAACACGGTCAGCGATTCCGGCCTGTACCCCCTGCGTTCGCGGCTGAGCATTCCTGTCGTGGGTCCCGGGCAGGCGTCGTTTCACCTGGCGGCCGCCCTGGGCCACCGGTTTTCCATACTGACCATGTGGCAACCCTGGGCGGCCCTGTATCACAAGACGTTGCGGCAATACGGCCTGGAAGACCGGGTCGCCTCCATTCGCCACATCGACACCCGCCCGGACTTGCAGGAGTTGCTGGCGGGCAAGGAGGAAGTGGTGTTCGACAAGCTGGAGGCGCAGGGGCTGCGGGCCGTAGAGGAGGACAACGCCGACGTCATCGTGCTGGGGTCAACCACCATGCACCAGTCCCACCGATTTCTGAGCGAGCGCCTGCCCGTGCCGGTGCTCAATCCCGGAGTTATTGCCTACAAGATGTGCGAGATGTTGCTGGAACTGGGGCTGTCGCACTCCCGGACGGCGTTTCCGGCACCGGAGACCATACAGGACGACGCGCTGTTCCCGCCGCGCTGACGGCGCCGCGCACCCCTGCCCTTGCCGAGAAAGACGCCGCCCGGCAACCGCCGCGCCGCACGACGCGCTGTTCCCGCCGCGCTGACGGCGCCGCGCCCCTCCCCCGCGCAAGAAACGGCGCCCGGCAATCGCCGCGGCGCAACCCGGAGCCGTTAGCCCGCCTGCCAGTCCGACGCCTGCTCGAAGGCGTGGGCGGCCCGGTACACGGTGCGCTCGTCATGGCGCCGCCCCACCAGCATCAAGCCCACCGGCAAGCCGTCAACCTGTCCGGCGGGAATGGAAATCGCCGGGTGTCCGGTGACGTTGAACTGGCAGGTGTTCAGCGTGTTGCCGAAAGCGGTGCGCATGATCTCGCCGGGGGCGGCGCGGGCGTGCGCCGGCGGGTTCCGGGCGGCCGTGGCGACCGTGGTCGGCAACAGCAACAGGTCGTGTCGTTGCAGGACATCGTCGTACGCGGCCTGCAGTTTCCACGCCAGGTTCTTCGCCCGGGCGTAATAGCGGCCGCGATACTTCTCCAGGTGCCGCCCTAACAACCAGAGCAGTTCCGCGTTCAGCGGCGCCGCGGCGGTGCGGGCGCTCCAGTCCTGCATGGCCTGGCGCAGGGCGGGGGAATAGAAGCCGTCGTGGTTGTACCCTGTGCCGTTCAGTTTCAGCGTCTGCCAGAAGCCGTCCGTGACAATCGCTCCCCATATTGCCGGGCCGTGGCGATGCATGGGAACGGATGCTTCCCCAACCGCCGCGCCTAAGGACGCAAAGCGCGCCGCGGCCGCGCGCGCGCAGTCGTCCACGGCGGGCATGGACGAATCCCAGCCAAAACCTTCCCGCAACAGGGCGATGTTCAAGCCGGCGGCCCCTTGTTCCAGGGCGTCGACGTACTGCGGGGCGGCGCTTGCCCCGGCGTCTGCGGCCAGGACTTCCAGGCACCGGGCGTTCTCCGCCACCGTGGCGGTCAGCGGCCCGATGTAGTCCAGGGACGCCTCCATGGGTACGCCGCCGGCGTACGGCACGACGCCCCGGGTCGCCTTCATGCCGACGACGCCGGTCCAGCAGGCGGGAATGCGCACCGAGCCGCCCTGGTCCGTGCCCAAGGCCAGGTCCACCTCGCCGGCGGCTGTCAGCGCCGCACTGCCCGAGGAAGAGCCGCCGGCGGAGTGGCCCGGTTTCCTGGGGTTCTGCACGATGCCGGCGCTGGAGGTGGCGCTGCCGCCGGACAGGCACAGGTATTCGCAGACAGACTTGCCCACCACCTCGGCGCCGGCGCTCAGCAACCGTTGCACGACGGGCGCGTCAAAGTCGGCGACCAGGTCCGCCAACAGGTCCGAGCCGTTGGTCAAGGGCAGGCCCGCCACAAAAATATTGTCTTTCACCGCCGCCCGGACGCCCCGCAGGGGGCCCGAGGGAGCGCCCTTGATGCGGCACTTCACCAGCCAGGCGCCGTGAGGATTTTCCTGCGGGTCGGGATAATAATAATCCCGCCGCGGCCCGTCCGCCGCGGGCAACTCATCCTCGCAACGGTCAAGGAACTCGTAACCGGCGGCAAAAGGCCGCAGGTAGGACAGCAAGGCATGGGCCTTGTCATCGTCCAGCGCCAGGTTCAATTCAGCCGCCAGCCGTTTCAGTTCCTCGCGGCCGGGAAGTTCAAACGTCATTGCTCTGGGCCGCCGTAATCGGTTGCAGTATTCATCCCGGGGGTTAATAATGCCTATTCGGAAAATATGCAAACATTCTTTCTGAAAAAAACGATGAGCCGCCATTCCAGGCAAGGGGCCGGAGTCGCCGGCGTGAGACGCGGCGCCGAGACGACCGGCACGATGCGCGGCGGCGCAACGGCCGGCGTGAGACGCGGTGCCGGGGTTGCCGGCGCGGGACGCGGCGCCGAAACGACCGGCACGGGACGCGGCGGCGGAGCGACCGGCACGATGCGCGGCGGCGCAACGGCCGGCGTGAGACGCGGTGCCGGGGTTGCCGGCGCAAGAC
>CAZDXS010000010.1:0-16372 GCA_964509455.1 uncultured Enterobacteriaceae bacterium | reverse complement strand
CAGGATCACCGCGGCGGCAATCACCGGTCCCGCCAGCGGCCCCCGCCCCGCCTCGTCCACGCCGGCAATCATGGCAGTGCCGCCAGGACGGCCGCCGCCACATCGCCGTCCGCCGCCCGCAGGGACCGGCGCAACTCGCTGAAACGCCGCCGCAACGAGTCTCTCTGCGCCGGATTGTCCAACCAGTATTCGACGGCGGGGCCCAGCACGGCCGCGCGGCAGCCCCCCTGAAAAAACTCGGGCACCAGCGCCTGGTTCGCCAGCAGGTTGGGCAGGGAGACAAGCTTCACCGTGATCAGCGCCCGCGCCAGCTGGAAAGTGAGCGGGTGCATGCGGTACGCGACCACCATGGGGACGCCGTGCAACATCGCCTCCAGCGCCACAGTGCCGGATCCCAACAAGGCGACGTCCGCCGCCGCCAGCACGTCGCTGATGCTGTTTTGCACTGTTTTCAGTTGCAACTCATTGCCCCAGAAGGTTTTTGCCTGTTCTTTCAGGTACTGTTCGGCGGCATCGTCCACCGCGTTGCTGACAAACTGCACGGCGCCGCGGCGCCGGCGCAACCAGGCCGCCGTTTCCAGGAAAGGCCGCGCCAGGCGGCGCCATTCGGTGCGCCGGCTGCCGGGCAGAAGCGCCAACGTTGGGATGTCCGGGGACAGCCCCAGGCGCCGGCGCGCGCTGTGCGGCTCCGCCGCCGGCGCCATGCGCTCCGCCAGCGGATGGCCCACGTATTGTACCCGCAGGTTGCGGCGCCGCAACCAGTCCTGCTCAAAAGGAAACACGGACAGCAGCAGGTCGCAGGATTTTCTTATTTTACGCACCCGCCAAGCGCGCCACGCCCAGACGGCGGGGCAGACATAATGGATTGTCTTTATGCCTTTTTCTCTGAGTTTTTGCTCCAGCCCCAGGGTGAAATCCGGCGCGTCCACCCCGATGAACACATCCGGCGGGTTGCGGCTGAAATGGGCGGCCAGGTTGTTTCTCAGGCGCCACAGCCCCGGAATCCGGGTCAGCACCTCCGCCAGCCCCATCACCGCCAGCCGCTCCATGGGATAGAGGATTTTGCAACCGGCGGCGCGCATCTGATCGCCGCCCACTCCTTCTGCATCCAGGTCGGGGCGGTGTTTTCTGAGGCCCCGGAGCAACTCCGCCGCCAGCAGGTCGCCCGACGGCTCACCGGCGACGATGCCCACCCGGAGCGACATCTCCGCCTAGCGCGGCGACGCAACCGCGCTATGGCGCGGCGGCAGGTTGCGCCGGCGACTTGGCGGAACACGGGGCGGCAACTCGCCCCGGGGCGCGATGCCGGGCGCCGGCGGCATCACTGTGAAGCGGCGCGGTGGCAGGTTGCGCCGGCGACCTGGCGGAACACGGGGCGGCCTCTCGTCCCGGGGCGCGATGCCGTGCGCCGGCGACATCACTGTGAGGCGGCGCGGCGGCAGGTTGCGCCGGCGACTTGGCGGAACACGCGGCGGCAACTCGCGGCAGGCAACGGGGCTTGCCGCTTGCGGCGAAGCGGGCGCGGCCGCACGGCGGTGCGGCAACGGCAAAAAGCCGCGATCAGCGCCGCCCGCCGGCGCCCAGCCGTCCAGGGAGCGCCTCAACGCACGATCCCGCGCGCGGATTCCTGGATGAAACGGGCAAAGCGCGCCACGTTTTCATCCTGGGATGCATCCTCCTCCAGTTTTTTCAGGGCGTCTTTCAGCAACAACTTCTCGCGGTAAACGCTGCGGTAGGCTTTCTTGATGGCGGCAATGGCGGCGCAGGAGAACCCGTTGCGTTCCAGCCCCACCTTGTTCAGGCCGCCGGGGGCGGCGGGGTTGCCGGACGCCAGCAGGTACGGCGGCACGTCTTTCAGCACGATGGAGGCCGCCGCCAGGATGCTGTAAGCGCCCACCCGGCAGAACTGGTGCACGCCGGCAAACCCCCCCAACACCACGAAATCCTCGATGGTCACGTGGCCGGCCAAGGTAGCGTTGTTGACGAACACCGTGTGGTCGCCCACCACGCAGTCATGGGCGATGTGCACGTACGCCATGATCCAGTTGTCGTTGCCGATGCGGGTCGCCCCGCCGCCGGCGGGGGTGCCGCGATTGATAGTGCAGAACTCCCGGATGACGTTGTTCTCCCCTATTTCCAGGCGCGACTCCTTCTCGCCCTGATACTTTTTGTCCTGGGGGTCGTCGCCTATGGAGGCAAACTGGAAAATCCGGGTGCCGCGGCCGATGCGGGCGGGCCCCTGGACGACCGCGTGCGGCCCCACTTCGCACCCCTCCCCCAGCTGAACGCCGGCGCCGATAATGGAGTAGGGGCCAATCGTCACGCCGTCTGCCAGCTCGGCGCCGGGGTGCACTTTGGCAGTGGGGTCTATCAAGTCTCCACGTCCGCAATGATGGTCAGCAACTCCGCCTCGGCGACCTTCGCCTCCCCCACCCGGGCCGTGCCGGCGAAGCGCTGGGTGGTTTTGCGCATCGTTAGGAGGCGGGTCTCCAGCACCAGCTGGTCGCCCGGTTCGACGGTTTTGCGAAAGCGGGCCTTGTCGACGCCGGCCAGGTAGTACAGTTTTCCCTGCTGTTGCGTCCCAGGGGCGGACAGCAATCCCAGCACCGCGCAAGCCTGCGCCAGCGCCTCGATCACCAGCACCCCCGGCATCACCGGCTTCTGGGGGAAATGCCCCTGGAAAAAGGGCTCGTTGATGGTGACGTTTTTGACGGCCGCCAGGGACACGCCCGGCTCGTGCTCCAGCACCCGGTCCAGCAACAGGAACGGGTAGCGATGCGGCAACAGCCGCTTGATTTGCTCAGCGTTCATCCGCTTGTCGATGGTCATTTTGCCGTTTCTCCAGGGCGAGCAGTCGCCGCACGAATTCATCCAGGCGTTTCAGTCGCGCCATGTTCTTGCGCCAGGCGCTGTTGTCCGTCGCCGGCATGCCGGAGGAATAGACGCCGGCCTGCCGAATGTCGTTGGCCACCGCCGAGGCGCCGGTGATGGTCACATCATCGGCAATCTCAATATGTCCGGCCACGGCGGACGCGCCGCCTATCATACACCGCTTGCCCACTGTCACGCTACCGGCAAACACCGCGGCGCCGGCAATGGCGGTGTGCTCGCCGATATGCACGTTGTGTCCGATCAGCACCTGGCTGTCAATCTTGACGCCGGACTCGATGACGGTGTCGCCCAACGCGCCCCGGTCCACGGTCGTGTTGGAGCCGATTTCAACGTCATCGCCAATGACGACGCCGCCCGTCTGGGGGATCTTCAACCACTGCCCGGCATTGGCGGCAAAGCCGTAGCCGTCCGCGCCGATGACGACCCCGGGATGAAGCAGCACCCGCGCCCCCAGGCGCGCGCCGTCCAGCAGGACAACGCCTGCTTGCAAGCGGCAGTGCGGCCCCACCACTGCGCCGGCGCCGATGAAGCAACCCGCTCCCACCACTGCGCCGGCGCCGATGGTCGCGCCTTGTCCCACCACGGCGTTGGCGCCGATGAAGCAGTCGGGCGCCGCCCGGACGTCCGCTTCGACGACCGCCGTGGGATGGATTCCCGGGCGGTGCGCCGGCGGCGGGTTCAACAGGTGCGCCGCCCGGGCGTAGGCCAGGTAGGGATCGGCGACAATCAACCGGGCCGCGGGGCAGTCCGCGGCGTCCCCGGCCGCCAGGATGACCGCGGCGGCCCGAGTCTTTTTCAGGGCGGCGCGGTAGCGCCTGCTGACGTAAAACGACAGGCTGTCGCCGTCCGCTTCGCGCAGGTCCGCCGTGCGGCGCACTTGCCGTTCGGCGGCGCCTTCCAGCCGGGCGCCGATTTCCTGCGCCAGCGCCCCTAATGCGATCGCCGTCATACTGCCCCGGCAAGCGCCGGCCTACTGGGCGCCGTTGTCGGCTTTTTTCGCACCGCCTTCCTGTTGCAGGCGGTCAATGATCAGCTGGGAGATGTCGATGCGGGGACTGGCGTAGATGACGCCCTCGTTCAGCACCATGTCGTACTCGTTTTCCTTGGCGACGGCGTTGATGGCGTCGACAATCTCTTTTTGAATTTTGGCGATTTCCTCGTTGCGGCGAAAAGTCAGGTCTTCGCGGAACTCATCCTGGTCGCGTTTCAGGTCCCGCCGCTTGTTGACGATGTCGCGCTCTAACTTGCCCCGCTCCGCCTCGCTCATGATGGGCGCGTCCTTGGTCAGGCGGTCCTCCATTTCTTTCAAGGATTTCTGGGCGCTCACCAGCTCCCGGTCCCGGGGGGCAAACTCTTTTTCCAGCAACGCGCGCATTTTCTCGGCATGGGGCGACTGCTCCAGGATGCGCAACGCGTTGACCACCCCTATTTTATAGTCCTCGGCCGCGGCCGCGCCGGCGAAAACCAGCATCCCCCAACACAACAACAAGCAAGTAGATCTCATAACGGAACCCGACTCCACGGTGATAGTGTTAATCGCGGCGCGCTGCCAGGCAACGGCCGCTAAAATGTTGAACCAAAAGTGAACTGAAACTGTTGCAACTCGTCCCCCGGCTTGTCGCCTATGGGCCGCGCCATGCTGATGCTCACCAGCCCGAAAGGCGACACCCAGATGCCGCTGACGCCGGTGGAATAGCGAATTTCGCTGAAACTGAACTTCTCATCGTCCGCGTACACGTTGCCCGCGTCGAAGAAGCCGGCAAACTGCACCTGCTTGAAATCCTTGAGAAACGGTATGGGAAAGATCATCTCCGCCCCGCCGATGACCTTGATGTTGCCGCCCAGCGGCCGACCGCGCGAATCCCGCGGCCCTAAGGTGTTTTCCTCGTAACCGCGCACGGAGCGCGGCCCGCCGGCGTAGAAGTTCTCAAAAAACGGCAACTCGCTGGTGCCGAACAGGCCGCCGCCGTACCCCAGCTCCCCTTTCAGGGTGAAAATGAAGTTGCGCAGCACCGGGCGGTACCACTGGGTGCGGTAGCCCACCTTGAAAAACTCGATGGAATCGCCGAACGAGGGCAGCGCCGCTTCTGCGCTGATGCGGTGTTGCACGCCGCGGCTGGGCAGTATGGCGCGGTTGCGCGTGTCGTAGGAAAAGGCGGCGGACAGACGCAGGATGTCGAAAGTGCTGCCTTCCTCGTCGATGAAGTCCTGCACCTCCTGGGCGAAAATGCCGTCCTGGGACAGGCGGGTGTTCTCGTACCCCAGGGCGACGCTGACGAAGTTGTATTCCGTGACGGGAATGCCGAAATTGACCCCCGCCCCCAGCACGCGGCTGTCGTAGGCGGTGATGTTGGCGTCGTAGGCCTCGGTCTGCTGGTAGTTCAGATTGAAGCCGCGGCTGATGCCGTCAATGGTGTAATAGGGGTTCAGGTAGCCAATCGCGAAGCGGCGATTGACGTCGCTGTTGTTGAAGGCGAACTGGATGCGCTTGCCCGACCCCAGGAAGTTGTCCTGGGTGATGCTGGTCTGAAAAATCAGCCCCTGGCTCTGGGAGAAGCCGATGCCCGCCAGAAAGTTGCCGAAGGGCTTTTCCGTAACGGTGTAGTTCACGTCCACCTGGTCCGCCGAGCCCGCCACGGCGGGGGTCTCCACGTTGACGTCCTCGAAAAAACCCAGCCGTTGCAGGCGGATCTTGCCGCGCTCGATGCGGGAGGTGGAGATCCAACCGCTCTCCTGCTGGCGCATTTCCCGCCGCAGGATCTCGTCCCGGGTCCGGGTGTTGCCGGAGAAGTTGACGCGGCGCACGTACACGCGCTTGCCCGGGTCCACGAAAAAGGTGATTTCCACGGTGTTGGCGTCTTCGTCAATGTCGGGAATCGAGTTGACGTTGGCGAAAGAATAGCCCGCATTGCCCAGGCGCTCGGTTATCCACTCGCTGCTGTCGGTGACCCGCTTGCGCGAGAACAGGCTGCCCGGCTCTATGGTGATCAGGCCGTACAGCCGCTCCTCCGGCAGGATGAACTCGCCCGCCAGCTTCACCCCCGAGATGGTGTACTGCCCGCCCTCGGTGATGTTGATGGTGATGTAGATGTCTTTCTTGTCGGGCGTGATGGACACCTGGGTGGAATCGATGCTGAAATTGACGTAGCCGCGGTCCTGGTAGAAAGAATGCAGCGTTTCCAAGTCGCCGGACAGTTTCTGGCGGGAGTACTGGTTGTCCTTGGTGAAAAAGGAAAACAGCGTGGGCGGCGACAACTCGAAGGTTTTCAGCAGGTCTTTCTCCGAGTAGGAGCGGTTGCCGACGATGTTGATCTGCTTGATGCGGGCCGCATCGCCCTCGATGACGTTGATGGCCACCGCCACCCGGTTGTTGCCCAGGGGGGTCACCTCCGAGTTCACCCGCACGCCGTACTTGCCTGCGGAGAAGTACTGGCGGCGCAGCTCCCGCTCCAGTCCGTCCAGTTGCGACTGGTCAAACACCCGTCCCTCGGCGAAACCGATCTGGTTCAGGCCGTCCAGCAGGTCTTCGGTCTTGATGTCCTTGTTGCCGCTGATTTCAATGCTGCCGATGGCCGCCCGTTCCTTGAGGACGATGGTCAGCACGTTGCCGTCCCGCTCCAGCCTGACGTCGTCGAAAAAACCCGTCTTGAACAGGGCGCTGACCGCCGCCGCCGAGACTTCCGCGTTGAACAAATCGCCCACCTCCAGGGGCAGGTAGTTGAACACGGTGCCGGGCGTGAGGCGTTGCAACCCCACCACCCGAATGTCCTCGATGGTGAACTCGTCCATGGCCGCGGCGCCCTGGACCAGGGCCCAGGCGGCCGCCGCGAAAACCAGGCGGCGCCCGGCGCGGCGCCACGACGACCGCGACATTGTCATCACCCTCCCTCGCCCCCGGCGCGGCGCCGCAACGGCGGCAACGGCGGCAACGCACCGCGATGACGGCAACGCCCCCGGCGCAGGCGGCCGGCAGTGGAATCCGGCGCACTCACCCCAACAACCGGGCGATGTCGTTGTAGATAGCCAGGCTCATCAGGCAGAACAGCAGGGCAATCCCGACTTTCTGGCAGACGAGCTGGGTTGCCTCGGACACCGGGCTGCCCTTGAAGAACTCGAATGCGTAGTACATCAAGTGTCCCCCGTCCAACATCGGGATGGGCAACAGGTTCAAAACCCCCAGACTGATGCTGACAATGGCCAGGAAACTGAGAAACGTGACCAGCCCCAGTTGCGCGGTGCGGCCGGCAAGATGGGCAATGGTGATGGGGCCGCTGAGATTGTCCAGGGAAACTTGCCCGATGACCATCCTGCCCAGCATCTGCAGGGTCAACACCGACATGTCCAGCGTTTTCACCACGCCCTTCGCCAGGGCGATGTGCACGGGATAGGATTCCACGGCCAACATGGACGGGTCGATGCGCTGGTTCAGATCCGGCGCCACGCCCGCATAGCCCACCTTGTTGCCGTCGGCAGAGGACTTTTCCTGCGGCGTCATGACGACCCGGCGCTGGACGCCGTTGCGCTCCGCTTGCACCTCCATGGCGGTGTTCGCCCCGGCCTGGATGAGCGACACCCAGTGCGCCCAGTCCTGGACGGGTGCGCCGTCCACCTCGATGATGCGGTCGCCGGCTTTCAGCCCCGCCTGGGCCGCCGCTCCTGAGCCCGTCACCGTGCCCAGCACCGCGGCCAGCGCCGGGCGGTGCGGCGTGACGCCCAGCAGGTCCAACAGGGAACTCGCCGCGGCCTGGTCTGCGGGAACCGCCGCCAGGTTCAACTCCAGCAGTCGCTCATACCCTGACGGCGAACGGACGGCGACAGTGGACGACTCGCGGCGCAGCACGCTCACCATCAGGGCTTCCCGGGCGCTCCTCCAAGTGGGCGTTTCCTTGCCGCCCACCGACAGGATCTCGTCCCCGTCGGCCAGCCCGGCCTGGGCCGCCGGCGAGCCCGGCGTTACCTGGTCCGCCACGGGCTTTAACCCGGTGATCCCGATAATGTTGATCAGCCAGTAGGCGGCAACGGCAAACAGCAGGTTGAACAGGGGGCCCGCAACAGTGATGGCGCAACGCTCCCGCAGGGGGCGGTTGTTGAACGCCCGGGGGCGCAGCGATTCGGGCACCTTGCCCGGTTCGAACTGGCGCTCGTCCAGCATGCTCACGTAGCCGCCCAGCGGCACGACGCCCACCACGAAATCCGTCTCGTCCTCGCCAAATTGACGCTTGAACAGGGGGCGGCCAAAGCCGATTGAAAACTTCAACACCAGCACGTTGCAACGGCGCGCCGCCCAGTAGTGGCCGAATTCGTGAATGGCGATCAAGGCGCCAACGGCGACGATGAAAGCGAAAATTGCTTGTAAAATTTCCATCATGTTCCCATCTCCCGACAGTAGTTGGTTGCGTATTCCCTGGCCTGCTTGTCAGCGTCCAGAATGTGTTCAATGGAGTCCGCCGGTCGCACCGCGGCGGCGGACAGGGTTTTTTCCACGACGGCCGCTATTTCAGTGTAGCGAATAGCACCGTCCAGAAACTTTTCAACGGCAATCTCGTTGGCGGCGTTCAACACGGCCGTGGCGGTGCCGCCCCGCTTCATGGCCTGTTTCGCCAGGTCCAGGCAGGGAAACTTGCCTGGATCGGGTTTTTCAAAGTTCAGTTGCGCCGCCTCAAACAGGTTCAGTTTTTTCACGCCGGATTCAATGCGCTCCGGCCACGCCAGGGCATGGGCTATGGGCGTGCGCATGTCCGGGTTGCCCAGCTGGGCCAGGACGGAACCGTCGGCGTATTCGACCAGGGAATGGACGATGCTCTCCGGATGAATCACCACCTCCACCTGATCAATGCCGGCGTCAAACAGCCAACATGCCTCGATGATTTCCAGCCCCTTGTTCATCATGGTGGCGGAATCCACTGATATTTTTCTCCCCATGTCCCAGTTGGGATGGGCGCAGGCCTCGTCGGGGGTCGCCGCGGGCAGTTCTTCGCGGGGCCGCGTTCGGAACGGGCCGCCCGAGCCGGTCAACAGCACGCGCGTTACGCCGGACTGCGCCAGGTCGCCGCCGTTCGCTCGCGGCAGGCACTGGAACACGGCGTTGTGCTCGCTGTCCAGCGGCAACAACTCCGCGCCGTTTTCTTTCACTGCGTCCATGAATAATTTTCCCGACATCACCAACGCTTCCTTGTTGGCCAGCAGTATTCTTTTGCCCTGCCGCGCCGCCGCCAGGGCGGGCGCGAGGCATGCGGCGCCGACGATGGCCGCCGCCACGCACTGGGCGGCGGGGCAACCGGCGACCTCCTCCAAGCCCTCTTGGCCCGATAATACCACAACCTCGGGGGCTTCTCCAGCAAGTTGCTCGCGCAGGGTCTGGGCGGCGGCCGGGTCCGCCATGACCGCGTATTGCGGGCGCCACGCCAGGCACTGCAAGCGCAAGGCGTCCACGCTGCGGTTGGCGGTGACGGCGACCAGGCGGAAGCGGTCCCGGTGCCGCGCCATCACGTCCAGCGTGTTGACCCCGATGCTGCCGGTGGAGCCCAGCACTGTTACGCCGATCAAGCGGTTTTCTCCAGCAACCATGCGCCGACAAAAAACGCAGGCGCGGCGGCCGTCAGGCTGTCAATGCGGTCCAGGGCGCCGCCGTGCCCCGGCGCCAGGACGCCGCTGTCTTTCACGCCGCACTGGCGCTTTAACATGCTTTCCAGCAGGTCCCCCGCCACGGACAGGACGAGCGTCGCCAGGCACACCAGCAGGAACGGCCCCAGTCGGTAGGACGGCGTCGGCAACCACGCAAACGCCAGCGCCCCTGCCGCCGTGCCCAGCGCCAGGCCGCCGCCCAGCCCCTCCCAGGTCTTGTTGGGGCTGATGCGCTCGGCCAGCCGGCGCCTGCCCCACGTCTTCCCCGCGTAAAAAGCGCCCGTGTCCGCCGTCCAGGTCAACGCGAACAGGCACAGCACCAGGGCCGGGCCGCGCTCGTGCAGGGCGACCAGGGACGCCCAGGCGGGAACCAGCACGATGACGCCGACGGCCAGCCACCCAGACGGCCCCGGCGCGAACTCGCCGCCGCCCTGTTGCCGCCGGAGCACAAACAGGACCGCCAGCCACCAAGCCAGGGCGACGCCCGCCACGGCGGGAGCAAATACAGGGGCGGCGGTCGGATGCCACAAAAGCGCCTGGCACAGCGCCAGCAATGCCGCGACCAACAACAGGAACACAAGGCGCGTTCTCACCCACCGCAACCCCGCCAGGCGCGACCATTCCCAGGCGCCCGCCAGCACCGCCAGGGCGCACAGGGCGGCGAACAGCCGCGGGCCGCCGTACACGGTGACCCACAGGGTCAGCGGAATCAATACCAGGGCGGTGAGGATGCGCATGGCGGGCGGTTTACGGCGCCGGGGCGCCGGGCGCCCCCTCGCCCATGTTCACGGCCGCCCCGCCGGGGTCGTCCACCTGCTCGGAGATGCGGCCGAAGCGCCGTTGCCTGCCGATGTACCACTGCAGGGCCCTGTCAAACTCGGCGGCATCGAAGTTGGGCCAGTGCACGTCGGTGAAATACATTTCCGTATAAGCCAGCTGCCACAGCAGGAAGTTGCTAATTCGCACCTCGCCGCCGGTGCGGATGAACAGGTCCGGATAATCCGGCAACTCCAGGCATTCCCTGAGGGCGTCTTCGGAAACGGCGGCGGCGTCCCGCCCCTGCTCTTGCAGCCTGGCAAAAAGTTTTTTACAGGCGCTCACCAACTCCTGGCGGCCGCCGTAGTTCACCGCGATGACCAGCCGCAACCCGTCGTTTTCCCGGGTCCTCTGCTCGGCGTTGAGAATGGAGGTTCGCAGCTTTTTGGGAAAGGCGGACACATCGCCGATGAACGAAATCTTGACGTTGTTTCTGAACAGCTCGTCGGTCTCGTCGTTGATTCCCTCCATGATCAACTCCAGCAACGAGGCGATCTCCTCCCGCGGCCGGCGCCAGTTTTCACTGCTGAACACGAACGTGGTGAGGATGCGGATGCCGCGCTGGGCGCCGTGCCGCACCGTCTCGCGCAGGGCGCTGATGCCGGCCCGGTGGCCGTCGGCGCGCGGCAGACCCTGGCTTCTCGCCCACCTGCCGTTGCCGTCCATGACGATGGCCACGTGCTCCGGCATGTTGTTGTCCGGCCTGCCCGTCACCGGAGTCAGCGCCCCGCAACGGGATGCAGGGTGTGGTTCGTTGCCTGCCTCACCGCGCCTAAATCTCCATCAGCTCCGCTTCTTTTTCCTTGAGCGCCTGGTCCGCCTCGGCCACGCGCGCGTCCGTCAGCTCCTGGATGCGCGCCTCCTCGCGGCGCTCCTCGTCCTCGGTGATGAGCTTTTCTTTCAGCTCCTCCTTCAAGTGGTGGTTGGCGTCGCGGCGAATGTTGCGAATGGCGACCCGCGCCTTCTCCGCCTCCGCCCCCACCACCCTGGCCAGCTCGCGGCGGCGCTCCTCGTTCAGGGCCGGCAACGGGATGCGGATCACCTCGCCGGCCGTCACCGGGTTCAGCCCCAGCTCGGCGTTGCGAATGGCTTTTTCAATCTCCGCGACCATGCTCTTGTCCCAGGGCGCAACGCTCAGGGTGCGGGCGTCCAGCACGCTGATGTTGGCCGCCTGGTTGAGCGGCGTCTCGCTGCCGTAGTAGGACACCACGATGTGCTCCAGCAGACCGGGGTGGGCGCGCCCGGTGCGAATCCGGGAAAACTCCTGGCGCAACGCCTCCAGGGTCTTGTTCATTCTCAGGTCCGCGTCTTTGATAATGTCTTCGCTCATAGTTCTCTCTCGTGTCGCACGTGGTCGGGCGCGCGCCGGGCGCCCATCGCGGCGGCCCGGTCGCGGCGCCGGGGTTACGCCTGTTGTTGCTGCCGCGGCGGCGGACTGCCGCTCACCAGGGTGCCTTCCGGCATGCCGCGAGCGGTCCTCAGCAAGGCGCCGGGTTGCATCATGTTCAACACCCGCAAGGGCATGTCGTTGTCGCGGCACAGCACGACGGCTGTGGTGTCCATCACCGCCAGCTTCTGCTCAATCACTTGGTCGTAACTCAGGGCCTCGTAGCGCTCCGCCGCGGCGTCCTGCTCCGGGTCGGCGGAATAAATCCCGTCCACCTTGGTGGCCTTGATCAACAGGTCCGCGTTGATCTCCACGGCGCGCAGACTGGCGGCCGAGTCGGTGGTGAAAAACGGGCTTCCCGTACCCGCCGCGAAAATCACCACCCGCCCCTTTTCCAGGTGGCGCACCGCCCGGCGCCGAATGTAATCCTCGCACACCTCGTTGACCTTGATGGCGGACATCACCCGGGCATGGCAACCCAGTTGCTCCAAGGCGTCTTGCAACGCCAGGGCGTTCATAATGGTGGCCAGCATGCCGATGTGGTCGGCGGTGACCCGTTCAACGCCCGCCGCGGCCAGGTTGCTGCCGCGAAAAAAGTTGCCTGCGCCCAGCACCATGGCGACCTCCGCCCCGCACTGCCCCAGCTCGCGGATTTCGCTTGCCAGTCCCTTGATGGTGGCGGGATCGATGCCGTGCCCGGCGGCGCCCACCAGGGCCTCGCCGCTGAGCTTGATCAGGATCCGTCGATATTGCAGTTCCGGCGCGGCAGGCAAAACGGTTACCCTTGGTCCAGCCCGGCCTGGCGCATGACCTCCGCGGCGAAGTTGTCCTCTTTCTTTTCAATCCCCTCGCCCACTTCGTAGCGGATAAATCCGTGCGCCTGCGCCTGGCGCTGTTGCAACAGGGCGGCCACGGCGACGTCCGTGTCCTTGATGAACGGTTGTCCCAACAGGGTGTTCTCGGCAATGAACTTCTTCAACCGCCCGTCCACCATTTTTTCGATGATGTTCTCTGGTTTGCCCGTTTCCCTGGCTTTGGCCAGCTGAATTTCCCGCTCTTTTTCCAGGGCGCCGGCGGGCATGTCATCCTCGCCCACGCACAGGGGATTGGCCGCCGCGATGTGCATGGCCAAGTCTTTCGCCAGCACCGGGTCGTCTATGGACAGGTCCACCAGCACGCCGATGCGAATGCCGTGGACGTACGCCCCCAGGACGCCGCCGGCGCGCTCCACCCGGGCAAAACGGCGCGGGCTGATGTTCTCTCCCAGCTTCGCCACCAGTTGTTGCCGCGCTTCTTCCACGGTCGGCGAGTCGCCGCCCAGGGGCTGGGATTTCAGCGCCTCTACGTCGCGGGCTTCCCGGCGTTGCAAAATGGTCTCGGCCAGTTGCCGGGCAAACTGCTGAAAGTTGTCGTCCCGGGCGACAAAATCGGTCTCGCAGTTCACTTCCAACACCACGCCCTGGTCGCCTGCGTCATTCACCTGGACCACGACGGCGCCCTCGGCGGCGATGCGCCCCGCTTTTTTCGCCGCGTTGGCGACGCCGGACTTGCGCATCTCGTCAATGGCGGCCTCGATGTCCCCGCCGGTCTCTTGCAGGGCTTTTTTACAATCCATCATGCCGGCGCCGGTGCGTTCCCGGAGTTCTTTCACCATGGAAGCGGAGATCTGCATGGCTTATGCTCCCGCTTTCTGCTCGGCGGCGGGCTCGGCGTCCGCCGCAGGCGCGTCCGCTTTCTGCTCGGCGGCAGGTTCAGCGTCCGCCGCCGGCACGTCCTTACCAGCGTCTTTGGCGGCGGCTTCGGCATCCGCTACTGGCGCGTCCTCAGCGGCGTCTTTGGCAGAGGATTCGGCGTCTACTACTGGCGCGTCCGCTTTCTGCTCGGTAGCAGGTTCAGCGTCCGCCGCAGGCGCGTCCTTGTCGGCGTCTTTGGCGGCTTCGGCGACCGCTGCTGGCGCGTCCTTACCAGCGTCTTTGGCAGAGGATTCGGCATCTGCTACAGGCGCGTCCGCTTTCTGCTCGGCAACAGGTTCAGCGTCCGCCGCCGCGTCTTTGTCGGCATCCTTGGCAGGGGCCTTTTTCGCGGCCTTTTTAACCACGGGCTTCTTCGGTTTGTCGGCCGCGGCGCCCTTGCGGGGCTTCCTTTTCGTTGCTTTTTTGCCGTCGCGGTCGGGCTTCTTGCCGTCCCCGACCACCGGTTTCCCCTGGGCGTCCAGCTCGACGAAATCGTCTTCGGCGCCCTCCTGCCCCAGGTGCGCGACGGACTCGCGCCCGACGATGACCGCATCCGCCACCGCCTGCGCATATAGCTTAATCGAGCGTATGGCGTCGTCATTGCCGGGAATCACGTAATCGATGTTGGTGGGGTCGCTGTTGCTGTCCACCACCCCCACGATGGGAATGTTGAGCTTGACCGCCTCGCTGACGGCGATGTCCTCGTAGCCCACGTCAATGATGAACAGGGCTTTCGGCCAGTTCTCCATATCCTTGATGCCCGCCAGGTTGCGCTCCAGCTTCTCCAGCTCCCGCTCGAAATGCAGCATCTCCTTTTTGCTCATGTGCTCCGTGCCGCCCTCGGCTTTTTTCTCCTCCAAGTCCCGCAACCGCTTGATGGACTGCTTCACCGTCTTGTAGTTGGTCAACAGGCCGCCCAGCCAGCGCAGGCTCACGTACGGCATGCCGCAACGCTGCGCCTCCTCCATCACAATCTGGCGCGCCGCCCGCTTGGTGCCTACGAACAGGATTTTGCCCTGGCCGGCCGCCACCCCGCTGACGAAGTTCATCGCCTCCTTGAACAGGGGCAGGGTCTTTTCCAGGTCGATGATGTGGATTTTATTACGATGGCCAAACAGGTAAGAAGCCATCTTCGGATTCCAATAGCGGGTCTGGTGGCCAAAATGGACACCGGCTTCCAGCATATCGCGCATGCTGACGTCAGACATAAAAACAATACTCCCGTGGGGTTAAGCCTCCGCACACCGCGCATACCGCCCGACCGCTCGCCCAGAAGCGCACAACGGCCAGGACCCCGATACGCGCTTTGCGATGCGCGTGTGTGTTTACGTTATACAACTAAAATGAATGCCCGCAGGCGTACAAAACCGCCTCCGGGAAAGAGCAACCCGGCGCCTCCCGCCCGCGCCAAATCTACGCTCGGACGGTTGCCGCTGTTGCGCTTCGCCTTGAAAACGATGCATTATGCCACAAAGATTGCCAGGCAACAACCCCGTGTATGGTTCTGTCATCCAAAACCTGAAAAGCGGCGCACTGCCGCCCCGATGCTTTTTCAGCAAGAAGAGTCAGAATGTCCTTGACAAAAAAAGTGCGAGTTCCTATACTCGCCGGGTGACACTGGAGTTGCTTGCATGTTGATTTGAGAAATTGCAGATGTGATTAGAAAACATCCTGTCTTTCTGCTTTGTTTCTTTCCGGCCGCCCCGGTCGCGGGCGTTCGTTTGCCTCGATGAACTTTCCCCGCTCCATCGGCCTGCTCCTCCTGGCGTGGCTGGCGCCGTGGCAGGACGCTCAGGCATTGACCATATCCCCATCCCCCAGCATAAACGGCAGTTACACGGTGAGTTGGGAGAGAACCGGACTATATACGCGACTGCAGGAGCAGTTTGAAAATGGAACGTGGCGTGTGGTGGGTACATATAACTGGGCCGTTACGTCAAGTTCTTTCAGAAACAAGGCGCCGGGAATATATCGTTACAAGGTGAGTCGTTGCCGTCTCAGTTGGGTCAGTATGAGCATGCCTTGCGGGGAGGCAACGGAACCGGTGAGCGTGGAAGTGCGCATGTTGACGCTGAGCCTGCGCTGGGACCCGACGCCGGTGGAGTACGAAGCGGACTCCACATTGCGCTGGGAAGCAACGCGGGCTCGCAGTTGCACGCTGGACGGAGTTGCACTGACCCTGGACGCCAACGGCGGTGGTCGCGGCGCCGTGACATACACGGACGTGACAGCGGGGCGAACCGGCACATTGCGTTGCACCGGGTTGCGCGGCGAGACCCGAACGGCGACCGCAGAATTGACGGTGCACACGCCGTTGTTTGTGCGTCCCTCCGTCAGCTACGACGGCAACTACACGGTGCGCTGGGGGCGCCCCATGGAATGCTTGACCTCATGGGGCTGGGGTTGGGGCGGAGGATGGTGGAGTCCCTCCCTCTATCCGTGCATAGAGTTGCAAGAGAGATCGGACGCTGGAATCTGGACCAAGTTGCCGGTGACCCCTGCCGCACGCTCCAAGGAGTTTCGCGGCAAGGCCGCCGGCGTCTATCAATATCGCATCCGTAAAACAAGGTTTCTCCCAAAGACCCAGGAAGGTCCCATCACGGTCATCGTTCAACCGCCGCCGCCCCCGCGCATTCGGGCGGGTTACGGCGGCAGCACAACGGGTTGGTACACGGTGTCGTGGCTCCCCTCCCCGGGCGCCGCCTGGTATGAATTGGAGGAGCGCGCCTCGGGCGTTGCCGACTGGACGGCATACCGCAACCTGGCGGCCGCCGAGCGGGCGTTCACGGGCCGCGGCTCGGGCCGCTGGGAGTATCGCGTGCGCGCTTGCAATGCCGCCTGGTGCGGGGATTGGTCGCCGACGGAGACGATGACGGTGGCGTTGCCGGCGCCGGCGCGCATCACGGTGTCGGCGGCCACG
>CAZDXS010000009.1:0-17982 GCA_964509455.1 uncultured Enterobacteriaceae bacterium | reverse complement strand
CACGTGGTTCAGGTGCGGCGCGGTGACTTCCGCCAGCAAGGCCGCCAGCTCGATGGCCTGGGGCGGCGAAGTCTTGAAAAAAGTGTTGTAGTAGGGCAACTCCAGCATCTGCCGGTAGGCCGCTTCCGCCAGCTCGCTCCTGCCGTACCCCACGTTGACGCACCACAGGCCCGCCATGCCGTCCAGGTAGCAATTGCCGTCCGTGTCCCAGACGTACACGTCGTCGGCGCGGGTGATGACCCGGCATCCCTCTTCGCCCAGCGCCCGGGTGTCCGTGAACGGGTGCAGGTGGTGGTTGCGATCAGCATCCCGCCAGCCGGCGCCGGCCGTTGCCTGTTGGTCTGTCATGGTCGTCTTTCGCGTCATACGTTCAGCAACAGGTGTTCCCGCTCCCAAGAGCTGATCACCTGGGAAAAGGCGTCGTACTCCAGCTCCTTGACGGCGCCGTAAACGCGCATGAATTCCGCGCCCAGCAACCAGCGCACGGGAGCGGCTCTTCGCATCAGATTCAAGGCCGCCAACAGGTCCCGGGGCAGGGTGATGACCCGGCATCCCTCTTCGCCCAGCGCTCGGGCGTCCGTGAACGGGTGCAGGTGGTGGTTGCGATCAGCATCCCGCCGGCCGTTGCCTGTTGGTCTGTCATGGTCGTCTTTCGCGTCATACGTTCAGCAACAGATGTTCCCGCTCCCAAGAGCTGATCACCTGGGAAAAGGTGTCGTACTCCAGTTCCTTGACGGCACCGTAAACGCGCATGAATTCCGCGCCCAGCAACTGGCGCACGGGAGCGGCCCGGCGCATCAGTTTCAAGGCCGCCAACAGGTCCCGGGGCAAGGTGATGGCGCGTTCATAAGCGCTGTCCTCCACCGGCTTGCCGGGCTCCAACTTCTCTTTCACCCCTAGGTAGCCGGCGGCCAGGGACGCGGCCATGGCGAGATAGGGATTGCTGTCGGCGCCCGGCACCCGGTTCTCCACCCGGGCGGCATCGGCCGCCGCCAGCGGCACGCGCAGGCCGACGGTGCGGTTGTCAAACCCCCAGTTGGTATTGGTGGGAGAGGCGTAGTAGCGGGTGACCCGCCGGTAGGAATTCACGTTGGGCGCCAGCAACGGCATGATGGCGGGCAGGTATTTCTGCAAGCCGGCGATGTAGCTTTTGAACAGCTTGCTGGGCTTGCCGCGGCGGCCGGCGAAGAGGTTCTTGCCGGTTTTCCGGTCCACCACGCTCTGGTGCAGGTGCATGGAGCTGCCCGGTTGATGCTGGTGCGGCTTGGCCATGAAAGTGGCGTACATGCCGTGCCGAAACGCCGCCTGGCGCACCGTGCGCTTGAAGACAAACACTTGGTCCGCCAGGTTCATCGGGTCGCCGTGCAGAAAATTGACCTCCAGCTGGGCGACGCCGTCTTCATGGACCAGCGTCTCAATATCGAGCCCCTGTTGCTCGGAAAACTGGTAGATGGTCTCCACCACGTCCTCGAACTCGTCCAGATCGTCCATGCTGAAAGCGTGCCGGGCCCGCTCCTGGCGCCCGGAGCGCCCGACGGGCGGTTCCAGCGGCAGGTCGGAGTCGGCATTGGGCTTGACCAGGTAAAACTCGATCTCCGGCGCCGCCACGGCCCTCCAGCCCTTCTCCCGGTAGGCGTCCAGCACGCGCTTTAGCACGTACCGCGGGGAAAACGCCACGGGGGCGCCGTCCAGCCGGTAACAATCGTGAATGAGCTGCGCCGTCGGGCAGGACGCCCAGGGTACCAGGCGCCGCGTCTCCGGCGCCGGCCGCGCCTCCATGTCGCGATCGCCGGGGTTGATGCTTTCGACCAGTTCGGCGTAGTCGCCGGTAATGGTCTGGGTGAACAGCCCCTCGGCGATGCGTATGCCTTGGTCCGCCAGGTAGCGCGGCGCCGGCACGAACTTGCCCTTGGCCATGCCGGCAATGTCGGGAATCAACACCTCCACCTCCTCGATGGCGTTCGCCTGGAACCAGTCTTTGAGCCGGGTCATGTTTCGCGGCGCCCCTGAGCGATGCGTATGCCCTGGTCCGCCAGGTAGCGCGGCGCCGGTACGAACTTGCCCTTGGCCATGCCGGCAATGTCGGGAATCAACACCTCCGCCTCCTCGATGGCGTTCGCCTGGAACCAGTCTTTGAGCCGGGTCATGTTGCGCGGAGCCCCTGCCCGGCCCTGCCGGTCGGCGCTGTTCCCGGTGCGCTTAACGCAGGCTTTTTCTGAGGGTGACGCCGAACGTGCGCGGCTGGTTGACGCCAAAGCGCCGTTCCCCCCAGCGGTTGTTCACGAAAGTGGTGCCGCGCTCGTCCCAGACGTTGTCGATGCGCAAGGCAACGCTCCAGGAGTCCCCGTCCAGCCCCATGCTAAAGTTGCCCACGTCGTAAGGGTGCTGAATGGTGGTTTCCTGCCCGGTGCCTTCCAGAGCCACGATGGCCTCCAGCCCGGGCAACGCGTTGATGGACCTGCCGGTGTGGGCGTAATCAAAGCGCAGGTAGGGTTGTGCGCCGAACAGCTCCTGCGGCCAGGAATACTCTGCGAACATGCTCGCTTTCCACTTGGGCGTGATGGGCAGGCGGTCGCCCTTGTTCACGGACAGCTCGTGCCCTCGCAGGTCCAGGGTCGCCGACTGGGAGATGCGCGCATCGTTGTACGCCACGGTGCCGCCCAGGTCCAGCCCCTCCAGCGGCAACCAGTTGAAATCGAACTCAAAGCCGTCAATTTCCGCTTCCGGAAAATTGACAATGCCAAGGGAAAACACGAACGGGTTGGGATCGTCCACCTGCACCTGTACGTTGTCCCAGTCCATGGTGTAGGCGCTGAGGTTGGCGCGCAGGCGCCCGTCCAGCCAAGTGGCTTTCACCCCCGCCTCCAGGCTTTTCAGCTTGTCCGCTTCGTACGCCAGCGGAATGCCGGAGATGCGCTTGGAACCGTTGCCGCCGCCGCTGCGAAAGCCCTGTGAGTAGGTGAAGTAAAACATAACGTCGTCGTTGTAGCGCCAGGTCGCGCCGAATTTCGGCACGAAGCCGTCGGTGCTCTCGTTGATGCGCTCATCGGTGATAACCAGGTCCGTGGCCAGGTTGGGTACGATGCCGTTCTGTTGCAGGCCGCCCTGCACCAGGCGGAACTTGGTATCTACGTGAAACCAGCGCCCGCCCGCCGTGACCGTGAAGTTCTCGGTGAGGTCGAAATTCAACTCGCCGAACACCGCGAACTGCTCAATGGTCTCGTCGTAGAGTCCGAAAAACCAGTTCTCGTTGGGCTCCCAGGTCCTGACGCCGTTTTCCGGGTCATTGATTGGCAGGCCGTTCAGGGACGGGGTGTCCGGGTTGAAATCCGGGTTGGGAATGGTTTCGTCGTCGTCCAGAAACGGCGGGTTGTTGAAATAAAGGTTGTAGGCCATGTAGTAAAACGCCGGCGGCGCATCCGCCAGGCTGTCGTTGCCGGCGGCGAACAGCGAATCCTCCGAGGTGCGATTGTAGAACAGCCCCACCAGCCCGAACCACTTGCTGCCGCTGTCGGCAGGCGTTGACAGCCGCGCCTCCACGGTCCAGCGGTTGTTTTTTATGTCGTTGATGGCGAAGCCGTTTTCCGGGTCGCCGCCAAAGTCATAGATGGTGTACTCGGCATCATCAAACAACTGGTCGAAAGCAAACTGGTAATCGGTGCCGTCGGCCTCGTAGCGATAGTCGCGGTTGAAGTAAGAGGCGTGCAACAGCGTGTCCGCCGCGCCCAGCCTGCCCTCCAGGGTGACCCCCAGCTGGTACCAGTCCTCGTCCAGTTCCTCCTTGTGGAAGCGCACCTGCTCCAAGTCGCCTGCGTCCAGGTTGGTGTCGCCGAAACCATCGGCGGTCACGTCCTGGTAAATGCCGGAGAGGTCCAGGGTCCAGTCGCTGTTGGGGGTCCAGCGCACGGCGACGCGCCCGCCGGTGACCTCCGAGGAGTTCACGTCCTCTTCCACCTGGTTGGCGTTGTCAAACGTGTCGCCGCCGCTGCGGCCCAGCACGTTGTCTATGTAGCCGGCCTCCTCGGCGCGAAATCCCACTAGGCGCACGGCCAGGCGGTCCCGCACCACGGGCAGGTTGAGCATGGCGTTGACGTCGTAGCTGAAATCGCCGCCGTCCACCTTGGAGCCGGTTGCCTCCGCCCAGCTGTCCAGCTCGGCGGCGTCCGGCTTGTTGGTGATGATGCGCAGGGTGCCCGACTGGGAGGCGTCGCCGAACAGGGTGCCCTGGGGGCCGCTGAGGGCCTCCACCCGCTCGATGTCGACCAGACGCGGATCCGGGTTGATGCCGGCCGCGGTGATGGGTTGCTCATCTAGGTAAACGCCGCTGGACGGGTTGCTGCCGAACTGGATGCCGGAGGCGGCGGCGCCGCGAAACACCACCGAGTTGCCGCCCGGTTCCCGCCGTCCCACCGCCAGGCCGGGGACGAAGCTGGTGTAGTCGGACATGTCCTTGAAACCGCGGCGCCCGATTTCATCGGTGGTGAACGCGGTGATGGACAACGGAATGTCCTGCAGGCTGGCCTCCCGCTTGGTAGCGGTGACCACGATTTCCTCCAGCACCTGCTGCGCCCCGGCGGACTGGGCGCCGCCCAGCAGGGCCGACATGGCGATGGCCAGCGTCTTCTTCGGCAACGGCGGTTGCCGGTCGAGCTCTCTTGCGTTGTGCATTGTTCTTCCCCCCAGGTCGCGGGCTGAATGTCCCACGCTTGCCGCAAGCATAACACACTTTGCCCGCCATTGTGTAAAATAATTCCGCATGAAGATCCTGATATTGCTTAAGACCAGCTGATGAACATAGACGCGCCGATAAAATGCCTGGGGCCGGTGGACGCCGCGCCGTTGCGGGACCGCATCCTGGCACAGGAGCGGGACGCCTGGCTTGAGCACAAGTTCCGCCAGAAGGCCTACGATGTGCACCGCTACACGGAATCCATCGTGATGGTCTTCACCGACGGCGACGGCTGGCCGGACATCGAGATCAGCCGGCAACCGGGCTGGGACCGCCTGGCCGCCGCCGCCGTGCCGCTGATGCGCGCGCTCATCGGCGCGCACTACCCGCCCGGCGGCACCATCATTCGCGCCATGGCCGCGAAACTGGTCGCGGGCGCGAAAATCGTCACGCACCGGGACACGCACCCGTCGTTTCATTACGGCCACCGCATCCATGTACCCATTACCACGAACCCCCGGGTGCGCTTCACCATAGACGGCCGCCCGTGTCCCATGGAAGTGGGGCAGGCCTACGAAATCAACAACCAGAAACAGCACAGCGTGATGAACAAGGGCAAGGAGGACCGCATCACGTTCATCTTCGATTACGTGCCGGCGGAGTACATTGAACGGGTTCCCGGGTAAGTCCGGGGCTCCATGACCGTCCTGGTCGCCGCCTCCGTGGTGCGGGGAAGCCGCCAGGGGGAAAGCCACGGCGGCGTCTATCTCATTGACTTGGAGCGCCGCCGCACCGCCCAGCCCCTGGACTGGAACACCATGGCCATTGACTGGCAGGGGCGGGGATGGGACCGGGGATTGCGCGGCATCGCTTTCGACGGGGAGCGGGTGTATATCGCCGCCAGCGACGAGCTGTTCGCCTACACGCCCGACTTCCAGTTGCTGGCGTCTTACCGCAACCCCTACCTGAAGCACTGCCATGAAATCTGCCGTTACCGGCGCCGCCTCTATCTCACCTCCACCGGCTTTGATTCGTTGCTGGGTTTTGACCTGGACAAGCATCGGTTTTCCTGGGGGCTGGCCGTCCGCCGCGACGGGCAGGCGTTTCGCGGCGTCCCGTTTGACCCCGGCGCAACCGCCGGCGGCCCTATGCCGTCCAACCAGTTGCATCTCAACAACGTCTTCTGCGACCGCGGCGGCTTGTACCTCAGCGGCACGCGCACCGGCGCCTTGCTGGTTTTTGACGGGCGGCGGTTGCGGGAGCGGGCGTCCCTGCCGCGCGGCGTTCACAACGCCCGCCCCTGGCGGCAGGGGGTGTTGTTCAACGACACCGAGGCGAACGCGGTGCGCTACGTCGCCCCCGACGATCAGCTGGCCTTTCCGGTGCCGCGCTTCAACGAGAAAAAACTGACCCACACGGACCTGGACGATTCCCGCATCGCCCGGCAGGGTTTCGGGCGCGGCCTGTGCGTTGTGGACGAGCACCGGGTCGCCGCCGGCTCCTCGCCCTCCACCGTGGCGGTGCATGATTTCGCCGCCCGCAAGACCACCGCCATGGTGACGCTTACCTGGGACATTCGCAACGCCATACACGGCCTGGAAGTCTGGCCCTATTCCTGAGGGGTGCGCCCGGCGGCCGGGCGCCCGGCGGATGAGAACCGGGTCGCCGCCGGCTCCTCAGCCTGGAACCTCCGGCAACCCGGCCCCGGCGCCGGGGGCGCCTCGGCGTAGATGGTGGCCGCTCAGTCCGCCTCGTACCGGCGGCAACGCTCCCGCACCGGCTACAGGACGTCCAGCAACTCCCCCAGATGGGACCCATAGCGGCACCGGTGTCAGCGCCGCGGCGTAGATGGGCGCATGGCGGCCAGGCGCCCGGCTTCTTGCGCCTGAAATGCCCTGGGAACCTGGCCCTGGCGTCGGGGCCGCCCCCGCCAGCCCTCAGTCCGTTTCGTGCCGGCGTCAGCGCCGCGGCGTAGATGGGCGCCGCTCAGTCCGTTTCGCGCCGGCGTCAGCGCCGCGGCGTAGATGAGGGATGGCGCCCCCGGCGCCGCTCAGTCCGCCTCGTACCGGCGGTAGCGCTCCCGCAACGGCTCTAAGATGTCCAGCAACGGGCCCAGATGGGCCTCGTAGTGGCGCCAGAAACCCAGCGCCTCGGTGTAGATGGGGCGGCGCACTTGCTCGGAGCTGGCGGTGCGCACCGGCCGCTGGGTTTCGTAGAAACGGGCGCAGCCGTCCTCCCAGGGCAGGCCGCAGTGCTCCAGAATGCGCCGCGCTTGGTTTTCAAAGTCCGTGACAACCTCCTCGTACTGCACGGTCAGCACCCGCCCCGGCAACACTGCGTCCCAGTGGTCCATCAGGCGCTGGTACTGCAGGTAATACTCGCCGATGTCCGTCAGGTCATAGGCAAACGTCTGCCCCTTGGCGTAGTGCTGGCGAAAATTGCCGACGCAGGCGTCCAGCGGATGGCGCCGCGCGTCAATGATGGTTGCGCGCGGCAGGATGAGGTGAAGGAAGCCGATGAAAGGAAAGTTATTGGGCATCTTGTCGATGAAGAACGGCGTCTCCTCCAGCCGGTGCAACTGCGCGTAACGCAGGTAATCCTCGCCCAGGGCGGCCAGGTGCGGCGCCCCCAGCTCCTTCACGGCCGCTGGGAAGTTAATGCCGTCGGCGCGGTTGCGGTTCAAGGACATGGCCACCCGGGACAGGTAGGGCAACTCGCTGGTGCCTTCTACCCGGCTGTGGCTGGCCAGCACCTGCTCCACCAGGGTGGAACCGGAGCGCGGCAACCCCAGGATGAAGATGGGCGCCGGGTCGGAATGGCCGCCGCCCTGCTTCTCCTCCAGCAAGGTCTGGTCAAAGACCTCGATGACGGCGTCTGCGGTGGTTTCCGTTTGCACCGGGTCGTACTGGACCAGCCGCCGCTGCCCGCTGTTGGCGCGCTCGTAGTAATTCCAGGCGCGGTCGTACTCCCGGCGGTCGTCACAGGCCTTGGCCAGGGCGAACAGGAAGTTGACTTGCGACTTGCTCGCCGCTCCGGCGGCCTCCGCCCGGCGCTCCATTTCCCGCAACTGCTCGTCGGTAAAGCGATAGGTCTTGAGATTGGCCAGGCTCCAGTACGTCTCGCCGCTGTCGGGCGCTGCGCGAATGCAGTCCTGGTAGGCCTTGATCGCCTCTTCCTGGCGGCCGATGGTTTTCAAGGCGTTGCCCAGCCCCAGCAGGGCCCCGGGGTGCCGGGGAGACAGCTCCAGCGTGCGCTGGTACTCTTCTGCCGCCGCCTGGTTCAGCCCCGCCGGCGCATAGACCGACGCCAGCAGAAAATGGGTATGGGGGTTGGCGGGATTGACGTCTATGGCTTTCTTGAAGCACTCGATGGCTTCCTCGAAGCGGTTCTGCTCCTTTAAAATGCGCCCCAGATCGATGACCGCGGTGAGAAAATCCGGGGCCAGCTCCACGGCGCGGCGCAACAGGCGCTCCGCATCGTCATAGCGTTGCCGCGTCGCCGCCGCCATGGCCGTCATGCGCAGGGCGTCCACGTTGTGCGGGTCGTCCTGCAGTATCTGCTGATAGATTTTTTCCGCCTGGTCCAGCTTGCCGTCCCGGTGCAGCCGCGCGGCCTCCGCCAGTTGCCGCCGCCGCGGCGCCAGGGCGAACGACGCCTCGAACGCGGCGTCGGCGTCCGCGCCCCTGCCCAGTTGCGCCAGCGCCTTGCCCAGGTTGAACTGGGCCTGGTCCAGCCGCGGGTCCAGCCGCACCGCTTCTTGCAACACTGCGGCGGCTTCTTCGTAGCGCTCTTGCTCCAGCAACGCGAACCCCAGGTCCTCGTGGGGCTTGGCGAAAGTCGGCGCCAGGCGAATGGTCTCCCTGAGGGCCTGCTCCGCTTCTTGCAGGCGGCGCATCTTGATCAGCACCGCGCCCAACAACCCCCACATGTTAATGTCCCCGGTGTTGCGCTCAATGGCCTCGCGGCAGATGGTCTCGGCGGCCCGGGGGTTGCCGGCGTTAACCAGCTCCAGGGCCTGGTCGAACACGGCCCGCGGCGCATAAACCTGTCGCATGACTCGGCGCCGCCGCGGCTACGGTTCCTGCCGTTGCGAGCGGCCGTACCGCAGCATGATCCAGCCGGCGCCCAGCACGCCGGCGGCGACTGTCACGATGATGACGGCGGCCAGCGCGTTAATCTCCGGCGTCACCCCCAGGCGCACCTGGGAGAAGATCCACATGGGCAGGGTGCTGGCGCCCGGCCCGGAGACGAAACTGGCGATCACCAGGTCGTCCAGGGACAGGGTGAACGCCAGCAGCCAGCCGGACAACAGGGCCGGCGCGATGATGGGCAGGGTGATGTCCGCCATCACCCGCAACGGCCGCCCCCCCAGGTCCATGGCCGCCTCTTCCAGGGACGAGTCCATGGTCGTTAGCCGCGACTGCACCACCACGGCTACGTACGCCATGGAAAAAGTGATGTGGCTGATGGTGATGGTGGTCGCGCCGCGCGCGCCGGGCCAGCCGATGAAGTCCTGCAAACTGACGAACAGCACCAGCAGGGACAGGCCGGTGAGCACTTCCGGCATCACCAGCGGCGCGGCAATCATGCCGGTGAACAAGGTGCGGCCGCGAAACCGCCCCGCCCGCGCCAGGGCGAAACCGGCCAGGGCGCCCAGCAAGGTGGCGAACGTGGCGCTGATGCAAGCGATGCGCAGGCTGAGCAGGGCCGCATCGATGACCTGCCGCTCCTTCAGCAGCTCTGCGTACCAGCGCAGGGAAAACCCGCCCCACACCGAGCTGATGGGAGAGCCGTTGAAAGAGTACGCGATGACCAGGATGATGGGAATGTACAGGAAAGCGTAACCGAAGCACAGCACGGTGAACGGGAACGTGGGGCGGCGGCCGCTCATGTATCGCCCCGGGCGTCCCGCGCCTGTCCGTGCTGAAACAACATGATGGGCGCCACCAGGATGAGCAGCAGGATGACCGCCAGCGCCGACGACAGCGGCCAGTCCCGGTTGGTAAAGAACTCATCGTACAGGGTGCGCCCTATCATCAGCGAGTCAAGCCCGCCCAGCAAGGCGGGAATAACGAACTCCCCCAGGGCGGGAATGAACACCAGCAGGCTGCCGGCAATGACGCCGGGCAGGGAGAGCGGCAACGTAATGTCGCGAAAGACCTGCCCGGGCGTTGCCCCCAGGTCGGCAGCGGCCTCGTCCAGCTCCCGCTCCAGCTTCACCAGGTTGGCGTACAACGGCAGGACCATGAACGGCAGGTAAGAATAGACGATGCCCAGATACACGGCGAAATCCGTATACAGCAGTTTCAGCGGTTGCTCGATGAGGCCCAGGGACAGCAGCAGGTTGTTGAGCAGGCCGTTGGAGCCCAGCAGGCTCATCCAGGCGTAGATGCGCAACAGGAACGAAGTCCAGAACGGCAGGCTGACCAGGAACAGCAACAGGTTGCGCCGCGCCGGGCGGGCGCGGGCGATGGCGTACGCCATGGGGTAGCCGATGAGCAGGCACAGGAATGTGGAAACCAGGGCGATGCGGGCGGATTTCAGGTAGCTGACCCAGTACAGGTCGTCCTCCAACAAGAAGCGGTAGTTGTCCAGGGTTGCCTGCAGCTTCGGGGGAGCGTCCGCCGACTGCTCGAACAGCGGCGAAAACGGCGGCGTGGCCACGACGGGGTCGGCCAGGCTGATCTTCAGCACCACCAGGAACGGCAACAGGAAAAACACGCCCAGCCACAGGTAGGGCGTCATAATGACGACGCGGCGCCACAGCCGGTCCTCGCCCGTTGCAGGCGCCGGGGTCATTCGGTCAGGGCCACGCTGCTTTGCACGTCCCAGGAAAGATAGACCACGTCGTCCCACTCCAGCACCCGCTCGGCGGAGCGCACCCGGTTCTGGGCGCTGACCTGCACCACCGCCCCGCTCTCCGTCTTGACGCGATAGATGGACAGGTTGCCGTAATAGCCCAGGTCCCAGACCACGCCCTTGATCACGGCCGCCGCCTCCCGGCGCGGCGGCTCCTTGGTGATGAGGATTTTTTCCGGGCGCACGGCCAGCGCCAGGCGGGCGCCGGCGCACACTCCGTCCGCCGTCTTCGCGCCCACGGTTGCGCCCACCTGGACGCAGTCCACTTTCATAAGATCGCCGTCCACGCGGCTGACGGTGCCCTCGAACAGGTTGATGGCGCCGAAGAAATCGGCCACGTAGCGGTTCACCGGGTATTCGTAGATTTCCTTGGGCGTGCCGCACTGGATGAAGCGCCCGTCGCGCATCACCACGATGCGGCTGGACAGGATCATGGCCTCGTCCTGGTCGTGGGTGACCACGACAAACGTCACGCCGGTCTCGTCCTGGATGTTCATCAGCTCAAACTGGGTGTGCTCGCGCAGTTTCTTGTCCAGGGCCGCCAGCGGCTCGTCCAGCAACAACACCTTGGGACGCTTGACCAGCGCCCGCGCCAGGGCGACGCGCTGGCGCTGCCCGCCCGACAGTTGCCGGGGCCGGCGCCCGGCGAACTCCGTCAGTTGCACCAGGGCCAGCATGTCCGCCGTCCGGGAGCGGATTTCCTCTTTCGGCAGACCCTCCTTCTTCAGCCCGTAGGCCACGTTGTCCGCCACGCTCATGTGAGGAAAGACGGCGTAGGACTGGAACATCATGTTGACCGGGCGTTCGTAAGGCGGGGAATCGGTTATGTCCGCCCCGTCAATCAGGATGCGCCCCGAGGTGGGCGTCTCGAACCCCGCCAGCATGCGCAACAGGGTGGTTTTGCCGCAACCGGACCCGCCCAGGATGGAAAACAGCTCCCCCTGCTGAATGTCCAGGCTGACGTCCCGCACCGCCATGAAGCCGTTAAAACTCTTGGAGACGTTCTGGATTTGGATGAACGGGTCTTTCACGGGGTTGCGGCCTGTGTTGATGGGGTCAGAGACCGGACTTGATGCGCGTCCAGGTGCGCGAGCGCACCCTCTCCGCCTTGGGCGCATACACCAGGGAGAGTTGCAGGCGTCGGCGCACGTCTTCGTCGGGATAGATGGCGGGGTCGCCGGCGAACCGGGGGTCCACCAACGCCAGGGCGGAACGGTTGGCGTTGGCGTAGCCGATGTCATTGGTGATGTCGGCAATCACCTGCGGGCGCATCAGGTAGTTGAGCAACAGGTGGGCGTTGCCCGGGTGCGGCGCGTCGGCGGGAATGAACATGCTGTCCACCCAGGCGGGGATGCCGCCCTTCGGCATGACGTACTCCAGGTTGACGTCAACGCCGGCGCTGCGCGCCAGCCGCCGCGCCACGGCGTACTCGCCGGACCAGCTCATGGCCACGCAGACCTCCTGGTTCGGCAGGTCCAGCGATATTTTAGAGGAGCTGAAATAGCGGATGTAGGGGCGAATGGACTTCATCACTTGCTCGGTTTCGCGCAGGTGCTGAGGGTCAACGGAGTTGCCGTGATGTCCCAGAAAACTCATCACCATGGGCAGGGTGTCGATGGGGCCGTCCAGCACCGTGACGCCGCAGTCGGCGAAGCGGGAAATGATTTCCGGCCGAAAGAAGAAGTCGGCGTTGTCCAGCGGCGCCTCGGGCAACCGCGCCCGGACCATGTCAACGTTGTAGGCAATGCCCGTGGTGCCCCACATATAGGGAACCGCATGGCGATTGCCCGGATCGAAGGCTTCCAGCGCCTGCATGATGTCCGGATCCAGGTGCTTGCGATTGTCCAGGCGCTCCCAGTCCAGGGGGCGATAGACGCCGGCCTCGATGAGGCGCGCCGAGTAGGAGGCGGCGTGCACCACCACGTCGTAGCCGCTTCTGCCCGTCATCAGCTTGGCGTCCATCAGCTCCGTGGCGTCGTATACGTCGTAGTTCACCTTGATGCCGTATTCCCGCTCAAAATCGACAATGGTGGCGGGGCCGATGTAATCCGCCCAGTTGTAAACGTTGACGACTTTCTCTTCCGCCGCGCCCGCCGCGCCCGCCGCGCCCGCCGCGCAGATTGCCGCCGGCAACGCCAGCGCCGCGATTATTTTTGTCATGCCCGCCATAACCAGTCCCAGTCGCGACTTACTCTGCCATCCATTCGCTGTGCAATTTTCACGCAACAACTTCCCCTTTCCCGCACCTCCTCCAGAACCTCCCACGACCGGACGTCCGCCGGTCCATTTTCAGGGTTGGCGCACACGTCCGCCAGCATACGAAAAATCTTTTCTTGTCCCGGCATTTCCTTGCAATGGATGTCTTTGGGCGTTGCCTCCTCACCATTTTCGTCCGGCCAGAAGTCGATTCTCAATATGAATCTACGTGACGGGTCGTGTTTGTTCATATTTCATCCCCTATTGATTGGCTGTGTAAATTTACAGGGTTGTTCTCGGAAAGACTTGCCCGGCTAACGGCCGCCCGCCGCTACATCTCTTCCAGCCCGCGTTTTAGCAGGCAGTTGGCGATGACCAGGCGCTGAATCTCGCTGGGGCCCTCCCAGATCCGGTCCACGCGCAGTTCCCGGAAAAACCGCTCCGCCGCATTGCTGCGCAGGTAGCCGCGCCCGCCGAATATTTGCAGGGCGCGGTCCGCCGCCCGGCCGGCCATTTCCGATGCGTGCAACTTGGCTACGGAGCAACGGGCGTGCAGGGCTTTCGGGTTCTCGCCGCGGTCATGGGCCGCCGCCGCCTCAAACGTAATGAGCCGGGCGGCCCACAACTCGGTCACGCAGTCCGCCAACATGAACTGAATGGCCTGCTTGTCCGCCAGTTTCTCATCTAATATTTGCCGCTGTTTGGCGAACTCCGTCGCCTCTTCAATCAGGCGCGCCGCCGCGCCGCAACAACGCGCCGCGATCATCATGCGCTCGTGGCGCAACCAGTGGCGCATGCATTCCGCCCCCTTGCCGTCGGCGTCGATGCGGTTTTTCTCCGGCACAAAGACGTCGCGATAGCGAAAAGTGGGGTGGCGCACGGCGTAGGTGTGGCTGAACCGGGGGTTGTCCGTCATTTCCACGCCCGGCGAGTCCAGGTCCACGAAAAACAGGGCATGCTCGCCGTTCTCCAGGCGCGCTTGCAAGAAAAAGTAATCCGCCTGGTCGGCGCCGGTCACGTAATGTTTCTCGCCGTTGATGCGGTAGCCGTCGTCGTGGCGCGCCGCCAGGGTCTCAATCACCTCCCAGGAGCCGGATTCCGCCTCGGTAATGGCGTAACAGTCGCGGCGGGAGCCGTCCATCAAGGGCAGTATGTAGGTCTTGATTTGCTCCTCGTTACAGGCCGTGAACATCCATTGCTGGGCCTCGGAAAAACACCAGCACAGGGCGTTGGTTACGCGCCCTAATTGCTCCCACACCGCGACCTGCTCGGTCATTCCCAGCTCCAGCCCGCCGTAACGCCGGGGGACGTCCATCCTGTTGAAGCCCAGTTCCATGGCCAGTTGCCGGTGGCGGCGGCTTTCCTCGGCGGGGACGGCGCCGTCGTTGAATTCCGCCTCCAGCTCCCAAGGTTGCAACTCCTGCCGGGCGAAGTCGCGGGCTTTCGCCTGCCATTCCAGCGCTTTCTTGTCCAGCTGTATTTTCATGGGCCGCTATGCCGTTGCCGCTCGCGGCGGCGAAGAAAAAACGGGAAGTGAACTCGTCATCGCAACCGGTAAAGATACCACAACTGCCCCGTTCTTGTTGCGCTATTCAATCAGCGCAATGGGGCTCGTCGTCGGCAGAACCGGTCCTTAGAGGGCGGTTCCGGGGCCAGGGCCGGCGCCGCGCCGGAGCGGAGGACGGGCATTCGCCGAGCCGGGCGTCGGCGGCCCGGCGAGCGCCGCCGCAATCACGCCCGGACGCGGCGGGGCAACGCTTTCCCCGGCGCGGGATTACATAAAAGGCGCGGCGGCGTTGTCAGTGCGCAACAGGGCGGGCAAGAAGATCAGGACTTGGCGACGGAATACGTTCCTGTCCTCGGGTAGGAAAAGCCCTCATCTTCTTGCACCCTTTCTTTCCCGTCCGCTATGAGGCTTTCCAGGTCCAACAGGCGCGGCGTTTGCCAGGAGTTTCCCCGGAGCGCCCCCCCGCGAGGGAAAGTCGCGGGCTGTGGGACAGGAAGCCTGATCTTAAGCGCCGCTTCACCTGCCGGCGGGGGAAGAATAATTACGTTTTTGGTTTGGCTGGTCATGGCGGCTCCTGCAGTTGACGGCGAAAGTCGCGGCGAGTATAACAAAAAACAACGCGCAGGTGTTAGAATGGCCGCTTTGCTGACCGTAACCTCCCCTTGATGAACTACCTGCTCACCTCCGAATCCGTGTCGGAAGGCCACCCCGACAAGGTGGCGGACCAGATCTCGGACGCCGTCCTGGACGCGCTGTTGGCGCAAGACAAGCACGCCCGGGTGGCGTGCGAGACGCTGGTCACCACGGGCCTAGTGTTGCTGGCGGGCGAAATCAGCTCGCAGGCGACTGTTGATTACGACGCCGTCGCCCGGCAGGTCATTCGGGACATTGGCTATACCTCCTCGGAGACGGGGTTTGACGCGGACAGTTGCGCGGTGCTGACGGCATTGGACCGGCAATCGCCGGACATCGCCCAGGGCGTGAACGAGGGCGAGGGCCTCGACCTGGACCAAGGCGCCGGTGACCAGGGGCTGATGTTCGGCTACGCCTGCGACGAAACCGACGTGCTGATGCCGTTCCCCATCACCTATTCCCATCGCCTGGTGCAAAAACAGGCGGCGCTGAGAAAGTCCGGGCGCCTGCCCTGGTTGCGCCCCGACGCCAAGTCCCAGGTCAGCGTGCGCTACGAGGACGGCAGGCCGGCGGCCGTCGACACCGTTGTCTTGTCCACCCAGCACGACCCTGAAGTCAGCCACGAGGAGGTGACCGAGGCGGTGGTCGAAGAGATCATCAAGCCGGTCATGCCCGCCGCGATGTTGTCGGCCGGCGTCCGCTACTTAGTCAATCCCACCGGCCGTTTCGTCATCGGCGGCCCGGTGGGCGACTGCGGGCTCACCGGCAGAAAGATTATCGTCGACACCTACGGCGGCGCCGCCCGCCACGGCGGCGGCGCTTTTTCCGGCAAGGACCCGTCGAAAGTGGACCGTTCGGCGGCCTATGCGGCCCGTTATGTCGCCAAGCACATTGTCGCCGCCGGCCTGGCCGCCCGGTGCGAACTGCAAGTGGCGTACGCCATCGGCGTTGCCGCGCCGGTCAGCCTGATGGTCAACACTTTTGGCACCGGCGCCGTTCCCGATGAGCGCATCGAGGCCCTGGCGCGGGAGATTTTCGACCTGCGTCCCAAGGCCGTCATCCAGGAGCTGGACCTGTTGCGCCCCATCTACCGGCAAACCGCGGCCTACGGACATTTCGGCCGCGAGGAGGCGGGCTTTAGCTGGGAGGCCGCGGACAAGGCGGCGCAGTTGCAAGAGGCCGCCAAGGGCGGCGGCTGACGCCGCCGGCCCCGGCGGGCGCCGGGCGGGGACGCCCGGTGGGGGCGGTTGCCGGTCCGGCATCGCTTTCCGTCGGGCGCCGGATGACGCGACCTGCCGGAGAGATTGAACCCATTGTAATGTCATGCAACCAGGAGTAGGACAGTGCTTGACGAGAAGTACCGCCGCATCACGCTGAGCCTGGCGGGCTCCGCCGCCGCGACTGATAAGGCCATTGCCGCGTTCAACCGCCGCTTCGACCCGGAAGACCTGCACCTCACTCGCAACAAGGACGTCCTGGAGCTCTGGTTGCGGCAGGTCGACATGGACGCGCTGGCCGCGGCCGTGGACGCGGCGGGAGAAAAGTCCGGCGGCAACGGCGCACTGAGCGGCTTGTTGCCGGCGGTGGAAGCCGTCCGCAGCTACGGCTTTGCCGGCGGCAAGCGCCTGTACGCCGGCTACAACCGGGAACGCAAGGTGGCGGACCGCAAACGCAAGGAGCAGCGGCGGGGGCGGCACTACTACGCCAACGACCACGGCTTCGAGCGGCAGGCGAACCCCCTGCCCGACGAATTCAGCGACCAGGTCCTCTGCGGCGACAGCGAGACGGAGTTGAAGAAGCTGCCGGACAACTGCATTGACTTGGTGTTCACCTCCCCGCCGTATAACTTCGGGCTGGATTACCGGGAGTCCGCCGTAGCGGCCGAGCAAGACGCAACGGACTGGGAGTCCTATTTCGCCAAGCTGTTTCGCGTGTTTGACCAGTGCGTGCGGGTGCTCAAGTACGGCGGGCGCATCGTGGTCAACGTGCAACCGCTGTTCTCCGATTACATTCCCAGCCACCACATCATCTCCCGCTACTTCATGGAAAAGCGGCTCATCTGGAAAGGCGAAATTCTCTGGGAGAAGCACAACTACAACTGCAAGTACACGGCGTGGGGCAGCTGGAAAAGCCCGTCCAGCCCCTACCTGAAATACACTTGGGAGTTCCTGGAGGTGTTCTGCAAGGGAGACCTGAAAAAACCAGGGGACGCCGCCAACGCCGACATCGACGCCGAGTCGTTCAAGAAATGGGTGATGGCCCGGTGGTCCATCGCCCCGGAGCGGCGCATGCGCGAATTCGACCACCCCGCCATGTTTCCGGAGGAGCTGGCGCGGCGGGTCCTGTTGCTGTTCAGTTTTCGCGGGGACGTCGTGCTGGATCCTTTCGCAGGCGCCGGCACCACCTGCGCGGCGGCGCGGCGCAACGGCCGTCGTTTCCTGGGCATTGACGCCGCCGCCGAGTACTGCGCCACCGCCCGGTCCCGCCTGAACGGCATCCAAGTAGAGGGCTTGTGAAGAGGGCGCCAGCGTGAGTCGGAGGCGCGCGTAGCCGTCGGGGGTTGCCCGGCGGCGCGGGCGTGAGTCGGGCGTGAGCGCAGCCGGCGGCGGTTGCCCGGCGGCACAAGCGTAGCCGGGGAGGCGGCGCAGTCGGAGGTTGCCCGGCGGCGCAGGCGTGAGTCGGGCGCGGCCGTCGGGGGTTGCCCGGCGGCGCAGGCGTGAGTCGGGCGCGGCCGTCGGAGGTTGCCCGGCGGCGCAGGCGTGAGTCGGGCGCGGGCGCAGCCGAGGGTTGCCTGGCGGCACAAGCGTAGCCGGCAAGGCAAACGCGTCTGCATTTTTAAAAATGCATGCATCTTGTCATTAACGTGTGTTACAATGGGCTTTTCGTGTAGTCGTAACGATTTGCGGGGAGGCGCGATGATGTCCATTTTTGTTGTACCTATCTCCGGTTCGGACCGTCCTCTTGGCTGTGTTCCTGCTCCGGGGAATCTGCACTTTCAAGTGCCGTATGGCATGCCGTCGTGCGGCGGCCGCCGCGGCGCTCTGGGCCTGGCGGCAGACGCCGGCGGGGCCGGCGGTTGCGCCGCGCAAACACTGCCGGTCCGCTTCAAGGAAGCTTC
>CAZDXS010000008.1:0-1927 GCA_964509455.1 uncultured Enterobacteriaceae bacterium | reverse complement strand
GGGTCAATATGCGCGACTGCCGCGCTCGTCAAGGCGGTGCGGCTTGCCCGCGAAAGCAACCAACAGGTCGCGGCCCGCCGCCGCGTTGAACAACGCTTCCGAGTGGCCGGCGGCGATGATCTGGCTGCCGGTATTCTCCGCCGTTTCGTCCAGCACGCCGTAAACTTGCCGCTGGCGCAGGATTTCCAGGTGCGCACCCAGCTCGTCCAGCAACAGGACGGCGCCGGGATTGGCAGTCATAAAGGCAAGCAACAGCAGAACCTGTTGCTGGCCGCTGCCGCCGGCCGACAAATCAAGGCGCACCCCAGCGCCCGTGCGATACGTCATCATCACCTCGCCCCGCTCTACGATGTATTGAGGCGCATCCAGGCGGGCGCCAAACATCGCTTCCATGCGCTGGGCAATGCCCCGCCACCTGGCTTCGCCATTCGCGCCGTCGATGACCTGATAACACAGGTTCCGCAACACTTCCGCCGTGCGGCCCTCGCCCAAGCGTACGTTAACGGCGCCCCGTTCCAGCCGCGGCTCGTTGGCCGCCGGCCCCGACATGGGCGGCAAGTACACGATGCGGATGTTCCCCGCCTCTTGCGGCACGTCCTTATGTTGCCCGTTCTGTTGCCGCAAGGGGCGGCAGTAAAAGGACTCCGCGTTGGCGTAATCAAACTCCATACCGCAGGACCAGGCGGTGCTGTCCACTTGAATTTCGATGCGGACGTTCCAGGTTGCCGTCTTGCCGGCCGTGCGACTGCCGCGGCGGGTGCGCAGATCGCGCCAAAGCAGGTTGGCAGCCGGCACGGGAACGGCAAGCAGGTCGCGCCGGTTGATGACGACGCCCGTCCGTTTTGCCGCGGGCTTGCCGGGGCCGCGCTTCTCCAGCCAGCGTTTTACGCCGAGTTCCCAGAGGGCGAGGGCCTGCAGGGCCGTCGTCTTGCCGGAGTTGTTGGGGCCGACAAGCAGCACCCGCTTGCCCAGTTCAATTTCGACGTCATCCAACGTCTTGAAGTTGCGAATGACCAGGCGGGTCAGCATGGGGACGCCCGATGTCTGCGCCCGCTCACACCCGCACCCGCGCCCGGGGAGATGCCGCGCTTCACTGCCGCCGCGCCTGCGCGGCAAGCGCCTGCGCCGCCGGCGCGCGTTTTTTGTCGACGTACGCGATTTTCCGCTCCTGCAACGAATAGGCCTCCTCATCCAGCTTCGCCGCGTCCCGAAACAGGTCGTCCGGCGCCAGTCCGAGACGCCCCCACAGCCGCCGCATCGCCTCCGGGTGGGACTCGACCTCCCCGTCGGCGAGGATGTGCCGCACCTCCATCCCCAGCCCGACTAACTCACGCGCCACCAGGATGGTGCGATGGCAGGTCAGCGGGTCTTTCTCCGCGCACATCAAGGCAATGTTCATCCGCTCGCTGCCGGCGACCACGCGCTGCAACCCGGAGCGAAACAACTCCGTTTGCGCCAGCCTGCGGTACTGGACGCGGCCGTTCTCATAACAGGCGGCATCCTCGCTCCTAGCGCCCAGCTCCCTGCCCAAGAACACGTACTTCACGCCTTGCTCCTCAAGGGCCTGGCTCAGCGTCTTCCGGTTGAACTGCGGATGCCGGCGGCTGTACGGGGTCGAGCGCACGTCCGCCACGGCATCGATGCGATGCGACCTCAGCAACGCCGCGAAACGCGAAAACTCGTGCGCCGAATGCCCGATGGTGTGGACTGCCCTGCCGCCCGCCGCTTGTTTCATCGCGGGCTTCCTACTTGAAAGGGAAAGTGCCCGCGGTAATGCCTGCGTAGCGGATAGGTGCGGCCAGCGCTCACAAACATTCTCCCGGGCGATGCATCCCCGCCCCTGTTCAGCAGGGTTTCACTGGCAGACCAACTGGCGGATGCCGGCATCATGGTTGTCTGCGTTAATCAGGGTCCAGCAAGACATCGT
>CAZDXS010000007.1:0-3764 GCA_964509455.1 uncultured Enterobacteriaceae bacterium | reverse complement strand
CGTAGCGCCAACAAAGTTATCGCGCAAAATAACCAGCCAGGCAAGCCAGGTTCCTGGCGCAGGATATTTTTCGGAAGGCGAGCCGGGCAACGAGTGAGGGAGAGAGGTGTATATGTAATACATCGACCGACCGTACGAGGCAGGCCGGCGATGCATAACGGAAAATAGGCAAGCCAGGGGGTTAGCCGTCGCCCTGTTGCACTTTCTCAATCCACTCCTCCTTGGTGATGACGCCGCCCTCTTTCTCCGCCCGCCCCTGGTCCCGGGGCGGCAACACGTCCTGGAGCATGTCGATGCGCTTCCAGCCGGCCAGGGGCGTGTCGCATTCGGCGCGGGGAACGTACTTGGAGGGACTGACCCGGGCGTACTTGTGTACGTACCGGGGGCAGTTCTGAAAGAGTTCCGACACCGTGACCCTGACTATCAGGTCTGCCTCCTTGTATGAATCCAGCAACGGGTCATCGTCGTGCACGGAAGCCTTGCCTTGCACTCTCAGGCGGTGCGGGTTCTCAAAATCGATGAACAGCATGCCGATGTCGGCGTTGCCGCTGATGTTGCCCATGGACAGGAACATGCCGTTGCCGTCGTAGCTGGGGAACGCGAGGGTGGCCGCGTCCAGCACCTTGACGAACCCTGGGTCGCCCCCCTTGTAGGATACGGTGGGGCGGCCGTTATGGTCCACCGTGCTCAGAAAAAACATGTCGCGGCTCTCGATGAACGCCTTGTGTTCGTCGATGATCTCCGTGACCATCGCCACGTTCTCGATGGCATCAGCCATGCGGCGCGTCTCGAACTGCTCTTGCAAGCGTCGGTGATTATCCCCGTACAATCTGCTCATGCTGGTATGCTCCTGGTTGCGGAACGAGCCGACCCGGCGTCACTTGGGTTGCGGCACGATTCGAAGATAGGGCCTCAGGGCGTTCCAGCCCTGGGGAAATTTCTCTTTGGCCTCTTCATCGGACAGGGCCGGCACGATGATGACGTCTTCGCCCTGGCGCCAGTTGACGGGCGTGGCCACCTTGTGCTCGGCGGTCAGCTGAATGGAATCCAGCACCCGCAACACCTCGTCAAAGTTGCGGCCGGTGCTCATGGGATAGGTGATGATCAGCTTGATCAGCTTGTCCGGCCCGATGATGAAAACGGAACGAATGGTCGCGTTGTCCGCCGCCGTCCGTTGCTTCGCCGCGCCGGAGGCATGGGGGTGGATCATGTCGTACAGCCTGGCCACCGCCAGGTCGCTGTCGCCGATGAGCGGGTAGTTCACCGCATGGCCCTGGGTCTGCTCTATGTCCTTCATCCAGGCGTTGTGGTCGCCCACCGAATCGATGCTCAGGCCGATGACCTTGCAGTTGCGCTTGTCAAACTCCGGCTTGAGCCCGGCCATGTAGCCCAGCTCCGTTGTGCATACGGGGGTAAAATCCTTAGGATGCGAGAACAGGATGGCGTAGCCGTCGCCAATCCAGTCGTGAAAGCGGATGGTCCCCTCCGTGGTCTCGGCGGTAAAATCCGGCGCCTGGTCGCCAATTCTCAAAGACATGATGTTTCTCCGGTGACGTTGCGAAGCCGCACGGCCGGGGCGGGCAACCGCCCGCCTGCCCCACAGCGGTTTCTGCGAAGTATAGCAGAAATCCGCCGCCCGCGTTCACGACGCACGGCTCAGAGGCTCGCCAGGGCCTCGTCCAGGGTCGTAAGCAACAGGTCCGCGTTGTCTTGCGAAAACGGCAGGGGGGGTCTCATTTTCAGCACGTTGTCGTAGGCGCCGATGTTGCTGAGCAACACGCCCCGGTCTTTCATGGCGTTGACCAGGGTCTTGGTCTCGGCAACCGCCGGCGTCTTTTGCTCGCGGTCCGTTACCAGCTCAACGCCGATGAACAGGCCGTGGCCGCGCACATCGCCGATGAGGTCGTGCCGCTCTTGCAACTTTCGCAACCCGGCCTTGATGTAATCGCCCACGGTCTGGGCGTTTTCCTGCAGGTTTTCCTGCTCTAGCGCATCCAGCACCGCCATGCCCGCCGCGCACTGGACCGGGTTGCCGCCGTAGGTGTTGAAATACATGGTCTGCTCCCGAAACGCATTCAGCAGGTCGGGCCGGGTCACCACGCCGGCCATGGGGTGGCCGTTCCCCATGGGTTTGCCCATGGTGGCAATGTCGGGCGTTGCCCCGCTCAACTGGTAGCCCCACATTTTCCGGCCGCTGCGGGCAAACCCGGCCTGCACCTCGTCGGCAATGAAAAACCCGCCCGCGGCGCGCACCAGCGCCACGGCCCGCTCCAGATAACCGGGCGGCGCCTCGGGCAGTCCCTCGTTGGCGAAAATGGGGCAAACCAGCATGCCGGCGCAACCAATGCCCTCGTCTTCGAACTCATCGATGGCGCGTTTCACCTCGGCGACATAAGCCGCGGTCAGCGCCGCGCCCGAGAGTCCGTGCAACGGCCGGTAGGTCTCGGGAAAAGGCACCGCTTTTACGTTCGGGCCCACCGGGACGCCCCCGTGAAAAATAGTGGACAACTCGTCCACTGCCGTGGTGTTGCCGTGGTAGGTGTGATTGGTGCAGATAATGCCCCGCTTGCCGGTGAGTTGCCGCGCCATGCGCAGGGCCATGTCGTTGGCCTCGCTGCCGGTGCAGACGATGACCGCCATGGACAGCGACTCGTCATGGGTTGCGGTCAGGCGCTCTGCGTATTCCAGGATTGACTCGTGCAGGTAGCGGCTGTGTATGTTCAGGGTCTGCGCTTGGCGATGCAGGGCCTCGACAACGCGGGGGTGGCAATGCCCCAGGTTGGGCACGTTGTTGTAGACGTCCAGGTATTTCCGCCCCTGGGCGTCGTACAGCCAGACGCCCTCTCCCTTCACCAGATGTACCGGCTCATCGTAGAACAGGGGGGCGCCGGCGCCCAGCAGGCGGTAACGGCGTTCCAGCAAGGCCGTTGCCTGGTTCATGGACGCACCGCGCGGCGGCCGGACCTGGGGATGCCGGCGGCAGGCGCCGGCGCGGAGGTCGGCAAAGAGGAGCTTCGGTTCATGACGGAAGTATAGCACTTCCCGCTGGTTATTTTGCCTGGTTCGTTGTTTTGCGCCATAACTCCTGGCTTGTATATTTCCCGTTATGCATCGCCGGCCTCTGGCTTGTTCTTTTGCGCCATAACTTTGTAGCGCTACGCCCTCACTGCAGTCGGCGCCTGGCTTGTTCTTTTGCGCCATAACTTTGTTGGCGCTACTCTTTCACATCAGTCGGCGTATTGCACATACGCCTCTTTCGTTCAATCGTGCGCCGCCTCGTTCTGACGCAAAATTCCGTCGCCAGGGGGAGTTGCAACGATAGCGCCGCCGGTTCGTACGTAATTCCTGCGCCAGGACTTAAATCGGGCGTGCGTTTGTGCGCTCTGGCGCAAAATCCGTCGCCAGGGGGAGTTGCAACGATAGCGCCGCCGGTTCGTACGTAATGCCTGCGCCAGGACTTAAATCGGGCGTGCGTTTGCGCACTCTGGCGCAAAACTCCGTCGCCAGGGGAGTAGCCGGACGCCGGCATGCGTTTGCGCGTACTCGCGCAATTCCTGTGTCGGGAACGCCGGCGTTGACCGGCTGGTCTTCCGCAAAACAACCGGCCAAGAATTATGGTATACTGGCGGCCATGAAATGCTCACACTCCCTAACGCCCACGAGGAGGCCTTATCCATGACCACGTTTAGCAGGGTTGCCCCCCCCCCTCGGATTTGTTCCACTGCGGCACGTTGCGGGCGCGGGCGCCGTACCGAAAACAATGC
>CAZDXS010000006.1:0-8919 GCA_964509455.1 uncultured Enterobacteriaceae bacterium | reverse complement strand
GTCGCCCGCTTTCGTCTCACTGGTGAGCAACAATGGTTGTTTTGTCTCATAGTATCACTTTTGCGAGATGAAAAAGCGCCTGGCCTCGCCGGCTTCGGGTAGCACATTCGGTGCGGGCGCTTGGTCGGCCCGCTTTCGTCTCACTGGTGAGCAACAATGGTTGTTTTGTCTCATAGTATCACTTTTGCGAGATGAAAAAGCGCCTGGCCTCGCCGGCTTCGGGCAGCACATTCGGTGCGGGCGCCCGGTCGGCTCGCTTTCGTCTCACTGGTGAGCAACAACGGCTGTTTTATCTCATAATCTCATTCCTGCGAGATAAAAGTAGAGGCTGATCCATTGCCGGAAAGTCAGGCAAAAATTTGCCGCGGACAGTTGTTTTGATGCACACTGCAATCTGTCGGGTGTTCCTCAGTGTGCTGTATATGACTCGCTCAGCCTGACATCAGTCAGTTGCCCTCCCCCGGGAGGGCAGTTGCATTTGGGGATGCCGAAACTCCGTCGTTATAAAGGACGGGGGGAGAGGACAAATGTTGACGGGTCAGCCAACGTTCCGGCAGAATATCGCCAAAGGTTCCTCCCCGATGACAAGCGCCCAAGGGGCCCTCTCCGGCAACGGAGTAGTCGGGGAGGTCTTTTTTAGGGACGAAACGCCATCAGTAGTACAGGGTTTTACCGTTCTCAAAGATAGCAAACTCACTTCTAACAGCCTTTTTAATTCGGCTGTAGTACGAAGCGTCTCCTCTCTCCCGCTTCCTGAAAATTGTCCAGCAGCAATAGTCTGCTGTCTGCACTCCGTAGTGTGACTTCGACGCATGATGCAGGATGCGTTGCCTATTCAAACTCATGCCCTCGCTACATCCCGCATTTCCGGCGGGCTTTGCCAGGTCATCCTTGTACTGCTGGTCCCTGTCGTGGTGGTAGCTGATGAATGTCTTGTGCATTTCCAACTCTCCTCAGTGCAGGTTGGTGATGTGGGATTTCCGCAGTCCCCGGCATATCAAGGTGGCGGCTTGTTCCATGTAAGTCGTGCGGGCAAGGACGGCGTTTTCTTCATGGGAGAGGCCGTTGCGCAGGTCGGTCGCTGTGTATTTTTCAAATTCAGCGCGGCCGCGCCACTCCGGGAAAGAGCCGGCCCAAGGCTTCACCAGCCCCAGAACTTCCGCGATGGAGCGGGTGCAACCGCCAAAACCGCCGAGCAGGAACAGCGGTTGCCCGGCCTCCAGGGTGAGCAAAGCCTCCTCGGCAATCCCCGGCATGCGCCCCTTGTAGTTGTCCGGTTTACCGCCCAGCACGACGCGCGCCTGGGTCTCATCGCGCATCATCTTGCGCATGGCGGTCAACCCGGTTTCCCATTCACTCTGACTCAACTCCCGTCCCGCGGCGTGCTTCTCGCGCATGGCGGCTAACCCGGCTTCCCAGCCGTCAGGGCTCGGTTCCCGGACTGAAAGGGCGCACCACTGCCCTGTCTCCAGGCGTTCGTTGTTGGGGCCGAGAAAGACGAGCCCGGCGGCCTCCCGGTGCCCGGCGGAGAATTCGGCAAGCGCGTCCGCCGTCATTTCGGCATGCACCGGCCATGCCAGGTAATTGGTCACGGTAACCGGATGGACATGATCCGGATGTCCCTGGTAACGGCCAAGCAACTCGAACAGTATCTCCGTGAATCCGTTTTTGCGCAGGTCCCCTCCGTAAGCCAGGCTCAGACCCTCGGCAAGCAACCACACCGCAAGGTCCACCGTGGCGGTCTTCAAGTGTCCTTCGCTCATGCCCAGAGCGAACATGTCCGGGCATTCCGATACGGAGACGGCGACAACCGGCGCCGCGTTGTTGGGAGCAGGTTTCATTGGATATCCTCCAGCCAGGCCGCCAGTGGTTGCCAGAGTTTACACGACGAGATAAGAAACACCCCGTTGCCGTACCACTCACAGGGCGTTGTGTAAAAAAGTGCCACGGACGGTTGTTTTGATGTACACTGCAATCTGTCGGGTGCTCCTAGTGGGCTGTATATGGTTCCGCCCAGCCTGACATCAGTTAACTGCCCTCCTCGTGGAGGGCAGTTCCATTTGGGGCGCCGAAAACTCGCCGTTCAAGGGCGCGGGCGAAATCTCCGTCCCCGTTGCTTGCCCCGTTCAGCCCCGGTTTCCCGCTTCGCTCAGTCCCCGCCTTTGCGACGGCAGGGGTGAAACCTGGAGCGGCTCAGGCGCTTGACGCGGGATACGCGCGCTCCTCGCCCTGTATTGGGCAGACGGGAGTTGCCCGCGTGAACGGGTGCTCGCGGCGTTTCAGTTCCCGGAGCAACCTGGAATAGTCTTCCCTGCTTGCGACCACGCAAGAATCAAGCCCGGATATGTAGCGAGCCTTGATCTTGCTGTTTACCCCGTCAGCCTCATCATCACTCAAGGTGACTAGGTGACTCTCCGCGGCCGGGTAAACGTCCCTCAGGGCTTTCGCTTCCAGCACCGCCTGTTTGTACCTCTCGCGCAAACTTGTTTTGGCGGTCAGCACCACGGGAAACCTTTCGTGGTACAACACGATGTCAAAATCGGCATCCGGCACCTGCGTGAACTTTACCTGGTAATAAAAGGGGGTCACATTCTCCCGCGCCAGGGTTTCGCAAATCAGGTACTCAAAGATGCGCCCATTTACGCTCGGATTGCTGGGGCAGTTGTCTTTGTACTTGCCGTACGCGTTGCCGATGAACTCGTGGGGTTGCGCGTAGTTCAGATCTCCCAGCAGTTCTTTATAGATCTCCGCTGCGGCGCCTTTCCCGATGAACTCTTCAATTTCACTCCGCATTCTCGTTCCACCCTCTCTTTTATCAGTTTGCAATACCGGGTCTCCAGTTCGATGCCTTTTGCGACCCTGCCGTGCGCTAGGGCCTCCACCATGGTCGTGCCGCTGCCGGCAAACGGGTCCAGCACCACGTCTCCGACAAACGAGAACAACTTGATGCACCGTTTCGGCAACTCTCTGGGAAAGGGGGCCTCGTGTCCCACGCGCTTTGCGCTTTCCCCGTTGAAGCTCCAGATGCCAAGCACCCAGTCCTTGAACTCGTCTGCGGTGATGTCGTTTTTGCCCTGGCGCTCGCGCTTCCACTCGTCCTTGTACAACACGACGATGGTTTCCACGGGCGCAATGACGTGCGGCGCGGATGCGGACTTCCAGCTCCCCCACGCCGTGCGCCGGCTGATGTTGCCCTCGTTCCATAAGATCGTGGCGTGGTATCGCCAGCCGCATTCCATGGCGATCCTGGTGATGTCGGCGGACAGCGGTTGTTTGCCGTTCTTGTTCTTGTCAATGCTCACGTTCACGCACAGCCGCCCGGTGGGGCGCGTCCAGTGGTAGCAGGACTGCAACCACTTCTTTGTGAATCGGAGGTACTGCTGGTAGGAAACCGCGTCATCGTCGGCCGTCCCGGAATACTCCTTGCCCACGTTGTAGGGGGGAGACGTGACGATCAGGTCCACGCTGTCCTTGCCCATGGTGCCGCGCAGGGTCGCATCGCCCTGTATCAAGGCAGGCACTTCGTCCGGCCGTCCGGCGCGGTATCCGGACTCCATTACCCGGGACAGTCCCAGGTTCAACCGCTCCAATGTGATGGTTGCCGCGCTCATTTCACCCCTCGCTGTGGTTCACCGGTTGTTTCCGGGCAATGTGTCGTTCGGCCCCGTCCCCGCAAACCATACAGGAAATCCTGCGATTCGGGCTAATCATCTTCACACTCTATTATCCGGGCCTTGCCTTGCGGGTCAATGCGCATGACGAATCGAGTTCGTAAATCTTTCGCCGTCGGCGTTGGCGCTCCCTTGCGCTTCAATCCAGGCAGACCCAACAGCGCGCGGGCAGCCTGGTCCAGTTTTTTCCGGCGCTTCGAATCGATGGGCATATCAGCCGTGCCGACTTTGGAGGCAACCTTGCCTGGCTTCTTCCGGTGCTTCGCAGGCATCAGCTCGTCACAGGGCTTTTCCGCCCTGCCTCAAGGACGGGCCCAGGTCTCACCGCTCCCGCCATGCTCCCGCATTCCAGGCATAGTTGTCTGTTTGCTTGCTGCCGACCCTTGTCGCGGCCGCGGTCGCTTGGCGGCGCGTTGCTCCGACGCCCGGCCCTCGGTGGGCGCCTCATCCGCTTCCACAATCTCCCGCAGGGTCTCCAGTGAAGCGCCGCAGGCCAGGCGCAGGCGGTGAAGCATGCGCCATGCGGCCTGTTGCGTGACGCCGATTTCCTTGGAAAGCCGGAGGATTGATACGCACTCTTGCGTCGTCATCAGCAGGTGAATTCCATACATCCACTTACGCAGGGGGATGTGGGAGTTCTCAAAAATCGTGCCGGTGCGAACGTTGAAATGTTTTCCGCAACGACGGCAATCATACTCACCGATCCTGCGCCCTGTGTGTGCGCAGACGTCATCGCCGGCGCACTCCGGACAGGCGGGCCGATGGCCCCACCGCGCCTTTTCCAGGCGGGCCAGCGCGGCCCTCTCGTTGGGGACCTGTTGGCGCAACCGGCGCATTGAAACGATGCTCTCTGTCATAATGGCACAGGGTAGCACAGGCGAAATCTGGGGTCAAGCATTGTCTGGCTCAACAACATATAGTGGTTTTGGGCGGCCGGCGCCCGGCGCCCGTCTCGGGAGTTGGCTCGCGGCATTGGCGGGTCCAGGCCGTATTCACAGGAATGTTGTTCATTGCGGGGGTGCCGGCGCCTGCTGAAAGCCCTGTGAGCTTTTGCCCTTGCCCTGGGCTCTTGTCATGGCGCTGGAGCAGTTGGTGATGTGGGATTTCCGCAATCCCCGGCATATCAAGGCAATGGCCTGGTCCGTAAAAGGCGTGTCGGCAAGAATGGCGTTTTCCTCGCGGGAGAGTCCGTTGCGCAGGTCGGCCGCCGCGTACTTGTCAAATGCGGCGCGGCCGGGCCACTCCGGATAAGAGCCGGCCCAAGGCTCCACCAGGCCCAGGACCTCCGCAATGGAGCGGGCGCAACCGCCAAAACCGCCGAGCAGGAACAACGGTTGCCCGGCTTCCAAGGTAAGCAGGGACTCTTCGGCAATCCTTGGCAGGCGCCTCTGGTACTTGTCCGGCCTGCCGCCCAGCACGACGTGCGCCTGGGTTTCATCGCGCATCATCCTGCGCATGGCGGTCATGCCGGCTTCCCATTCCTTGCGGCTCAACTTTCGTCCCGCAGAATGTTTCTCACGCATGGCGGTCAACCGGGCTTCCCAGTCCCCAGAGGGAGGCGCCTGGCGCGCCCGGAGCGGCTGGTGTGCCGCCTCGACGCGTTCGCCGTTGGGGCCGAGAAAAACGAGTCCGGCGACATCCCGGTGCCCGGCGCAGAACTCGGCAAGCTCAGCATCCCCCATGCCGGAGTGTGCCGGCCATGCCAGGTAATTGGTCACGGCAACCGGATGGTTATGCTGTGGATGATCTTGGTAGCGAATTAACATTTCGTACAACATCTCCGTGAATCTGTTTCTGCGCAGGTCGTCTCCTCCGTAAGCCAGGCTCATGCCGTCGGCAAGGAGCCACAGGGCGATGTCCACCCTGGCGTCCTCCAGGTGTCCTTTGCTCAAGCCCAGTGCGACCATGTCCGGGCAACTCAATAAGGAGAGCGCGACGGCCGGCGCCGCTTTGGTCGGTTCGTGCGTCATTGGATATCCTCCAGCCAGGCCGCCAGTGTTTGGACAACGGCGCCGGGCGCTATTTTTTGAAACAAACCGCCCTCGTCCAGTCCCATCAAAGGACCAGAGTACACGATTTTACCGTATGGGTTCATAGCAGAAGAAACAAAATCAGGCCCGTGCCAGGTTTGATGCTTCTGATGCGCGGGCTTTTTCTCAGGGGCGCCGGCGGCGGCAATGTCGGCGGGAACGCCAGCCCCCGGCGGGCGGGGAGGGGGCGCATCCGGTGCGCCCGCCTGCTTGCGGCGCTACGCCTTACGGCCGGGTGCCGCACCGTAGCGTCCGCCTTACGGCCGTGCGCCGCGCCGCAGCGTCCGCCTTACTGCCGTGCGCCGCGCCGTAGCGCCCGCCTTACTGCCCCCCGCCGCGCCTGAGCGCCTGGTACAATTCGTTGACCGCGCGCCAGGCAGGGCCGGGCTTGCCGTCACCCACCGGGCGGTCGTCCAGCGTCACCACCGGCACGACGCCCATGGTGGCGCTGGTTATCCAGATTTCGTCCGCCCGCGCCAACTCCGCCGCGGCAATGGGGACTTCCCGGCACGGGAGCGCCGCTTGTTGCGCCAGCTCCGCCACCAGGTCCCGGGTGACGCCCGGCAACAGGCGTCCGTCCTTGGGCGGCGTGGCGACGGCGCCGTCCCGCACCACGAAAACATTGCTGGCGGCGCCCTCGCTGAGACGCCCGTCCCGAATTAAAATCGCCTCGTGGGCGCCGCCGTGTTCCCGGGCGTACTGCTTCAGCAACACGTTGGGCAACAGGGCCGTCGACTTGATGTGGCAGTGTTTCCAGCGGGTGTCCTCGTGCAACACCGCGCGCGCGCCCTGGCTGAAATCCCGCTCCGGCAACGGCCGGCACATGATGAAGACGGTGGGCGCGACATCCTCCGGGTAGAAGTGAATCCGCTCGTCCGCGCCGCGGGTCACCTGTATGTAGATGTAGCAGTCGCCGCGCACCTGGTTCGCCTCCAGCAACTGGTCGATGAGCGCCAGCCATTGCGCCTCGGCGTAATCCAGGGGCAGCGAAATCGCCGCCAGGCTGGTGCGCAACCGCGCCAAGTGCGCGCCCGGGCGAAAAGGGCGGCCGGCGAATACCGGAATGACTTCATAGACGCCGTCGGCAAAGATGAACCCCCGGTCCAGCACCGACACCCGCGCCTCTGAGAGAGGCGTCAGGTCCCCGTTCAGATAGACCAGCGACACGGCGCGGCCTCTTGGGTTTGGTTGTCCGACGCTTGCGGCGTCGGGCGCCTGTTTAGGGCAGGCGCCGACACCGCCGGTGCCTGCGCCAGCGGCGTCAGGTCCCCGTTCAGATAGACCATCGACACGGCGCGGCCTCTTGGGTTTGGTTGCTCGCCGCTCGCGGCGATTATTCCTGGTCGCGCCAATACAGCAGGACGTGGTCTTTCATGCGCGTGAAAAAACCGCCCGCGGCCACGGCCTCCCGCGCCGTCAGCGGCAGGGCGGCGACTACCTCGTCCTCCAGCATCAGCTCCAGGCGCCCTAGTTGTTGCCCGGCGGCAATGGGCGCCGTCAGCGGCGCCTCCAGCCGCGGCGCCGGTCGCAGTTGCGCGTGCTGTCCTTTCGGCAGGGTGAGCAGGAAGTCGTTTTCCACGACCAGCGCCAGCTCGGTGCGCTCCCCTTTCCACACCCTGGCGCTGGTGATGACCTCGCCCGCGGCATACAGCTGCCGGGTGTCGTAAAACCGAAAGACGAAGTTCAGCAGGGACTGCGTGGCACGGATGCGGCCGCTGTTGTCGGCGGCGCCCAGCACCACGGAGATGAGGCGCCGACCCGCGCGCTCCGCCGACGCCACCAGGCAAAAGCCGGCGTTTTCCGTGTGCCCGGTCTTGACGCCGTCCACGCTCTCGTCCCGCCACAGCAGGTCGTTGCGATTGGGTTGCCGGATGTCGTTGTAGGTGAACTCCCGGACGGCGTGCAGTGCGTAGACGTCCGGATAGTCCTGCACCAGGCGCAGGGCCAGGGTCGCCAGGTCCCGGGGCGTCGTGTAGTGGTCCGGATGGGGCCAGCCGGAGCTGTTGACGAAATGGGTGTTTTGCAACCCCAGTTTTTCGGCGTAGCGGTTCATCAGCCGGGCGAAATCCTCCTCGGTATGCGACACGTGTTCTGCAAGAGCCACGCTGGCGTCGTTGCCGGACTGGATGATGACGCCTTTCAGCAGGTCTTCCACGGCGACTTTTTTGCCCGCCTCGATGAACATGCGCGAGCCGCCCATGCGCCAGGCTTTCTCGCTGACCAGCGCCTGGTCCGTCATGGCGATGTGTCCCTGTGCCAGGTAGTCCGCGACCACGTAGGCGGTCATCATCTTGGTCAGGCTGGCGGGTTCCACCCGCTGGTCGATGTTTTTTTCCACCAGGTAGGCGCCGGACTGGACGTCCAGCACCAGGTGCGCCGCGGCCGCTACTTGAGGCGGGGCGGGGATGATGACGGCGGCGGGGGCGGCGGTTGCCGTCTCCAGGCACAGCGCGGCCGCTACGGCGAACGGCAAAAAGTATTTTTTCTGTTTCATTCCAAGACAATATGATGGTTATGGACGTCGAACCCGGGCAGGCGACCGACCAGCCGGTCCGCCGTCTCGATGTTGCTCAGCGGCCCGATCTGCACGCGAAAAACGGTCCGCCGGTTTACTCGCGCCCGCGCTATCCGAATGGGTTTTTTCAATGGTTTCAGCCTGTTTTTCAGTTGTTCTGCGTTGCGCCGCTCGGAAAAAGCGCCCACCTGTATGTAAAAACCGGCGGTGCGCCGGTTGCCGGCCGCTCGTTCCCCGGCGCTTAGCGGCGCCCCGCCCCGATTATACGCCAGCGGGTCGATGGCGCGTATTTCCACCAGGGCCGTGCCGGTCTTGACCATGTCCATCTTGACGGCGGCCGCGTAGGACAAGTCGACAATTCGGTTCGCGTGAAACGGGCCGCGATCATTCACTCGCACGATGATTTTCCTGCCGTTCTCCAGGTTTCTCACTTCCAGGTACGAAGGCAGGGGCAGGGTCTTGTGCGCCGCGGTCATGGCGTACATGTCGTACGGTTCGCCGCTGGAGGTCTTTCTGCCGTGAAACTTCGTGCCGTACCAGGAGGCAATGCCCCGTTGTTCGAAGCCCGCGCCGCTGTCCAGCACATAATACCGTTTGCCGTTGACTTCGTAGGTTTTCATGTTGCCGTACTTGCTCCTTGGCTCGACCCGCGGCACGGCGTTCTTTATTTTTGCGGGGTTCAGCGAACGGCCGCCGGGCGCCC
>CAZDXS010000005.1:0-5839 GCA_964509455.1 uncultured Enterobacteriaceae bacterium | reverse complement strand
CCAGCCAGAAGAAGCCCTGGGCGCGGGGGTCGGGGCCGACGACAAAGGTTCGGTCCGGCGCAAAAGTCCGCAGTCCCGCCCAGCGGTGGGTGATGCGGTCCACCCGGTGGCTGGTAGCCTGCTCGTAACGCGCCACGCCCTGCGCTATGTCCAGCTCCTCGGGCTGGGCGTCGCAGGGGGGCGTGGGCGTCTCATCGCAGGGGGACAGCAACACGGCGCCGGCGTCGGGCTTGAAGTAAAACTCTTCTTCGATGTTGACGGTTACGGGCCAGTCGCTCACATCGCACCCCTCGGGGGGCGCGAACAGCACGGCCGTGCGGCGCAGGGGTTGCAGTCCCAACGGCGCCAGCCCCGCCCGTTGCGCGATGTCGTCCGCCCAGGCGCCGCCCGCGTTCACCACCACCGGCGCCGCCAGGGTCTCTTCGGCGGCGGCGACCGTCCACAGCCCCTGGTTCCGGGACAGGGTCAAGACCTCGCGGCGCGGGCGCACCTCGCCGCCGCGGCGGCGCAAAGAGCGCAGGAAACCCTGCAAGATGGCGTCCACGTCCAGGTCGCCGCCGCGCTCGTCCAGCAAGCCTCCCTCCAGGCGCTCGGCCAACAAGATGGGCACCCGCTCTTGCACCTCGGCGGGGGTCAGGCGGCGCAGGGACGGCTGCGCCTGTTGTCGCTCCAGCAGGACGTCGCGCTGGTCCGGGCGGGCGAACAGCAGGTAGGGGCGGGGATGCAACAAGGGCGTCTCGGTAAAGCCCGCCGGCGGGGAGAGATAAAACGGCTCGCTGCGGGCCGTTACCGTGCGCGCCACGGCGGTGCCGTAGGAGGGCGACAGGAACGCGGCGGAGCGACCGGTGGCGTGGTAGCCGGGTTGCGGCTCCTGCTCCAACAAGATGACGCGGGCGTTTGCCGCCAGCTCCGCCGCCGCGGACACGCCGGCGATGCCGCCGCCGATGACGATGAAGTCCGTGGTTTCCGTCATCGCGGCGCCGCGTTGCACCCCTTGCCGTCCCGTCCCACGGCGGCTACTCGCCGTGGTCCAGGTAGGAACGGGTGCGAAGCTTGTCCAGTAGTCCCATGTCCAGGATCCACGCGCACAACAGCAAGCGCGCCCCCGGCTCTAAGCCGTTGACGAAGCGCACCTGGGCGGCCAGGTTGTCCCGCAGTTTCTTGAGGGCGCCCACGCCGGCGGCGATGCTCGCCACGATCTCCTCGCTCATGTTGAGATCGGCGCTGTCCAGCCGCCGCGCCAACTCCACCGTCTCCTGCCCGAACAGGCGCGCCAGCTCCTCGGCGGAGCGGCCGTAGTCCTCCCTGGGCTCGGCGGACTCGGCGGACTCGGCAACCGCGGCGCTTTCGGCGTCAGTCATTGTCAGAACACGTACTTGGTGGGCGCTTCCCGCCAGCCGTGGGCCGCCAGCCAGTGGCGCCCGCAGGGCAATGCCACCGTCTCTTTGAGGCGGTTCAGGGAACTGGAAGCGGGCAACCGCTTCTCGTGCTGCAACCTGCCCACGACAACCCCCGGATGAATGTTGACGTCCCGGGCGAACGCCCGGACGTCCTCCTCGGTGCGCAGCCCCTGCAACCGCTCATTGTGCTTGCTGGGGATCAACATCTCCGCCGCCCAGCGGTCCGCTTCTTTCTCCCGGCGGCTGTCGCTACCCGCCCGGGGATTGCCCGGATCGTCCAGGTAGATGGCTTGCTTCGCTCCTGCGTGCAACAGGATGTGGGCCGCCTCGTGGAAGAAGGTGAACCAGAAGCGGTCGTTGGTCGCCCCGTGCAAGGACAGCTGGATCAATGCGCTGCGCGGGGTCAGCCAACGGGCTACGCCGCCGGCGCGGGCGCTCGCCAGGGCCTCTACGTGCACCAGTCTCACGCCCGCCTCCAGGCACAGGTCGCCCAGGCGCTGGTCAAACTCTTCCGGCGGCAACACGGTCAGCCGGCGAATCTGCCGCAACGCCTTCTCGAAGCGCCGCTTGTTGTAGTGCGGCGGCCGATCGTAGCAGGGCGGACGGTCGTAGTGAAGCGCTTGCATCTGCTCGGCTTCCACCTCCCCCATGCGCAGCCAGCAGGCAACGGCGCCCAAGTCGGTCTGCCGGCCCCGGGTGCGGCGAAAGCGCCCCGCTAGGGCGCCGTAGCGCGCCTCCCACTGCTGCGGGTCGGCCACGCCAAAGAAGCGGAGGAGATTCTGCACCAGCCCGGGGCGGGCTTTTTCAGTGATGCGCCTGTTGGGGATGATGCCGGCCTGTTTTAAGTCCGCCAGCGGCAACCGGCCCAGCCAACCCGTCCAGCGGGCGCGGTCTTTGTGCGCCTGAGCGCGAGCCAGGCGCTTGCGGTAGCTGGCCTCCATGTTCAGCCAGAATCGTGCGGTTGATCCCACGACCCGCTCCAGCTTCAGGGCCGTCTCTTCCGTGACAGGCGCTTTGCCCGAGAGCAAGCGGGATGCTTCCCGGACACTGCACCCCATGCGCCGGGCAAACTCGGCGCGGGACCAGCCTCGCTCCGCCAAGTCGTCCAGAACACTTGCGCCCGGCGGCACCGGCCGCGGCAACTCATTCAACGGCAACCTCTCAGCCATGGTAATTTCCAATGAAAGTTATGCAAACACTTGTCACGGCGCTCCAGTCAATGCCGCCGCCCTTGCCGACCGGCACCGGTTTCTGGTCCGGCGCGAACACCAGGCGAACGCCGCCCGCCAGAGAAACGGCATACTTGCCGGCGCGGTCCCCCGTCAGCTGGTGCGGATTGCCCTTTCTGAGCTCCGACACATTCACTGCGAACTCAATCTCGGACATGCGCTTTTCAAGCATATCGGCATTGTTCGGCTCAAACTTGCGCACCACCGCCTGCCGCTGGTTGCAAAACTTTTCCAGCTTCTTATCCTTGAAGGATATCCGCATGCAACTTCCCTGTATCGCGCCGTCCGCTTCCGTTCGCCGCGTGGGTTGGTCCCGTTGTTGTGGTCATCAAATTATCGGGCGACTGGTTCATTCCCGGCTCCTCTTGCCGTGTCGCGTTAGTCGCCGGTTTGCTCATTCCAACGGCCAATTGTAGCACACGGCGCGCTTGTCGAAGCCCTTGATGTGCGCATCCCGCCCCGACACGCTCACGGTATGAACACGTACTTGGTGGGCGCTTCCCGCCAGCCGTGGGCCGCCAGCCAGTGGCGGCCGCAGGGCAACGCCACGGTTTCCTTGAGGCGGTTCAGGGGGCTGGATGCGGGCAACCGCTTCTCGTGTTGCATCCTGCCCACGACAATCCCCGGATGAATGTTGATGTCCTGGGCGAACGCCCGGACGTCCTCCTCGGTGCGCAACTGCCGTAGCCGCTCATTGTGCTTGCGGGGGATCAGCATCTCCGCCGCCCAGCGGTCCGCCTCTTTCTCCTGGCGGCTGTCGCTCGCCGCCCGGGGATTGCCCGGGTCGTCCAGGTAGATGGCTTGCTTCGCCCCTGCGTGCAACAGGATGTGGGCCGCCTCGTGGAAAAAGGTGAACCAGAAGCGGTCGTTGGTCGCCCCGTGCAAGGACAACTGGATCAAGGCGCTGCGCGGGGTCAGCCAACGCGCCACGCCGCCGGCGCGGGCGCTCGCCAGGGCCTCTACGTGCACCAGTCTCACGCCGGCCTCTAAGCACAAGTCGCCCAGGCGCTGGTCAAACTCCGCCGCCGGCAACACGGTCAGCCGGCGAATCTGCCGCAGCGCCTTCTCGAAGCGCCGCTTGTTGTAGTGCGGCGGCCGGTCGTAACGGGGCGGGCGGTCGTAGTGGAGCGCTTGCATCTGCTCCGCCTCCACCTCGCCCATGCGCAGCCAGCAGGCAACGGCGCCCAGGTCGGTCTGCCGGGCCCGAGTGCGGCGAAAACGCCCCGACGGGCCGCCGTAACAAGTCCGCCACTGCTCTAAGTCGGCCACGCCAAAGAACCGGGTAAGAGCAGCCACCACTCCGGGACGGGCTTTTGCGGTGATGCGCCTGTTGGGAATGACTCCCGCCTGTTTCAGGTCCGCCAGCGGCAACCGACCCAGCCAACCCGCCCAGTCGGCGTGGTCTTTGTGCGCCAGAACGCGTGCCAAGCGCTCGCGGTAGCCGGCCTCGATGTTTAGCCAAAAGTAGGCTTTCGCTCCCGTGACCCGCTCCAATCTCAAAGCGGTATCTGCCGTGATGAGCATCTCGCCCGACAACAGGCGAGATGCATCCCGAGCGCTGCACCCCAGGCGCTGGGCAAACTCGGCGCGGGACCAGCCCCGCTCTTTCAGGATGTCCAGGATGCTCTCCCCCGGCGGTATCGCCCAAGGCAACTCATTCAACGACAACGACTCAGCCATGGTAATTTCCAATGAACGTTATGCGGATGCTCGTCACGGCGCTCCAGTCAATGCCGCCGCCTTTGCCGGCCGGCACCGGGTCATGGTCCGGGGCGAACACCAGGCGATCACCGCCCGCCAGAGAAACGGCGTACTCACCGGCGCGGTCTCTCGTCAATTGATGCGGCTTGCCCTCAGTCAGTTTAGCAACGTTGGCAACGTCTTTAATCTGTCTCATGCGCTTTTCAAGCATTTTTGCGCTGTTGTGTCCCAGCTCGCGCACCGCCTCCCGCCGCTGGTTGCACAGCTTTCTCAGCTTTGCGTTTTCGAAAGAAACTCGCATGCAACTTCCCTGTATCGCGCCGTCCGCTTCCGTTCGCCGCGTGGGTGGATATTCATAACGTGGTCGCGTCTCAAGTTGTCGCCGGGTTTTTGCGCCGCTGGGCAGACGCTCTATGCGGGCTTTGCCGGCCGCGCTTTTTGCGGTTTTCGGCGGATCACATCCTGCAAATTTTTGATGGATTTTTCTATGGCCTTGTCCAGCGGTTTCTGAACGTCAAACAGGTAGATCATGTCAAGTTCTCTCTTGGCCTCCTCCAGCGTCTTGTAGAACTTGCCGGAAAAACTGGACAGGACGGTCAGGCAAAAATACCCTCGCGCCTCGAACACTCCGCAGAGAATTCCGTTGTTGTCCAGGTAGCGCCGGGCAACGCGGACAGCGGCCTCGTCTCCGGGCCACTTGTCCCACTCCTGGATTTTCCTGGCCTTTCTCGGTTTGTTGCCAAGCAACCAGAATTCGATGGGCTTGTTCATTCCTGACTCCTCTTGTAGCGTCTCGTTATTGCGTTTCGTTGGGGCCGGTTTTTCGTAACGATGCGATTATAACACACGACGCGCTTGTCAATCGGCGGAAGGCGCACAACCCAGGCACATCAGGCGGGCGCCGGTGCGCTCGACACGGCGCCGGCGGCACGCTCACGGTATGAACACGTACTTGGTGGGCGCTTCCCGCCAGCCGTGGGCCGCCAGCCAGTGGCGCCCGCAGGGCAACGCCACGGTTTCTTTCAGGCGGTTCAAGGGACTGGATGCGGGCAACCGCTTCTCGTGTTGCATCCTGCCCACGACAATCCCCGGATGAATGTTGATGTCCTGGGCGAACGCCCGGACATCCTCCTCGGTGCACAACTGCCGTAGCCGCTCATTGTGCCTGCGGGGGATCAACATCTCCGCCGCCCAGCGGTCCGCCTCTTTCTCCTGGCGGCTGTCGCTCGCCGCCCGGGGATTGCCCGGGTCGTCCAGGTAGATGGCTTTCTTGGCGCCCGCATGCAACAGGATGTGGGCCGCCTCGTGGAAAAAGGTGAACCAGAAGCGGTCGTTGCTCGCCCCGTGCAAGGACAGCTGGATCAAGGCGCTGCGCGGGGTCAGCCAACGCGCCACGCCGCCGGCGCGGGCGCTCGCCAGGGCCTCTACGTGCACCAGTCTCACGCCCGCCTCCAGGCACAAGTCGCCCAGACGCTGGTCAAACTCTTCCGGCGGCAACACGGTCAGCCG
>CAZDXS010000004.1:0-4346 GCA_964509455.1 uncultured Enterobacteriaceae bacterium | reverse complement strand
AGATTACCCCGCCCGCCCCAAGGACCCGCGCGTAGCGCTCGGACCAGTCTACGGCGCCGTCGGCGTCATCATCGACTTCGGTCCGCAGGAGCCGGCCGGCCGCGTCCCGCGCATAGGTCTTGACCCGGTCCGCGGCCCCGTCCCCGTCCAGGTCGAAGTCGGTGCGGTCAATGCGGCCGTCCGCTTCATAGTCGAAATGGGTGCGGATGACAACGCCGTTGGCGTCCCGCACGTGGGTCTCGACAGGGACGACGGGATGGGCGGCGACGGTGCGGTCCACGACGCCGTCGTTGTCGTCGTCGAAATAGGTGTGGGTCAGGTTGCCGTCGTTGTCCCGCCGGTAGGTCTCTATGCGCTCAACGGCACCGGATGCCTCATCATAGAATCGGGTGTGATCAATATGGCCGTCCGTGTTCCCGTCCAGGTGCTCGCGATCCACCGCGCCGTCCGCATCCTCATCGACAATGGTGCGAAATATTTCGCCAGTGGCGCGCCGCCTGTAGGACTCAATCCGGTCCGCGACGCCGTCCGCGTTCGGGTCAAAGTGGATGCGGTCCACAAAGCCGTCCGCGTCATCATCGAAATCGGTGCGAATGATGTCGCCATTGGCGCGCACGTAGGTCTCGATGCGGTCCACGGCGCCGTCTGCGTCCGGGTCAAAGTGGGCGCGGTCTGTGCGGCCGTCTGCGTCATCATCGAAATCGGTGCGAATGATCCCCTTGTCGTCGTTGCGCTGGTAGATTTCAATACGGTCAAACGTGCCGTTGCCGTCCATATCAAGGAAAATCCTGTCGTTATAACCGTCCCGGTCTTCATCCACTGCAATGCGGCTGGACGCTGCTACCGCCGCCGTCCATGCGCTGGTCTTCATCTCGGCGTAGCCGTCATCGTCGGTGAACGCAACCGTCACCCGAAGGAACTTGCCCCCGTCCGCCGCCGCCAGCGTGTAGGCGGCCTGGGTCGCGCCCGCAATCCGCTCCGCGTTCGTCCCGGCGGCATCGTCCGCCCGCTCCCACTGGTAGCGGTAGCCCGGCGCACTCAGGCCGTTCACCGGGTCCGCGACGGCGGCCGTGTTTGCCGTCAACACCTCGGCCGCCTGCAGTGAGCCGTCAATGGTCACATCGCCCACGGCCGGCATCGGCGGCACCGCCACCGCCGTCCATTCGCTGGTCTTCGTCTCGGCGTAGCCGTCATCGTCGGTGAACGCAACCGTCACCCGCAGGAACTTGCCCTCGTCCGCCGACGGCGGCGTATAGGTTGCCTGGGTCGCGCCCGCAATCTGCTCCGCGTTCGTCCCGCCGGCATCGTCCGCCCGCTCCCACTGGTAGCGGTAGCCCGGCGCACTCAAGCCGTTTACCGGGTCTGTGACGGCGGCCGTGTTTGCCGTCAACGCCTCGGCTGTCTGCGGCAGGCCGTCAATGGTCACATTGCCCCTCGCCGCCACGTTCGCGTAGGTCTCGGTGCGGTCCACCGTGCCGTCCCCATCGTCGTCAAACTCGGCGCGGTCCGCCGTGCCGTCGCTCGGGAGGCCGTCCCAGTCGTAATAGAAATCGGTGCGCACCACGTCCCCGGCGGCATTCCGCGTGTAGGCCTCGGTGCGGCTTGGAGCGACGTTCCACTCAGGAAAGAAGAAAGCCCAGTCCACGGCGCCGTCGTTGTCATCGTCGTAATCAATTCGCACCGGCTCGCCCACTTCATTCAGAAAGTGGTTCTCGGCCTCGTCCACGGTCCCGTCATTGTCGCTGTCGAACTCTATTCGCGCCACCTGGCCGGCGACATACTGCGTGAAGAACATGGCCCGATCTATAACCCCGTCCCTGTTAACATCGTAATCGATGCGTTCTAACTGCCCGTCGGCGTTTCGCACGCCGCGGCTCACGCTACCGGGCTCCGCCCACTTCTCCTCGCCTCCCGGGGGTTCCACGAACGGAGGATCTATGGGCCGGCCCACAGGCCAATCATACTCGAAGCCAATCCAGTATATCGCGCCGCCGCCGTTCCGTACGTATTTTTCGGTCCAGTCCACGGCGCCGTCGGCGCCGTCATCGACTTCGGTCCGCATGAGCAACCCGTCAGCGTCCCGCGCATACGTCTTTATCCGGTCCGCGGTCCCGTCCCCATCCAGGTCGAAGCGGGTGCGGTCAATGCGACCGTCCGCCTCATAGTCGAAATGGGTGCGGATGATAACGCCGTTGGCGTCCCGCACCTGGGTCTCGACAGGAACAACGGGACGGGCGGCGACGGTGCGGTCCACAATGCTGTCGTTGTCGTCGTCGAAATAGGTGTGGGTCAGGTTGCCGTCGTTGTCCCGCCGGTAGGTCTCGGTACGTTCATGGATACCGGACGTGCTATAGAATCGGGTATGGTCAATATGGCCGTCCGTGTTTCCGTCCAGGTGCTCGCGATCCACCGTGCCGTCCGCATCCTCATCAATAATGGTACGAAATATTTCGCCAGTGGTGCGCCGGCGGTAGGACTCGCTCCGGTCCGCGACGCCGTCCGCGTTCGGGTCAAAGAGAGTGCGGTCCACAAAGCCGTCCGCGTCATTGTCGAAGTGGGTGCGGATGATGTCGCCATTGGCCCGCACGTAGGTCTCGATGCGGTCCACGGCGCCGTCTGCGTCCGGGTCAAAGTGGGCGCGGTCTGTGTGACCGTCGGCGTCATCATCGAAATCGGTGCGGATGATCTCCTTGTCGGCGTTGCGCTGGTAGATTTCAATGCGGTCGAAAGCGCCGTTGCCGTCCGTATCAAGGAAAACCCTGTCAATATGACCGTCCCGGTCTTCATCCACTTCCAGGCGGCCGGACAGCGTGTTGGTCTCTTCCGGTTGCTGTTCCGGCGATGCTGCTACCGCCGCCGTCCATGCGCTGGTCTTCGTCTCGGCATAGCCGTCATCGTCGGTGAACGCGACCGTCACCCGCAGGAACTTGCCCTCGTCCGCCGCCGTCGGCGTGTAAGCAACCTGAGCCGCGCCCGCAATCCGCTCCGCGTTCATCCCGCCGGCATCGTCCGCCCGCTCCCATTGGTAGCGGTAACCTGGCGCACTCAAGCCGTTCACCGGGTCTGTGACGGCGGCCGTGTTTGCCGTTAACACCTCAGCTACCTGCGGTGGGCCGTCAATGGTCACATCGCCCACGGCCGGTATCGGCGCCGCAACCCTCGCGTCATCGACGGGATTGCGGACGGTGGTTTCTATGTCAGTACCTGTCGTCATTTTCACTACCCCCCACGCCTTACGGTCTCGCCAGGCGCCGGAAGTCTACCTAACACCCTCATTATGGCAGAACATTCTGCCTGCGTCAAGTCGAATTAATAGACCCTGTCAACCAAAATGTCAACCGCAACCCAACCAGATAACCTGACCCCTCGTTGCGAGCCGATGGAGGAGCTGGAATGAAGCGGACGCCGGGACGAGACGGAACCTCGGGGCAGTGCGCCGGCCCGCCGCGGCGGGCAGACCATCTGCCGGGACGCCGAACTGCCCGACCTGCTCGGCGACCAGGCGCAAGTGCGGGAGAAAGCGCCGATGATATGCAAGGCGCGCCCCGTTTTTGCGGGGTCGCCGGGACTTCAAGCGTGCGGCGGTTGCCCGTCCCTGGGGCCGAACAGGGCGACGCCGATTCTGACCATGGTGGCGCCTTCCGCTATGGCGGCGCGCATATCGCCGGTGGTTCCCATGGACAGCGTGTCCAGCGGGCAGCCCCGCTCCGCCAGCCGCTCTTGCAACCGGCGCAGTGTCATAAAGGGTTGTCGTTGCGCGGCGAAATCCCCGGCGGGCGCGGGCAGGGTCATCAATCCGCGCAGCCTCAGCCGGGGCAATGCCGACAACTGCTCCGCCAGCGCCGCCGCTTCCTGCGGCGAGACGCCGGACTTGCCCGGCGCGGCATCGACATTGACCTGTATGCAGACATTCAGCGGGGGCAACTCGGGCGGGCGCGCCGCGTCCAGCCGCGCGGCGATGCGGGCCCGGTCCAGGGAATGCACCCAGTGAAAGCAGCGGGCGATGCGGCGGGTTTTGTTGGACTGGATCGGGCCGATGAAATGCCAGGTGAGGCCGTGGTCTTGCAGTTGCCTGATTTTGTCCTCCGCTTCTTGCAGGTAGTTCTCGCCGAAGTCCAGTTGCCCCAGGCGCGCCAGGGACAACACCTCGGCAGCGCTTCGGGTCTTGCTCACGGCAAGCAGTTTCACCCCGCCGGCGGCGCGGCCGAACTCCCGCTCCGCCGCCGCCATATTGCGGCGCACGCGCCGTAATCGCTCACGCAGATCTTCTGCCATGGGACACAGGATAAAACAGGTTGCCGGGGAAAACGATGCTTTGGGGGACGAAAACTACCGGGGCGGACGGG
>CAZDXS010000003.1:0-3557 GCA_964509455.1 uncultured Enterobacteriaceae bacterium | reverse complement strand
GTAATGGATGTGGGTCGCCGAGGTCCCCGACAAGCGCTTTTCGTACAGTTTGTCCGCGTACCAGACGGACCACGCCGAACCGCTCGCATTGATGACGTCTTTCTTCACCAGGTTGCGGTCGGCATCGTAGCGAAACGCCAGCGTAACAGTACTCTCGGTGACGGAGCGCAATCGGTTGGCCGCGTTCCAGGTCATGGTGCGGGCGCGGTTGCGCCTCAGGTTGTATCCTTGCACCTGGTTGCCGTTGGCGTCATACGTCATGCAGTGCCCGCCCGAGCGCACCAGGGCGTGGTCGCCGGCCGCGGCGCAACCGCCCGTTGCCGCGCCGTAGGACTGTGCGCCGACGCCGGCCTTGCTGGTGAGGTTGCCCAGGGCGTCGTAGCCGTAGGTTTCGATGGTTGCGGTGGCGCCGCTGCCGTCGTTGTAGTCGCTGCGGGTCAGCCGGTTCAGGCGGTCGTAGCGGAACGTCTCCACGTGATTGCGCCAGGTCGGCGCCGCGCCGTCCGCGCCCTCCATGCGCACTTGTTGCGTGCGCCGGGTCAGGTTGCCCAGCAAATCGAATGAATAGTGCGCGTCTTGTACGTCGTCGCGGCCGACCGGGCTCAGGGTGGTGCGACTCTGGATGCGGCTGACAAGTCCGGTGGTCTGCGAGTAACTGCGCCGCGTCTCCACCCCGTTGCCCAGGGTAAAGCGCGTCAACTGCCCCGCCGCGTTGTAGTCCCGTCGCGTGTTGTCGCCGCCGGCTGCTTGCACCCGCTTGCCGGCCGCCGTGGTAGTCGGGTTGTCGTAGCACCAAGCACCGCTATTCTGTTGTCTCACGGCGCCGCGAGCAACCAACGCTTCGCCAGGATTGACTCGAACGCCATTTTTCCACCCCGGGGCATTTGCGGCTTATTCACGCTAATCGGGGCAACGCCCCGGGTTCGCCCCCTGCTTTACTGATTTTGGAGTTTTCCACTCCACCCGACCGCTGGCAAGAAAGCATCCCACCCGGTCCGGGGCGCCGTCCCCGTCCTCGTCAATTGCCGCTTGCACCGTTCTGCCGTCGGCATCCAGCACGTAACTTTTAATCCGGTCTGCCGCGCCGTCCCCGTCGTGGTCGCTTGCCCTGCGAACCACGTTGTCGTTCCCATCGAGGGTGTACCGGACCGACCAGTCCATGGCGCCGTCGCCGTTGCGGTCCACTTTCCTCCCAACCACGCGACCGCTGGGGTCCAGCATTTTGACCTCTATCCATTCCACGGTGCCGTCCCCGTCGCGGTCGATTTCTCTGCGATTCATCCTGCCCTCCACTTTGAACAGTCGCCGGTCCGCCCGCCTCAAGCTACCGTCCGCGTTGTAATCAAACACTTCCCGGGAAAGGTCGGTATTGCCTTTCCATGAGCTTCTGATCATGCGGTCTGCAATGCCATCCTGATTGTAGTCGTACGTCTGTTCGTGAGTGATCGTTTCTTCATCCGCAACTGGCAGAAAACGCCCAACCCGGTCCGAAACTCCACCCACGTCATGGTCCCGTTCCGCACGGATTACCTGGCCGTTGGCGTCTCGCGTGTGGTTCCACGCCATATCCACGGCGGCATCATTCTCCCCGTCCAATGCTTCCCCGCTAGGTGCGTCCAGATGAAAAAACACGGCGGCGCAAAGGATTGCTGAAGCCGTCAGCGTGTAAGGAGGCATAATTCGAAACCGCCGGGCGGAAATATGCATCATTTGTCCGTTCTGCCCGCGTTGAGGCAGTGACGCGGACATCGTTTGCGCCGGGCCGCTCGCAACCGACTTGACTTAATCAATTGTCCTGACTCCGGTTTCCTTCAGCTTGAAAATCAGCCGCCCAGCAAGATCTGAGGCCTGGCTGTCCGCTTCATAATCTTTCAGCGATTCAAGCAGTTCTTCCTTCAATTCGTTCAGCTTCGCCACCTCGCTACCGCTGCCATCATCCGCATAAGCCGTTAGCAAAACGTGTGGCAATCTCCACAACCAGTCTTCGTATTGCACCGGGTGTTCCTCAAACCAGGCAAACATCAATGCGGGGTGATGGATAAAAGCCCGCGCTATGAAGTCGGCAACCTCGGCACCCATCGCTCCATCCCGGTGTTGCCAAATAAACCCGAGCATGTTGATGACGGGAAGCAACGCTTCACTAGGACCATCCTTGAGAATTTTTGCTGCGTAGGTATGATTCTCGTAGAACCAATCAGAAGCGGCTCTTGTGATGCTAACCTCCGCCCGGACAGCAACGGTACAACAGAATGTCAGCAACAAGCAACCCAGAAAGTTTTTCATGACGGCCTCCTAAAAATCATTTGTGATAACAATTTTGGCTGATTTCGCGCCCCTGATTTTTGAGAAAATCTCATCCCTGGCTTTAACGCTATTAAAAGTTCTAAAATGCCCGTTCCTCTCTGCTTGACCAGTGCCAGGAAGCAGACAGCCTTTTGTATCCCAATAAAAATTTCCTCTGTGAATCAGTATGCCTGTCCTGTCCTCAACATTAGTCAACTTGTAAACATCCTTGTAATCCGTGCCAGAATGGGGAGCCAAGTCATACGTTCCCGCTGGGATTCTCCGCCCAGAATCCTTAGTGGCGCTGTCAGGGCCTCTTGGCTCAAGCACATACCACTGGCCGTCAACGCCGTCTATTGTCAATTCGCCTATAGTGGACCCGATAGCATCTCCAGTATTAGGATCCGTGCCGTTAGTTTCGGCAAATCTACGCAACTTCAAAGTGAGATGCCCTAACTCATTGAAAGCATAGGCAGCGGCGGCAGTGATTGCGCCGTTGGCGAACTTGCCGCCGCCGGCCACGGCCGCCAGCCCGCCCGCCATGATGCGGGTTATGGCTTGGCCCGCTTTGCCCAGGCTTTGCACGGCCTTGCCGCCGCCCACCGCCTGCGCCACGCTGCCGGCGGCGAAGCCGCTGATGAAACTGCCGCCCAGCGCCAGGGAGGACAGGCCGCCGATTACGCCGTGCGCCGCCGCTTTTGCCGCCAGCGCCAGGTCCTTGATGCCGCCCACCCAGTCGAACGCCCCCGCCGTTATGGCGCTCACCAGCCCCGCTTTCAGGTCACCGCCGCTGGCTATCATGCCCGAGACGAAACCCGCCGCGTAGATGTTCACTCCGGGGATGAACAGCACCCCGATGGCCGCGATGGCGCGCAGGTTGCGCCCTATCAGCCGCATCAGCGAGCCAATGGCCTTGGCGATGCCCTTGAACAGCTTGCCAATGCCCTTGAACAGCTTCTTGAAAAAGAATCCCGACGGGTCGGTGTAGCTTAGCGGATTGTTGAGCGTGTAGCTATAACGGTTGTAACTCTGGCTGTTGGCCGCTTGTTGAATATGCGGGTCGGCGGACAGGAAGCGCCCCGTCTGCGGATCATAGACGCGCCCGCCCATGTGGACCAGGGAGGGCCAGTCCAGCATCTCGTGGCCGGTGAAGCCGTGGCGCGTCAGCACCTGGAACGTCGCCCGGCCCGAGGCGCGCCACGCCACCAGGCGGCGCTTGCCCCAGGCATCGAAGGCCTGTTGCTCCGTCAGTTGCTGGTTGCCGTCGGTCACGG
>CAZDXS010000002.1:0-41189 GCA_964509455.1 uncultured Enterobacteriaceae bacterium | reverse complement strand
GCATTGCTCCGGGCGCGGGGCGGGCGCGGACGCGGGCATTTCCGCCGCCAAGGATTTTTGCGAGCATGTCGGCTAACCGAGGGGGGCTTGCCCCATCCTCAACGGCGCGGGGCGGGCGCGGGCGGCCGGGCGCCGCTTCTTGCCCGGTGCGCCAATCCGCGAAAGCGCGGACCGCTTCAAGGCCGGACTGCGCGAAAAACGGGTGGAAATGAACTACTGCGAAGAGATATAGCGGCGCGGGTCAACGTGTTCACCGTTCCTGACGACTTCAAAATGAACGTGGGGGCCGGTGCTGCGCCCGGAGTTGCCCATCAGGGCGATGGCCTCGCCTTTCTCCACCCGGTCGCCGATGGATACCAGGTTTTTGCTGTTGTGGGCGTAGCGGGTGAGGTAGCGATTGCCGTGGTCGATTTCCACCATGTTGCCGTAGCCCTGGTTGGGGCCCGACCAGGTCACAATGCCGGCGGCCACGGCGGTTACCGGCAGGCCAATCCTGCCGGCCAGGTCAATGCCCTGATGAAACTCTCTTCTGCCGGAAATGGGGTCCGTACGGCGCCCGAACAACGAGGAGATCCAGCCGCCCCGGGCGGGGTGTCCCAGGGGTTGCGTCTGGTCCCGCAGGCTCCTGTTCAGCAACAGGGACTCCATGGCCGTCAGCTGGTCGTCGCGGTCTTGCAAGGTGCGCTCCAAGCGCGCGAAAGAGGCCAGCAGGGCCTCGTCCGACAGCCGCGGCAGGGCGGCGGCCGCGGCGGGGCCGCCCACCCCCGGCGGGTTTTCAAAATCGAACTCCGCAACGCCGTCGGCCTCCATCATGCCGGCCAGCCGCGCGCCCAAGGCGTCCAGCCGCAACACGTGGCTTTGCAACAGCCCTAAGCGCCCCGCCATCACTTCCAGGGAGGCCTCCGCATCCGCTTTCACGGACCTGAGCTCTTGCAGTTCTCCATCCACCAGGCGCTGGTACTGTTGCACGGCGATGAACGTTGTGCCGACCACCGTCGCCAGGACGAAAGTCGCGGCCACGACGCCGGGCAGGAGGCTGAAACACAGCCCCCGGCTCTTTTTTCTTCCACTCGGAAGGATTATGATGTTCATAATGTCAGTTACCTTGCTTCGCAGATTACCAGCATCGAAAGACCGGCGGCGGAAACGCCCGGCATCGAAACCCCGGCATCACAGACAATGACCGCCCGCAACGCCTCGGCGCCCCGTAGTCTCTCACATTTTGTCGCTTCATCCAACACCATTGCGAGCGCTCTCGAGCGTCTGGGGCGCCTCCACGCATTGCAATGCACACTGGGTGCGCGGCTTGGCGTCCCCGACAACGAGCACTTTGTTGTCGCCGATTATAGCCGTAAAATCCTTGTTTTGCACTGCTCGTCCGCCGCTTGGGCGACAAAACTGCGCCTGCGGTTGCCTGAAATGCTCGCCGCCGCCAGGGAATGCCAGGCGGAGGTTCAGTCAATTCGCATAAAAACGGCGCCGCCGCCGGCCGTTGCCGGCCGCGCCGGGCAATCCTGAACACCGGCGGGCCTTGCGTATCCGCCGCCCCCTGCGCCGGACGCTCTGAATACCGCCGCCGGGGCAGGTTCTGCCGTTGTCGACCGCCGTCGACTGCGCCGGGCAAGCCCTGGGCGCCGCCTCAGGTTTCCGTTGCCGCCCGCGCCGGGCAAGCCCTGGGCGCCGCCTCAGATTTCCGTTGCCGCCCGCGCCGGGCAAGCTCTGGGCGCCGCCTCAGGTCTCCGCAGGCGCCGGCGACTGCAGGTACTCCGGCAACGGCGCCGGCGCGCGCTCGGGTCCGAGGCGGGTCAACTCCCAGGCGTCCCGGGACTGGATTAGCTTACGCAACAGCCGGTTGTTCAGTTCATGCCCGGATTTATACCCCTGGTAGGAGCCGATGATGCTGTGTCCCAGCAAGTACAGGTCGCCAATGGCGTCCAGGATCTTGTGCTTGACGCACTCGTCCCGGTAGCGCAACCCGTCCTCGTTGACCACCTTGTCGCCGTCAATGACGATGGCGTTGTCCAGGCTGCCGCCCAGGATGAGGTTCTTTCCTCGCAGAAAATCCACGTCTTTCATAAAGCCGAACGTGCGCGCCCGGCAGATCTCCTTGATGAACGACGTGGTGGAGAAGTTGATTTCCGAGCTGCAATGCTCGTCTTGCAGGGCGGGATGGTCGAAGCGGATGGTGCAAGCCACCTTGAACCCGTCATACGGCTCCAACGACGCCCACTTGTCGCCGTCTTCAATCCGCAGGGACCGGGTTATTTTGATAAAGCGCTTCTCCTCGTCCTGCTCCTCGACCCCGGCGGACTGCAGGAGAAACACGAACGGGCCGGCGCTGCCGTCCATGATCGGCACCTCGTCGGCGTTCACGTCAATGACGGCGTTGTCGATGCCAAACCCCGCCAGGGCGGACAGCAAGTGCTCCACCGTGGCGACGCGGGCGCCGGCGCTCGCCAGCGCAGTGGAAAGATGGGTGCCGTCAACGTTGTCCATGTGCGCGGCGATGACCACGGGCGGGTCATGGTCGACCCGGCGAAACACGATGCCCGTGTCCGGCGGCGCTGGGCAGAGGGAGATGCAGGACTCCTTGCCCGTGTGCAGGCCGACGCCGCGCGCCCGCACGACGTTTTTCAGGGTGCGCTGCTTGACGGCGCCTAAACGCATGGGACGCCAGGGGTGCGCCCGCTCGCGCCGGCAACCCGGCGGGCAACGGGGCTGTGCTCATGAGAACCCGGCCGCGCCGGCAACCCGGCAGGCGCCGGGCCGCCGCACCGAACACCGGCAAGCAACAACGGGCTACCGGCCCGGCCGCCGACAGGAAGCAACGGGCCGCCGTGCCGGACGCGAGGCCGGCAGGAAATGGCGCGATGATGATTCATGCGCCCATAGTATGCCTTTTTTCCGCCCATGTATATAACCGGCGCTGGTTCACAACGCAAGGCGGTTGGCGGACAACGCCTGGGGCGGGGACTTCAACCCCGGGACCCGGCTGGTTCTTTTGCGCCACAACTTTGCAACGCCACGGCGAGCAACCGCTTGCCGCCGCGGGGGCCGCCGCCCCCAGGGCCCGCGGCGAGCGGCATTTCGCGGCCCGGGAGATATTTCTCCGGCAGACCCGGGTTATTCCTGACGAAATTCACCGTCCTCACCGGCGCCCGCGGCATTGCCGGGACGGAAGTCCATCAGGTAGGTTTCATCGTCTATCTTCGTGAACGTCACGTCCGTGCGTCCATACTCCTCAAGATGCGCTCGCGTTACATATTGGCCTGACTCCAGACTCATTCGCTTTCTCAAGTATTCGCCCAGCAGGGCGTTGTTGTGGGTGGTATGCAACCCTTTGCCTTCGTCCTGCGCCCGGACCATGATAAAACTGTGCCCATCGTCAGTGAGCACGGTGAACGGCTCGTAGCGATCAGGGAAAAACCCCGACCGCCCTGTTTTTGTCGGAATGTGGACGTAGGCCTGGTTGCGGTCCCTGCCAGGGCGTTGCCCCCAGTTGATGCCGGATTTGCCCGGCGTTTTTCCCTTTTTTGTCAAAAGGGAAAGCGTAACCGATCCCGTGCGGGGCGGGGCAACCCGTCCCGCCCCGGTCAGTTGGATTTTGTCCTGGACGCCTGCTTCCGTGCAATCTTCGGAACGGCAAAACATTTCCGCATGGAACTTTGCGACGGCGCGTGCATCCGTTGCTGTAATGGTTTCAATCTGCGAGCGTCCAAAAGCGGTCAACGTGTAGTTTGCCGAGCCGGTAAACGCCATCAACGGTGTCTTGCCTTTCATTCAGCAGTAGGTTTTAGCATGGACAGGCGCTCCTTCCGTAATGTAGCGGCAATGGAACGCCATCCCCCAGGGGTTTTCAGCGGCCAAGCGGCGCAGGGCAAGATGTTGCGCTTCCTGAATGCCGTCCTTGCAAGGCATGCCGATGATCAGTTCGATGTCCACCGGAAATTTTAGACTGGCGAGTTCCTCCATGTGACGGTCCGCCATGGCCGCGGTGGCGTAACCGCTTACGACCAGCAACCGCTTGCCACCCCCGGCGGCCGGTTCCAGCAACACCTTGCGAAACAGGTCCTTAGCTCAGCACGGGCGCGAGTTCAGGGTTTCAAGGACGGCCTGGAATACGCAACGGGCGCCTGCGGGCGGCACCGCCATGCCTATTTGTTTTCGCACCGATTCCTTGCCGCCGAGAAACACGAAACTGTCGGGGAAAGATTGCAACCGGGCGCGCTCGCGGTTGGTCAAGGCGCGCGGTTCGCTCCAATGATAGACATGGGTCCCGCCCCCGCCGGAGCCCGTTACCGTGTAAGCCGGCTTGTCCGGCTCCAGTCGCCGATACACCTGGCTGATGGTGGCCCCGCTGTTCATCGCCAGCCGCAAGCGCTTCGGCAAGGTCGCCGTGAACGCATTTTCTCCGGGTTTTATGTGCTTCAGTCTTTCAACCACGGTGGGGGATTGATTGGTGCGCTCGTTGTTCGGAGAGTTTGCGGCAAGCCCCTTCAATGCCTCGCGGCAGGACACCGGGTTGTCTCTCGTGGTGGGGGCGGGATGCTGAAAATTCGCGACGCCCAGGTCTTTCCTGAACCCGACGATGATAATGCGGCGCCTGGCCTGGGGCACTCCGTATTCCTCGAACCGGTACAACTTGGGAAAAATGTCATAACCCGCCTGGGTCATCTCGCGCTGTATGACTTCAAGGGCGTTGCCGCTGGACGCCATTCCGCTCACATTCTCTGCGACAAAAAACAGCGGCTTTTTGGTTTCCAGACCGCGTATCCCCCACCGGTACATCTCGCCGTAGCGTCCCGTTATCCCGTTGCGGTCGCCGACGACGCTAAAGTCGTTGCAGGGGAAGCCGAAAGCAAGTCCGTCAATGTCCGGTAAATCATCGAAGTTGACCCGGGAGACGTCCCCGCAGATGACGGCGTCTTCGTCTATGGACAGGTTGCGGCGGAACGTTTTGCAGGCGTCTTCATCGATGTCGTTGGCCCACGCCAGGGAAAACCGGCTGTTTTTCGTCTCCGCCAGATGGGCGCCCAACGCCATCCCCCCGGCGCCGCAAAACAACTCCCCCAGCCGGTACGACCGCGATGCGGATGAAGCCCTAGTTGCTTTAGCCATAATGGATTTGCCTTGTGTTGTAGTTGGCGCAACTCTGTTGCATAGTCGGCGTATTGCCCATGCGCCGTTTTCGTTCAATCGCGCGTTTGCACATTCTCGCGCAGAATTCCTGCGCCGGGACGCGCTCGTTGACCGGCTTGGCTTGGGCAAAATCCCCGGCACCGGGCAACCTCGATATGTTGCACGCTCTCGCGCAAAAGGACAAGCCGGAAGTCGGCCGGCGGATGCGGGTCGCCGCCGCGCACCGCGTTTTTCAGGGTGCGTTGCCGGCATGCGCTTAGGCCCGCAGGACGCCGCCGACAAGCGGCAACCGGCCGCCGCGCCGGGCGCGGGAGCGGCAGGAAACGACGCGATGAGTATTCACGCGCTCACGGCATGCCTTTTCCCGCCTGCGTATGCGACCGCCCGCGCCGCTCAATCGGCCTGGCGCCGCAGGAACGCGGGATAGTCATAATCCACATCGTCCCCGGCAGCCGTGCGGCGGCCGTTCCCCTCCTGCTGATGGCGAAGCACCGTGGGGCGGTCCAGGTTGGCGTAATCCTGGTTGGAGGCGGGTCCCGCCAGGGTTCCGGGCGGACGGGGCGGCTCTTCCTTGCCGCCAAGCCCGGTAGCGACAATGGTGACCCACACCTCGCCGCCCAGGTCGGCGTCCACCACGGTGCCGGCAATCACGGTTGCCTCCTCGGAGATGGGCTCGGTGACGATGGCGCCCACCTCCTCGAACTCCTTCATGCTCAGGTCGCGGCCGGCGGTGATGTTGACCAGCAGGCCCCGGGCGCCTTCCAGTCCCACGTCTTCCAGCAGGGGATTGGATACGGCGGCTTCCGCCGCAACCCGGGCCCGGTCCTCGCCCTGGGCCTTGCCAAACCCCATCAGGGCCATGCCCGTTTCTCCCATGACGGATTTTACGTCGGCAAAGTCCACGTTGATGAGCCCCGGCTGCGTGACCAGGTTGGCAATGCCCTGCACCGCCCCCAACAACACGTCGTCAACGGCGGCGAAGGCGGATTCCCGGGTCACGTCCCCGCCCAGTACGCTGCTCAGCTTGGCGTTGGGGATGGTGATCAGCGAATCCACGTACTGGCACAACTCCCTGGCGCCTTCCGCGGCCACCCGCGCCCGTTTCTTGCCTTCAAAAAGGAACGGCGTGGTGACAACGGCCACGGTCAGGATGCCCATGTCTTTCGCCACCTGCGCGACCACGGGCGCGGCGCCGGTGCCGGTGCCGCCCCCCATTCCCGCGGTGATGAACACCATGTCCGCCCCGTGCAACACGTCCGTGATTTTATCCCGGTCCTCCAGCGCCGAGCGCCGCCCCACCTCGGGGTCGGCGCCGGCGCCGCGGCCCTTGGTGATGCCGTCGCCCAGTTGCAAGGCGGTGTAGGCCGTGGAATTGCCAAGGGCCTGTATATCCGTGTTGGCACAGATAAACTCGACCCCGTCGACGTTGGCCCCCAGCATGTGCTTGACGGCGTTGCCGCCGCCGCCGCCCACCCCGATGACCTTGATGACAGCCGTTTGACTGTCCGCATTAACAAGTTCGAACATGAGAGTTGCCTCCGGTTGATTAAAATATGAAACGAATGACTAAAAATTGCCTTGAAACCAGCTTTTCATGCGCCGCCAGACCCCGCGCACGCCTGCGTCCAGGCGCCGGGGGGACGCGCCGTCCCGCAACTGGCGGCGGCCGTACAGCAACAGGCCGACGCCGGTGGAGTAGATTGGATCATTGACGATGTCCACCAGGCCGGAGACGAACTGCGGCTTCCCCACCCGCACCGGCATGTGAAACACCTCTTCCGCCAGGTCGACAACGCCTTCCATTTTCGAGCTGCCGCCCGTCAACACGATGCCGCCCGGCTCCACCCGGCTTTCATAACCGCTGTGCCGCAACTCCGCTTGCACCAAGGTGAACAGCTCTTCGTAGCGCGGTTCCACCACCTCCGCCAGGGTCTGTCGGGACAGGCGCCGCGGGTCGCGGTCGCCGACGCTGGGGACTTCCAGTTCTTCATCGGAACCGGCCAGTTGCGTCAGTGCACAGGCGTATTTCACCTTGATGTCCTCGGCGCTCTGCTTGGGCGTGCGCAGGGCGACGGCGATGTCGTTGGTGACCTGGTCGCCGGCGATGGGGATGACCGCGGTATGGCTGAGGGAGCCGTTGGTGAACACGGCGATGTCGGTGGTGCCGCCGCCTATGTCCACCAGGCACACGCCCAGGTCTTTTTCATCTTCCGTCAATACCGAGTAGCCGGACGCCAGTTGCTCCAAGACGATGTCGTCCACTTCCAGGCCGCAACGGCGCACGCACTTGATGATGTTCTGCGCGGCGCTGACCGAGCCGGTGACAATGTGTACTTTCGTCTCCAAGCGCACGCCGGACATGGCGATGGGGTCCTTGATGTCTTCCTGGCCGTCGACGGTGAAGGCCTGGGGCAGGATGTGCAGTATTTTATGTTCATCCGTCCCCGGCACGGCGCGGGCCGCATCGATGACCCGCTCAATGTCGCCGGCGGTCACCTCGTTGTCGCGTACGGCGACCATGCCGGAGGAATTTTCGCCGCGAATATGGCTGCCGGCGATGCCCGCATACACGGCGTGTATGTTGCAGCCGGCCATCAGCTCGGCCTCTTGCACCGCGTGGCGAATGGCCTGGGTGGTGGACTCTATGTTCGCCACCACGCCTCTTTTCAGCCCGCGGGAACGGCAGGTGCCCATGCCGACGATCTCTAGCGCCCCGCCCTCGGAGATCTCCCCGACAATGGCCACTACCTTGGCGGTGCCAATATCCAGCCCAACAATGAGGTTTGTCATGTTGTCTCCTGCGGCGTTGCCGCCCACTTGATGGCGAAGCCGTTGGTGTATCTCATGTCAATGGATACGGCGCGCGCCAGTTGCTCGGCATGGCGCGGCAGCGCCAGCCGAAAAAATCGTTGCAAGCGCAATGCCGTGCTCTTGCGCCCCAACATCACTACCGGCCCGTCCTCTAACTGGAAGCGCCAGGCCTTTCTTTCGGTCAGCGCCAGCCGCGCCACGGCCAAGCCGCGCGGCGCCAACTCCGAGCGCAGCAGCTGGTACTGCTCCCACACCGCCTGGTGGCTGCCCTCTGGGCCGGTCAACCGCGGCAGTCCCGCCGGCCGCGAGGACGGCGGCGGAGAAAAAATTTCTCGGCCGGCGCTGAGCAGGGAGCGCTCCCCCCACGCAGCCACGGGCTCATGCTCCGTGATGTGAATTACCAGGCCGTCGGGCCACGCCCGCTTGACGACCACGTCGGCAATCCACGCATCGCGCAACAGCGCCCGGGCGACGTCCGCCACGCTCACCGTGAAAAAACCGCCGCGCACGGCGCGGGCCGCCCGCTCTTCCAGCTCGGCGGGGGACAGGTGCAGGAAATTACCCGTCACCTGCACCCGCTTGACGGGCAGAAACTCGGGGCCGAAAACAGCCGCCGGTTGTCGCCACAGGGTCGCTGCCGGCAACAACAGGGCCCCCGGCAACAGCAACACCGCCGCCAGGGTCGCCGTCCACAACCGCCGCAGCGCCGTGGGCGCCGACCGGCGGCGGGAAGCGCTTGCCGCCGCCCCGCTCATGCCGCCGCCGGCCGGCGCCGCGCCATGCTGGTCTCCAGGATGCGCAACGCCAGTTCGTCAAAATCAATTCCCGCCGCCTGCGCCGCCTGCGGTACCAGGCTGTGGCTGGTCATCCCGGGCACCGTGTTGACGTCGATGGCGCCGAGGCGGCCGGCCGCGTCCGCCAGCACGTCAACGCGCCCCCAGCCGCTGCCGCCCGCCGCCGCAAAAGCACGGCGGGCAAGGTCCGCCAGTTCCCGCTCCCGCGCCTCGGGCAAGCCGCAAGGACACAAGTAGCGGGTGTCGTCGTCCAGGTACTTCGCCTGGTAGTCGTAGAACTCGCGCACCGTCTCGATCTTGATGGCGGGCAAGGCCTCCCCGTCCAGCAGGGACACGGTGTAATCGCCGCCGCTCAACCACTCTTCGCATATCACATCCTCGTCGTATTTCGCGGCGTTGCGCCAGGCCGCTTCCAGAGCCGCCGTCGTCTCCACCTTGGCGGCGCCGTAACTGGAGCCCTCCCGCGAGGGCTTCACCATCAGCGGCAAGCCCAGCTCCCAGGGCGCCCCCTCCAGGTCGGCCGCGGCGCGCAACAAGCGAAAGCGCGGGGTGGGCAACCCCTGGCTTTGCCACAGCTGCTTGCACCGGACCTTGTCCATGGCCAGGGCGGAGCCGGCAACGCCGCTGCCGGTGTAGGGAATGCACAGGGTCTCCAGGAAGCCCTGGATGACGCCGTCCTCGCCGCCGCGGCCGTGCAGGGCGATGAACGCCCGGTCGAACTCGCCGCCCAACAGGCGCCCCAGCCCGGCTTCGTCCACGTCCGCCTCGCTGGCGTCGACGCCGCGGCGGCGCAGGGCGGCGGCTACCGCCGCGCCGGACAGCAGGGAGATTTCCCGCTCAGAAGAGTGGCCGCCCCGCAACACGGCCGCTTTGCCGTAGCGCTCGGGAGACGGGTTCGCCATGGGTTTAATCATCGCCGTCCTCGCCGCCGCGCCGGACAGCAGGGAAATTTCCCGCTCGGAGGAATGGCCGCCCCGCAACACGGCGACCTTGCCGTAGCGCTCGGGAGACGGGTTCGCCATGGGCTTAACCATTGTCGTCCCCCCGGCCGCCGCCTTGCGGCTCGCCGACGATGCGCACTTCCGGCTCCAGCCGGACGCCGGTGTTTTTCTCGACCACGGCCTGCACCCGCAACACCAGGGATTCGATGTCCGCGGCGCGGGCGCCGCCGTCGTTGATGATGAAGTTGGCATGCTTTTCCGATACGCGAGCCTTGCCTGCGGACGCGCCCTTCAGGCCGCAGACCTCCACCAGGCGGCCGGCAAAGTCCTCCGGGGGGTTTTTAAACACGGAGCCGCAACTGTGACGCCCCAGCGGCTGCGTCTTCGCCCGGGCCGCCAGCAACTCGCGGATGCGCGCCGCGGCGCGCCCGCTCGGGTCCGGCGCCAGCTGGAAGACGGCGCGCAGGAACCACTCGTCCGCCGGCAAGTCAACCCGGCGATAGCCGGCGGTCACCGCGGCGGCGGCGCAGCGGCGGCGGCGGCCGCGGCGGTCCAGGGTCTCCGCCTGCTCCACGATGCCCCAGGTCTCCCCGCCGGCGGCGCCGGCGTTCATGGCCAGGGCGCCCCCGACGGAGCCGGGAATGCCCGCCAGGAATTCGGCGCCGCGCAATCCGGACCGGGCACTGAACCGCGCCGCTTTCGCGCAACTCACGCCGGCGCCCGCCAGCATCTTGTGACCCGCCGCCGGCGCCAGGAGTTCTTTCATTCCGGTCATGCAGATCACCGTGCCGCGAATGCCGCCGTCGCGCACCAGCAGGTTGCTGCCCATGCCGATGACGACGACCGGCTCCGCGGCCGGCAGGGTCGCCAGGAATGCCGCCAGGTCGTCTTCATCGGCGGGCGCATAGAAACGGTCCGCCGGGCCGCCGACGCGCCAGGAAGTGTGCCGGCTCATGGGAACGTTCGTCTCCAAGCGGCCGCGCAGGGGCGGGTGCGCGGCGCCGACGGCGCCCAGGGTCGGGCCGGCGGTCGTTGCACAACATGCCAGGGACATCTCAACGCTCCTCCGCACGATGTTCATCCAGCAACCGGGGGGCCAGGGCGCCGATGTCGCCGGCGCCTAACAACAGCAACACGTCTCCGTCTTCCGAGATGCGCTCCAACACCGCCGGCGCCTCCTCTTTGTCGTCCACCAGGATGGGCTCCACCTGCCCGCGCACGCGAATCGAGCGCGCCAGGGTGCGGCTGTCCGCCCCGGCCAAGGGGCGCTCGCCGGCGGGATAGACGGGCAACAACACCAGGGCGTCCGCCGCCGCCAGCACGCGGCAGAACTCATCGAACAGGTCGCGGGTGCGGGTGAACCGATGCGGCTGGAACACCACCAGGATGCGCCGCCCGGGCCAGCCGGACGCCACCGCGTCAACGGCGGCGGCTATTTCGCTGGGATGATGAGCGTAGTCGTCCACCAACAACAGGGTCTTGTCGCCCAGGCGAATGTCGCCCAGTACCGAGCTGCGGCGGTCTATGCCTTCAAAGCCGGCCAGGCCGGACGCCAGGGCGCGGGCGGGAACCCCCAGCTCGCTCGCCAGCGCCACCGCCGCCAGGGCGTTGAGGACGTTATGGCGCCCCGGCAGGCTCACCGCCAGGTCCAGTTGATCGCCCTGGGCGCGGCGCGTCACCCGAAAACGGGAGTCGGCGCCGGCGAACTCGAGGGCGGCGGCGCGGTAATCCGCGTCCGCATCGATGCCGTACGTCACGTACGGGCGGGTAATGCGGTCCATGAGGCGGCGCACGCCCGGGTCGTCGGCGCAGAGAATCGCCAGCCCGTAAAACGGCAGGCAATGCAGGAAGTCGACGAAGTTGTCTTGCAAGGCGGCGTAGCTGCCGCCGTAGTTCTCCAGGTGGTCGGCGTCCACGTTGGTCAGCACCGCGTACACCGGTTGCAAGTGCAAGAACGAGGCGTCGCTCTCGTCCGCTTCCGCCACCAGGTACTTGCCCTTGCCCAGCCGCGCGTGGGCGCTGCTGCTGTTCAGACGGCCGCCGATGACGTACGTTGGATCCAGCCGGCCCTCCGCCAGCAGGGCGGCCGCCAGGCTGGTGGTGGTGGTCTTGCCGTGAACGCCCGCCACCGCGATGCCTTCCCGAAAGCGCATCAACTCGGACAGCATCTGGGCGCGCGGAATGATGGGAATGCGCGCCTTGCGCGCCGCTCGCAGCTCCGGATTGTCGGCGGCAACGGCGCTGGAATAGACCACCACGTCGCTGCCGTTGACGTGTTTTGCCTGGTGCTTGAACTGCACTGTTACGCCCAGTTCCTGCAACCGCCCAGTGGCGGCGCTGCGGTGCATGTCGGTGCCGGACACCGCGTACCCCAGGTTGTGCAACACCTCGGCGATGCCGCTCATGCCGGCCCCGCCTATGCCCACGAAATGGATGCGGCGCACGCGGCGCATGTTGTGTTGCTCAGGCATGGGCATGCTCCAGGCACAGGCGCCCCACCGCGGCCGCGGCGTCGGGGAACGCGCGCTGCCGGGCCCGGGCCGCGGCGGCCGCCAGCGTTCCAGGGGCGGCGCACAAGCGCCGCAGCAACTCCGCCAGCTTCTCCCCGGTGAGCTCCGCCTCGGGCAACACCCACGCGGCGCCCGCATCCGCCAGGTAGCGAGCGTTTGCCGCCTGGTGATCATCCACCGCGTGGGGAAACGGCACCAGCACGGCGGCCAGGCCGGCGGCGCACAACTCCGCAATGGTGAGGGCGCCGGCGCGGCAGACCGCCACGTCCGCCCAGCCGTAGGCCGCCGCCATGTCGGTGATAAAAGGCTCCACCCGGGCCGCCGCCAGTCCCAGCCGGTCGTAGCGGCGGCGCGTCTCGTCGTGGTCCCGGCGGCCGCACTGGTGGCGCACGTTCACCTGCAGTTTTTGTTGCAACCGCGCCAGTCCCGCCGGCGCTGCCTGGTTCAAGCGGTGCGCCCCCTGGCTGCCGCCCAACACCAGCACGTTCACCTGCCCCGGGACGGCGCCCGGGCGCCGCGCAGCCGGGTCGGGCAGGTTCAGGATTTCCCGGCGCACCGGATTGCCCGTGGTGACGACCCTGGGGCCGTCCCGAAACGCCCCCGGAAACCCTTGCATGACGGTCGCGGCAAAACGGGACAGCGCCTTGTTGGCGGCGCCGGCGATGCTGTTTTGCTCGTGGATCAGCAGGGGGATGCGCAACAACCATGCGGCAATGCCGCCGGGGGCGGCGGCAAAACCGCCCATGCCCAGGGCCAGCACCGGCCGCCGCCGCAGGCAGATGAGCAAGGCCTGGGCCACCGCGACCGGCAGTTCCAGGGCGGCCAGGACCGTGCGCAACAGCCCCTTGCCGCGCAGGGCGCTGCTGCGAATGGTCAGCAACTCGATGCCGCTTTCAGGCACGACCCGGGTCTCTATGCCGCGGCGGGTCCCCAGCCACAACAGGGCGGCGCCGCGCTCGCGCAGGTAGGACGCCGCCGCCAGGGCCGGGTACACGTGGCCGCCGGTGCCGCCCGCCATGATCAGGATGGGCCGACTCATCCCTGCCCCAGCTCCGCGGGGCGCCACGGCAACTCCATCTGGCGCAACGCCGGCGGGGAATCAGCGGCACGGGCGGGCGGCGGCGCTGCCGCGTTCATGCCGGCGTAGTAGCGGTTCTCGAAGTCAATCCGCAACAACAACGCGACCAGTACGCAACTGGTGAGGATACTGTTGACGCCGTAGCTGAACAGGGGCAGGGTCAACCCCTTGGTGGGCAACAGACCCACGTTGACGCCCATGTGTACGAACGCCTGTATGCCCAGCACCAGGCCCGCGCCGTACGCCAGGTACGCGGCAAAACGCTTGCCGGAGCGGCAGGCCTCGCGGCCGATGGCGAACGCGCGGTGCGACAGCAAGAAGAACGCCAGGATCAACGGCAGGATGAACGCCAGCCCCAGCTCCTCGGCGGCAATGGCGAAAATGAAGTCGGTGTGAGCCTGGGTCAGGTAAAACAGTTTCTGCACGCTGCCGCCCAGGCCCACGCCCAGCCACTCGCCGCGGCCAAAGGCGATCAGCGACTGGATCAGCTGGTAGCCCGAATCAAACGGGTCCTGCCACGGGTCAATGAAAGCCTGCAAGCGCGCCAAGCGGTACGACGGCAATGCCGCCAGCGCCGCCAGCCCGGCGACCACCAGCGGTGCGCCCACCAGGAACCGGCTCCACGGCACGCCCGCCATGAACAACATGCCCAGCGCCACCAGGAAGATGATAACGGTGGAGCCGTAGTCCGGCTCGCTCAGCAACAGGAAAGCCAGCAACGTTGCCACCGCCAGGGGGCGCAGAAACTCGATGAACGTCGAGCGCAACCGTTGCTCGCGCCGCGCCATGTAGGCGGCCAGGTAGGCGATGATGAACACCTTGGCGGGCTCCGAGCATTGCAGGTTCACGGGACCTAGGCTAATCCAGCGCCGGCTGCCGTTGACTTCCCGCCCCAGCCCCGGAAACAGCACCAGCGTCAGCAGGGCAATGGCGAGGAACAGCATGAAAGTGCTGTATTTTTCCCACCAGGACAAGGGGATTCTGAGAATGGCGTACCCCAGCGACAGCCCCAGCAGGACGGCCGCCAACTGCCGCTGAAAATAATACAGGGGGGCGGCGTGCAGGCGCTCCGCCAGGGTGACGGACGCCGACGCCACCATGATCAGCCCCGCCGTCAACAGGGCCAGGGACAGGCCCAGCAACCGGGGATCGTAGCGATGCCAGGCGCCCGACGCCGTATCGCCGATCCTGACCGCGTGCATCTTGCGCGTCATGGGGCGCGTCATGGGGCGCTGTCCTCCAGGACCGCGGCCGCGCAACGCTTGAACGCCTCGCCGCGGGCCGCGTAATCCGCGAACATGTCGGCGCCGGCGCAGGCGGGAGACAACAGCACGATGTTCCCGGGGGCGGCGCGGTGCGCCGCCAGGGTGACGGAGGCCGCCGCCGCCATACTCAGCCCCGCCGTCAACCGGGCCAGGGACAGGGCCGGCAACCGGGGATCGTAGCGACGCCGGGCGCCCGCCGCCGTGTCGCCGCTACTGACCGCGTGCGTCTTGCACGTCATGGGGCGCGTCATGGGGCGCCGTCCTCCAGGGTCGCGGCTGCGCAACGCTTGAACGCCTCGCCGCGGGCCGCGTAATCCTCGAACATGTCGGCGCCGGCGCAGGCGGGGGACAACAGGACGATGTCCCCGGGGGCCGCCCGCCGCGCCGCCAGGGTGACGGAGGCCGCCGCCATGCTCAGCCCCGCCGCCAACCGGGCCAGGGACAGGGCCGGCAACCGGGGATCGTAGCGATGCCGGGCGCCCGCCGCCGTATCGCCGCTACTGACCGCGTGCGTCTTGCGCGTCATGGGGCGCGTCATGGGGCGCCGCCCTCCAAGGCCGCGGCCACGCAACGCTTGAACGCCTCGCCGCGGGCCGCGTAATCCTCGAACATGTCGGTGCCGGCGCAGGCGGGAGACAACAGCACGATGTCCCCGGGGGCGGCGCGGCGCGCCGCGGCGGCAACGGCCTCTTCCATCCCGTCCACGTACACGGGCGCGACGTCCGGCGGCGCCGTCGCGGCAATCTGCCGGGCGCTGTCGCCCATGAGCAACAGGGACTTGACCCGGCCCCGCAACGCATCGGACAGGGGTGAGAAGTCCGCACCCTTGCCGGCGCCGCCCGCTACCAGGTGAATGTTGCCGGCGGGATCGGGCGCCAGGCCGCGCAGGGCCGCCAGGGCGGCGCCCACGTTGGTGGCCTTGGAATCGTTGAACCATGCCACGCCGCCGCGCTCCGCCACCCACTCGCAACGGTGGGGCAACCCGGCAAAAGCGCACAGGGCTTCCAGCATGGGCGCCGTGGGCAGGTCAACGGCGCGCCCGAACGCCAGGGCCGCCAGGGCGTTGGCGAGGTTGTGCGCGCCGCGAATGTGCAACCGGGACGCCGGCAATAACCGCTCGCGCCCGCTGACCAGCCAGGTCTCGCCGGCGTGCGGCACGACGCTGAAGTCGGCGTCGTCGCGCGCCAGGGAAAACGTGATGCGGCGCCGGTCGGAGCGCGCCATGGCGGCGACCACGGCATCGTCCAGGTTGATGATCATGGCGCCGTCGCCGGCGTAAATGTTTTCCTTGACTCGCGCATAGTCCTCCATGCTCCGATGACGGTCCTGGTGGTCCGCCGAGACGTTGAGCACTGCCGCGGCCGCGGGGCGATGGGAGCGCAGGGTCTCCAGTTGAAAGCTGGACAGCTCCAGCACGCAGTAGTCGGGCGCGGGATCGCGCAACAGCTCCAGCGCGGGTCTGCCAATATTGCCGCCCAGCCCGACGCGTCGCCCGGCGCGCGCCAACATGTCAGCCAGCAGGCTCGCCACCGTGCTCTTGCCGTTGGAGCCGGTCACCGCCAGCAACGGCGCGGCCAGGTCGCGACAGAAGAGTTCCACGTCGCCGCTGAGGTCGGCGCCGCCCGCCAGCGCGGCGCGAATGGCCTTGTGGGCGGGAGGGACGCCGGGGCTGATGACCAGGCGCCGCGCCCGCCGCAACAGCGCCGCGTCAAACTCGCCTGGGAAAAACGGGATCTGCGGATATTCCCTTTGCAGGCTGGGCAACTCCGGCGGCGCCTGCCGGGAATCCGCCGCCCCCAGGCGCTCGCCCCGTGCCGCCAGGTGCCGCACGCAGGACATGCCGGTCTTGCCCAGCCCCAGCACCAGCGTGTCGAAGCGCGGCGGCGCCTGCCGTGCGTCTTGTTCGCCCAGAACTGTGCGGCCGGCGTTCATCAGCGGATTTTCAGGCTGGCCAGCCCGATCAGCACCAGGATCACGGTGATGATCCAGAACCGCACGATCACTCGCGGCTCGGGCCAGCCTTTCAACTCGTAGTGGTGGTGCAACGGCGCCATGCGGAACAGCCGCTTGCCGGTCAACCGAAACGAGGCGACTTGCAAGATGACGGACAAGGTCTCCATGACGAACACGCCGCCCATGATGAACAGCACGAACTCCTGGCGCACGATGATGGCGATGGCTCCCAGGGCGGCGCCCAGGGACAAGGCGCCGATGTCCCCCATGAACACCTGGGCGGGATAGGTGTTGAACCAGAGGAATCCCAGGCCGGCGCCGGTAATGGCGGCGCAGACGATGCACAACTCGCCGGCGCCCGGCACGTAAGGCACTCCCAGGTACCCGGCAAACTTCACGTGGCCGGCCGCGTAGGCGAACGCAGCCAGCCCGCCCGCCACCATCACGGTGGGCATGATGGCCAGCCCGTCCAGTCCGTCGGTGAGATTGACGGCGTTGCTGGAGCCGACGATGACGAAGTAACTGAACACGATGAACAACAGCCCCATTTCGTAGTTCACCGACTTGACGAACGGCAGGATCAGGCTGGTCTCGGCGGGAAGCTGCGCACTGAAATACAGGAACGCGGCCGCGGCCAGGGCGAACACGGACTGCCAGAAGTACTTCCAGCGCCCGCTGAGCCCCTGGGTTTTCTTGCGCACCACCTTGCGATGGTCGTCCGCCCAGCCCAGCATGCCGAAAGCCAGGATGACGGCGAGCACCACCCACACGTAGCGGTTGGTCAGATCGCCCCAGCACAGCACGCTGAACGCAATGGAAAACAAGATCAGCAGGCCGCCCATGGTGGGCGTGCCGGATTTCTCCAGATGCGTCTGCGGGCCGTCGTCCCGAATTTCCTCTCCCAGCTGGCGCCGATCCAGGGCGGCGATCAGCCGGGGACCCGCCAGCAGGGCCACAAACAGCGCCGTGAGCGCACCCAATATGGTGCGGGTGATAATGTACTGGAACACATTGAACCCGCTGTAGTACTGGGTAAGATATTCCGCCAGCCACAAAAGCATCAGTCGTCCTCCTCCGCCAGGGCGTTCGCCACGCGCTCCATGGCCATGAACCGGGAGCCCTTGACCAGCAGGGTCACGCCGGGGCGCGCTTCCCGGCGCAGGGCGTCCGCCAGGTCTTCGGCGCGACGGAAATGCCGGCCGCCGGCGCCGAACGACTCAACCGCGCTCGCGGCCAGTTCGCCCAGGGCGTACAGGCGCGCAACGCCCAGGTCGCGGGCGCGCCGCCCCGCCTCCTCGTGGAAATCGACGGCGCCCGCCCCCAGCTCGCCCATGTCGCCCAGCGCCAGCCACGTCTCGCCCGGCGCCGCGGTCGCCGCCTCCAGGGCCGCTTGCAAGGAGACGGGGTTCGCATTGTAGGCGTCGTCCAGGATGCGCATGCCGTGCAGGCCGCGGCGCGGTTGCATGCGCCCCTTGACCGGGCGCATTTTCGCCAGGCCGGCGGCTGCCTGCTCCAGGGAAACGCCTGCGGCGATGCTGGCGGCGGCGGCGGCCAGGGCGTTCATTACGTTGTGGCGGCCGGGCAAGGGCAACGTTGCCGGCGCGCGCTCGCCGGCATGCGCCAGCTCAAAATCGGCGCCGCCCCGGGCAAAGTCCATGACGACATTGACCGCGGTCACGGCGGCCCCCTCTTTCATCCCGAACGTGAGTTGGCGATGGTCCCGGGCGCACTCCCGCCACAGGTCCGCATAATGGTCGTCGCTGTTGATGACGGCCGTGCCGCCGGGGAGCAACCCCTGGTAAATCTCGGCCTTGGCCCGGGCAACGCCTTCGATGGAGCCGAAACCCTCCAGGTGCGCGGGCGCGCACAAGGTGATCAACCCCACGGTGGGACGGGCGATGCGGCTGAGCCAGAGGATCTCCCCGGCATGGTTGGCGCCCATTTCCACCACGGCGAACCGGTGCTCGCGGCCCAGGTTGAACAGCGTCAGCGGCGCCCCGATGTCGTTGTTGTAGTTGCCCTGGGTGGACAACACCGAAGCGTTCTCCGCCAGGATGGAACGCAACATTTCCTTGACCGTGGTTTTGCCGTTGCTGCCGGTCACGGCAAGGACGGGGATGTCGAATTTCGAGCGCCAATGCCCCGCCAGGGCGCCGGCCTGTTTGCGGACGTCGCCCACCCGAATCACGGGCAACCCGTACGCGGCGTCCCGCTCCACCAGGGCGGCGGCGGCGCCTTGCTCGCCGGCGGCGTCGACAAAATCATGGCCGTCCCGGGCGGCGCCTTGCAAGGCGATGAACAGCTCGCCGGGCTTGACGGCGCGGCTGTCGATGTTGCAACCGGTGAACGTCCGGTCTTCGCCCGCCAATTGCCCCTGGACGGCGGCGGCGGCTTCTGCAAGGGACATGGCAATCATGCGGTCGCCCCCAGGCAGCGCCGCACCTGCAGGCTGTCGTTGAACGGGCGGCGCTCGCCGGCGATTTCCTGATAATCCTCGTGCCCCTTGCCGGCAATCAACACCACGTCGCCGGGGCCGGCGCGGCCCAGCGCCAGGGCGATGGCGGCCGCTCGATCCTGCTCCACCAGGACGCGGCGGCGGTCGGACATGCCGACAAGAACGGCGTCGATGATGGCGCCGGACGCCTCGCCCCTGGGGTTGTCGTCGGTCAGCACCACCTCGTCCGCCAGGCGCTCCGCCGCCCGCCCCATGGGCGCCCGCTTGTCTTGGTCCCGCTCGCCGCCGCAACCGAACACGCACAGCAGGCGGCCGCCGCGCGGCGGCTTGAGGCTGGCCAGCGCCTGCTCCAAGGCGTCCGGCGTATGGGCGTAGTCGATGATTACCCGGGGGCCGCCGGGCGAGCGTATCTCCTCCATGCGCCCCGGCGCCGGCCCCAGCCCGCGCATCTTCTCCAGGACTTCGTCCAGGGCAAAACCCGCCAGGCACAGCACCGTCAGCACCGCCAACAAGTTGGAGGCGTTAAAAGCGCCCAGCACCGCGGTGCGCGCGCGGCCGCCGCCCCAGGGGCTGCGCACGTCCAGGCAGACGTGACCGCGCGGCGCGGCGGTGGCCGTGCCGCACACGACGGGATGTTTCCGCCGCGCACCGCCGCGGCCGCCGGGCATGACGCCGTAACTGCAAGGTTCGATGCCGGCGTCCAGTCCCGCCAAGAGCTTGCGCCCGTGCTCATCGTCATAGTTGACGACCGCCGCCCGCAATGCGCCGCCGCGGAACAGCTTCTGCTTGGCGGCGAAGTAGGACGGCCGGTCCGCGTGGTAGTCGGCGTGGTCCCAACCCAGGTTGGTGAACACGCCCACGTCGAAGTCGACCCCGTTGACGCGCCCCTGGTCCAGGGCGTGGGAGGACACTTCCATGAACGCCGCGGTCGCGCCCTTGGCAACGAAATCCGCCAGCAGGCTTTGCACGACAATGGGGCCGGGGGTGGTGTTGGGGCCGGGGCGCAGTCGCGGATAACGGCCGTAGCCCAGGGTGCCGATCAGCCCGGGCCTGCGGCCGGCAAGCCGGGAGTACATCTTGGCGGCCCAGTAGGCAATGGACGTCTTCCCGTTGGTTCCCGTGACGCCGGTGATGCGCAACCGGCGGGAGGGCGCCCCGTAAAAACGGGAGGCGATAAGGCCCAGCTTCTCCCGCAGTCCCGGCACCTGGAAAACAGCGGGGCGCCGTTGCCCGGCGGGGGGTGCGGGCGGCGCTTCGTCCACAGCCACTGCCGCGGCGCCGGCGTCCAGGGCCTCCCGAATGAACTGTGCGCCCCGGACCTGGGCGCCCCGGCAGGCGAGAAACAGGTCGTTTTTCTTGACGCGGCGGCTGTCCGCGCTGAGCCCGGTCACGACAACGTCAGCGCCCACGGGCGCGGCGGTCAGCCCCGCCAGCAACTCCTGCAACGGCACGCCGGACGGACGCTTGGCCGCAACCGCCGCCGTCATGGCCGCACCCCCGCATGGTGCGCCAGGACGGCGCCCGGATTGTCCGGCGGCACGTTCAACAAGCGCAGGGCGCCGCCCATCACCGCGGCAAACACCGGCGCCGCCACTTGGCCGCCGAAATACTGCCCCACCGGGTCGTCGATCACCACCACCAGCACCAGGGCGGGGTTGGCGACGGGCGCAAACCCGGCGAACAAGGAAAGGTAGCGGTCTTGCATGTAACCGCTGGCGGCGGCCTTGTGCACGGTGCCCGTTTTGCCGGCGACATGATAACCGGCAACGGCGGCCCGCTTGCCGCTGCCGCCCGGCCCCACCACCCGTTGCATCATGCGGGTCACCTCCAGGGCCGCCGCGCGCGGCATCACCCGCCGCGCCGGCGGCGGGGCGGTGGTTTTCTGAAAGCTGACCGGCGCCAGCAGGCCGCCGGACGCCAGCACCGCGTAGGCGCGCGCCAGTTGCAGGGCGGTCACCGAGACGCCGTAGCCGTAAGAAATGGTGGCCAGGTCCAGCTCGGACCAGTCGGTGTAGGCGCCCAGCAAGCCCGTTGTTTCCCCCGGGTAGCCGCTGGCGGTGGGGGCGCCCAGGCCCACCCGGCCGTGCAGGCGCCAGAGCCGCTCCGGTCCTAAGGACAACGCCACCTTCGCCGCGCCGACGTTGCTGGATTTCTTGATGATGTCGCCCAGGCTCAACACCCCGTAATCGTGCAGGTCGGTGATGGGATGAAAACCGACTTGCAAGCGCCCGGGGCGGGTGTCGATGACCGTTTCCGGCTGGTACATGCCGGACGTCAGGGCCGCGGCGATGGTAAACGGCTTGATGGTGGAACCCGGTTCAAACACGTCCGTTACCACGCGGTTGCGGTACTGGTGGCTTTTCAGCCTAGTGCGATTGTTGGGGTTGAACGACGGTTGCACCGCCAGTGCCAGCACCTCGGCGGTGCGGGCGTCCAGCAACAGCAACATGCCGCCGGCGGCGCCGTGCTTCACCACGGCCGCTTTCAACTCCCGGTATCCCAGGTACTGCAAGCGCTGGTCCATGGCCAGGGTGATGGGTTTGCCCGGACGCGGCTGCTTGATGTTCTCAATGTCCTGGACGACAGCGCCGTACACATCCCGCAACACCCGCTTCTCGCCCGGCGCCCCCCGCAGCCAGTCGTCGTAAGCCAGCTCGATGCCCTCCTGTCCTTGCTCATCGATGCTGGTGAAGCCGATGAGGTGGGACGCCGCTTCACCGACCGGGTAGTATCGCTTGTACTCGCGGCGCACGGCTATGCCCGTTATCCCCAGTGCCTGGACGCGCCGCGCCGCCGCGGGCGGCGCCTGTCTTTTCAGATAGACGAATTCCCGGTCGCGGCGGGCGGCCAGACGCTCGCGCAACTCCCCTGCCGTCAGCCCCAGCAACTCCGCCAGCTCCGACAGGTCCCCTCCCCGGCTCAGCACCTGCCGGGGCACGGCCCAGACGGACGCCACCGAGGTGCTGACGGCCAGGGGTTCGTTGTTGCGGTCGACGATCATGCCCCGGGTGGCGGGAACGGACACGGTGCGCACGGCCCGGGCGTCGCCCTCGCTGACGAGAAAGTCCCGGTTCAGGATCTGCAAGTAACAGGCGCGCCCGGCAATCACCGCGGCCGCGACGGCGAACAGCGCTTGCAAGCACCAGCGGCGCCCTGCATAGTCGGGGTTGTTGCCGCGTCCGTTCACGGCAGCAGAAAAACGGTGGCGGCGGCGGCCGGCGCTTGCATGTTCAACTCGTTGGTCGCCATGGACTCGATGCGGTCCTCGACCGTCCAGGCGCCCTGCTCCAGCCGCAGGCGGCGCCACTCTTCATTTAACCGGTCCCGGTCGTTTTTCAGGCGCTGTATCTCGCCGAACACCTGGCGCGCCTGGTGTTGCGCCAGCACCACGCGCACGCCGGAAAAAAGCACGGCGCCCAACAAGAGCATGGCCAGCGTTGTTTTTACGGCGTTGCCGCCATAGCCGGCCGCGCCGCCGGGCGCACCGGACGCCGGCGCCGCCGCGGCGCGCGTCAGGTCACTCCGAAACATGCGCTCGCTCCTCCCATGCCGTTCTCTCCGCCACCCGCAACACGGCGCTGCGACTTCTCGGGTTGGCGTTGACCTCCTCTCGCGTCGGCCGCTGCGCCCGCCCCACCGCTCGCATTTTCGGGCGCACCTGGGCGGCGGGGATGGGCAGGTAGGCCGGGTAGGGGTCCGCTCCGGACTGGTCCTTGATGAAGCGTTTGACGATGCGGTCCTCGCCGGAATGGAAGCTGATCACCGCCAGCCGGCCGCCGCGGCGCAACACCTGGGGAACCTGCGCCAGGGCCGCGGCCAGCTCATTCAACTCATCGTTTACGTGCATCCGGATGGCCTGGAACGCGCGGGTGGCGGGGTGCTTGTTTTTTTCCACGGCGGGAACCGCGGCCTCGATCAGCCCGGCCAGTTGTCGGGTCGTGGCGACGGGGCCGGCGGCGCGCGCCGCCGTGACGGCCCGGGCGATGCGCCCGGCGTATCGCTCCTCGCCGAAATCACGCAACACGGCGCGCAGCTCCGCCGCGCTGACGCGTCGCAACCAGTCCGCCGCGCCGGCTCCCTCGGCGGGGTTCATCCTCATGTCCAGCGGGCCGTCCCGGCGGAAACTGAAACCCCGCGCCGCATCCTCCAGCTGCGGCGAGGACACGCCCAAGTCAAACAGCACGCCGTCAACGGCGCCCCGCAACCCGCGGCGCTCGACCAGGTCGCCCAGGCCGCTGAAAGACCCGTGCGTACAGCTGAACCGCTCGTCGGCGCCCAGCGCCTGGCGCGCGTGCGCCACGGCTTCCGGGTCCTTGTCGAAAGCAAGCAGGCGCCCGGCGGCGTTCAACCGGCGCAAAAGCGCCCGGCTGTGTCCGCCACGGCCAAACGTACAATCAACGTAACAACCATCCGGTCGCAAGTTAAGCCCCTCCAGCGCCTCGTTCAAAAATACCGGCCTGTGTGCGCGTTCAGTCAACTTTCCAGCAACGGGTTGCCTGGGGCGGCGCACTCACAGCGACAGGGACTGCAGGGCCGCAGAAGGCGTGCTGTCCTCGGCGCCCACCGCGGCCAGGTAGTCCTCGCGCTGTTCGCTCCAGGCCTGCCGGTTCCAGATTTCAAACTTGTTGCCCAACCCCAGAATGACGGACTCCTTTTTCAGCCCGGCGTGTTCGCGCAACTCAGGCTGAACCAGGATCCTGCCGTGGGCGTCCAGCCGGCACTCGGTCGCATGCCCCAACATCATCTGCTTGGTGCGGCGGCTCTGCATGTCAAAATCCGACAGCCCCACCAGCCTGGGTTCGATCAGTTCCCACTCGGACAAGGGATACAGCCACAGCAGGCGATCCAGCGGACTGATCGTCTGCACCAGGCAGCCGCCCGCCATCCCGCGAAGCCGTTCGCGAAAACGGCTGGGTATGGCAAGCCGACCTTTACTGTCGAGATTTACGGCGCTAAGTCCTCTAAACATTGCAAAAAACCCCCGTTGCTGGTGCGGGTATTTAGCCCACTTTAGCCCACTTTTCCCCACCACTCAAGCAAATATAGGAAATCAGTTGGGGGGATGTCAAGGAAAAAATGCGATTTTTTGCAAAAAAATTTTCAGCGCCCGGTGCGCCTCTATCGCGCTTGTTTTGGCGGGAGGCGCCGGATTGCGCCGGGAACGGCAGCGCACGGCGCGACAACGACCGGCGCATTCCCGGCGACGCTCACCCACGGCAGGCGCGGGATGCCGCCGACAGCGAGGCGGTACGACAACCGGCGCCTCCCCGGTACCGCCCACTCACGGCGAGCGCCGGCTATCGCCAACACCGCCGCGCCGACGGCGGGGCGTTGCGACCAGCGGCATCTTTCCGGCGGCACCCGCTCACGGCGAGCGCAAGCGGCCGGCGGCGTCTCCCCGGCGGCGCCCACCCCCGGCGACGCCCACTCACGGCGAGCGCATTCCCGGCGACGCCCACCCACGGCGGGCGCAGGCGGCCGGCGGCGTCTCCCCGGCGGCACCCGCTCACGGCGAGCGCAAGCGGCCGGCGGCGTCTCCCCGGCGCCGCCCACTCACAGCAAGCGCGGGATGCCGCCGACAGCGAGGCAGCACGACAAGCGGCGCACCCCCGACGGCGCCCACTCACGGCGAGCGCAGGCGGCCGGCGGCGCATCCCCCCGACGCCTGCCGCCGCCGCGCCGGAACCGGCGATTTTCGGCGCGAAAACGGCCGCCGCCGGCCCGCGACGAGGGGGCCTGACAGCCGGTTTACCGCAGAAAACAACGATGCAAAAAAACAGGTTGCACAAACCGAAACGGGGGGTATACACTTGGCTTTCATTTCCATTCCACGACCCACCGGGGGAGAACCATCCGCATGATGACTGATTGGATAACGAATTGGCGCCTGTGCCTGGAAAAGCTGGAAAAGGAGGTAACTGCTTATGACTTCAATACCTTGTTGCGCCCGATGCAAGCCGAGATTAGCGGCGATTGCCTGAGGTTGCTGGTGCCAAACCGGTACGCCCTTGACGAGATAAAGAAAAAATACCTGAAACGCATACAGGAGTTATGGCGCCTGCTCACCAACGGCGCCGAGCAACGCCTGCGCCTTGAAGTGGGCAGTCTCAAGACGCTGAGCGGCGCCGCCGGCGCGGCAACGGCAACGCCGGAGCCGACAGCGAACGCGCCCGGCAAAAAAGGGAAGCTCGTTGGCAGACTCAACGGCGACTTCTGTTTTGCCTCGTTCGTAACGGGAGATTCCAACAAGCTGGCCCTGGCCGCGGCCATGCAGGCCGCAGCCCACCCGGGCGAATTCCACAATCCCCTGGTCATCTACGGCGGCGTTGGGCTGGGCAAAACCCACCTCATGCAGGCGGTGGGCAATGCCGTCTTAGAGCGCCGCCCCGATGCAAAAGTCGCCTGTCTGCACTCGGAACGGTTTGTGAATGAAATGGTCAACGCAATAGGCGGCAAAAAGGTGGACGCGTTCACCAAGCGCTATCGTTCCCTGGACGTGTTGCTCATCGACGATATCCAGTTCTTCGCCGGCAAGAGCAAGTCGCAGGAAATGTTTTTTCATACTTTCAACGCCCTGTTGGAAGCAGGCAGCCAGGTGGTGTTGACATGCGACCGCTACCCCAAGGACATTGATAATATTGAAAGCCGTCTCATCTCGCGTTTCGTCAACGGCCTGGCGGCCTCCATAGAGCCGCCGGAATATGAAACCAGGGTCGCCATCGTGAAATCCAAGGCGAAGAATGCGGGCATTGAGTTGCCCGAAGACGCAGCCTCTTTCATCGCCGACCGGTTCAGTTCGAACGTGCGCGACTTAGAGGGCGCCTTGCACCGGGTCATTGCCGACTCCAACCTGACCGGCCGGCCCATAGAGATGGAGTCCTGCCGCCGGGCGTTGCGCGACCTGTTGCTGGCACAGGAACGGCTGATCACTCCGGAAAACATCAAGGAGGTTGTCGCCAAACATTTTGGCATACGGGTAATGAACCTGACCTCCAAGAAAAAGCACCGCTCCATCGTACGTCCCCGGCAAATGGCGATGACTCTGGTGAAAGAGTTGACCAACCTCAGCCTGCCTGAAATCGGGGATCTTTTCGGCGGGCGCGACCACACCACGGTGTTGCACGCCTGCCGCAGGATTGCCGAGTTGTGCAAGCAAGACGCCAAGGTGGCGGAAGACTACGAGAACCTGCGCCGAATTCTGGCGCGGTGAACCCCGTCCGGGGGCGGTGCGCGGGGAGCTGTCCAGGCGCAACCCTGCTGGAGTTGCTGGCGGCCGTGGCCGTCTTCTCCATCGTGGCCGCCGCCGGTTACGCGGCCCTGGGCCAGGGGCTGGACATACAGGAAAAACTGCGGGAGCAAAAACGCTTCCAGTTGCGCCTTGAGAGTGTTTTCAACCGGGTGCGCGCCGACCTGGAGCTGGCTGTGAACCGGGCGCCGCGCACCCTGACCGGCGCCGGCGCCGCTTTCACCGGGCGGGTGAACGCGGGCGATTACACGGACCTGCTGGAGTTCACCCGGCGCAGCTACACCGGGTTCCACGACGGCCCCGCCAGCCCGTTCACCCGCGTCGGCTACCGCCTGCGCGCCGACGGCCTGTATCGCCGCGCCTGGCCGCGCCTGGACCTGCCTTACCACGACATGGAAGCCGCCGCCGACGCCCTGTTGCTGGAGGGCGTGCAGGAGTTGCGCCTGCGCTACCTGGCGCCTTTCGGCGAATGGTTCGAGAGCTGGCCGCCGCCGGCCGGGGACGCAAAATCCTGGGGACTGCCCGGGGCCGTGGAAGTCATGGTGACATTGGATGATCAAGAGTTCTACCGCTGGCTGTTCCACGTGGGGCCGCCGCGCTGACCCGGCGCGGCGCCGGCGGCGCTCGCGGCATCTTCACCGGGCGGGTGAACGCGAACGATTACGCAGACCTGCTGGAGTTCACCCGGCGCAGCCGCACCGGGTTCCACGACGACCCCGCAAGCCCGTTCACCCGCGTCGGCTGCCGCCTGCCCACCGCCAACCCGCATCGCCGCACCCGGCCGCGCCTGGACCTGCCCTGCCGCGACATGGAAGCCGCCGCCCTGTTGTTGGACGTCGCACAGGAGTTGCGCCTGCGTTGCCCGGCGCCTCTCGACGAATGGTTCGCGAGCCGGCCGCCGCCGGCAGGCGACGCAAAATCCCAAGGGGTTGTCCGGGGTCGCGGCGGCAACGGTGACACTAGATGATCAAGAGTCCTGCCGTCGACTGTTCCGCGCGGGGCCGCCGCACTGACCCGGCGCGGCGACGGCGCCCGCGGCAACGGGGCGTGGCGCTGATCACCGTGTTGCTGATCGTGGCGCTGTTGACCGCCGCCGCCGTGCGGCGACGCAAAATCCCGGGAACTGCCCGGTCCCGTGGAAGCCGCGGAGGCCTTGAATGAGCAAGAGTCCTGCCGTCGACTGTTCCGCGCGGGGCCGCCGCGCTGAGCCGGCGCGGCGCCGGCGGCCCTCGCAACAACGGGGCGTGGCGCTGATTACCGTGTTGCTGATCGTGGCGTTGCTGACCGCCGCCGCCGTGCGCTTGGGTTTCTCCAGCCGGCTCTGGGTGCAACAGTCCGAAAACAGCATACGGCTATTGCAAGCAACGCAGGCCGGCCGCGCCGCCCAGGACTGGGTGCACATCATCCTGCGCCGGGACAACAACGGCTACGACGCCTACACGGATCCCTGGGCGCGCCCCCTGGCTCCCATTCCCATAGGCCCCGGGTTCGTGCAAGGTTACATGGAGGACATGCAAGCGCGCTTTAACCTGAACAACCTGGCGGACGGGGACGGCGCAGCCGATGCGGTTGCCGGGCGCCGCTTCAAGCGCCTGCTGAGAATCCTGGACCTGCCGCCGGGCCTTACCGAGGCGGTGACGGACTGGGTGGACAGCGACCCGCGCGCCAACGGCGCTTGGGGGGCGGAAGACGGTTATTACCTGGGAATGAACCCCCCTTACCTGGCCGCCAACAGGCCGTTTGAAGACACGGCTGAGCTGAAGCTGGTGCGCGGCATCGACCAAGCCGCCTGGGAGCGCCTGCGCCCCTTTGTGGCCGCCCTGCCCCAGCGCGGCACGACGGTCAACGTCAATACCGCCGCCCCCGAGGTGTTGGCGGCCGTGCTCACGGAATGGGGAACGCCGCAGGAGGCCTACGGCAAGGCCCGAAAATGGGCGGAAAAAAACCGGCGCGCGCCGTTTCGCAACATTGGCGGTTTTTACGCGGCGGCGCTGGACGGAGGCGAAAAGCCCGCCGGGCTGGGCGTCAAGTCGCAGTTTTTCCAGGCCCATGCCCAGGTGGAGATGGAGGGCGTAAGCCGGCGCACGGCGACGCTCTACAAACGCGACAAGCAACGGGTTATCATCATCAGCCACGAGCGCGAGTTTCCGCAGTAAGAAATCATGTTGAAGAAAAAAACGGCAAGAGCGGCGTCCCCCGGCGAATACTGGTGGGTGCAGTGGCGCCCCGAGGGTTGCTACTACGCCCGGCGCGCGCCGCACAATGACGTCCCGTTGCAAGAGGGGGAGTGTCCCGACCTGGATTCGCTGCCGGCGCCGCCGGGGGCGCGGGTCGCCCTGTGCGTACCGGGCGCGGCGGTGCGGGTGCACGCCGCCGCCGTCCCCACGCGCAACCGCCGCCGCTTCCTGGCGGCGTTGCCTTTCGCCCTGGAAGACCGCCTGCTTCACCCGCCGGAGTCCTGCCATTTCGTTCCCCTGGCAAGACCCATGGGAAGCAACCCGACACCGGCCGCCGTAGCGGCGCGCGAACGCATGGCGGGCTGGATTGAAGGGGTTGAAAAGCAGGGATGGCGACTGGACGTACTGACGCCGGAATACCTGCTGATGCCGGAGCCCGCGCCCGACGCCTGGTTGCTTGACGTCACTGCCGCGCCCATGCTGTTGCGTTTTCCCAAGCCGGGCGGCGGTGCGGCCCTGGCGGGCGCCCCGGCGGCGGAACTGCCCGGCGCCCTGGCGCTGGCGTTGGAGCAGGCCTGGAAGACGCCCGCCCGGCTGGAGGTGCGCGTTGCCAACCAGGAACAACGGGAGCAGGTTGAATCCTGGCGGGAGCGGTTGCGCGAGTTGGGCGCAGAATTGCAACCCGTCCAGGACAATACGCCCCGCAACGCCTGGTTGGCGCGGCAGGCGCCGCCCCCCGGCGGCAACCTGCTCACGGGCGAGTACGCCCCCCGTCACGGCCGGTTGCCGCCGTTGCGGCGCTTCATTCCCGCCGCGGCCCTAGCCGTCGCCCTGCTAACAGTCCTGGGGACCCAGTGGTTGCTGGACGCCGTGCGGACGCGGGACGAGCATGAGCGCCTGTCCCGGAGCATAGAGACCGTGTATCGGCAGGCTTTTCCCAACGCCCGCAACCTGGTGGACCCGCGCCACCAGATGGAGCAACGACTCATTGCCGGGCGCACTGCGCGCGAAACGCCGGCGGCGCAGGACGACATCCTGGCGTGGCTGGAGGAACTGGCGCCGTTCATGGGGGCGGGCGCCGACGTGCGCCTGGCGAGCCTTGACTATGACGGTGCGCGGCTGGAGCTGGAGCTGGTCCTGCCGGACTTTGCCGCGCTGGAGAAACTGCAAAAACAACTGGCCGGCTTCTCACGGGTGCGCGTCGAGGAAACCCGCCCCCGGGACGACGGCACGATACGCAGCCGCATCCGCCTGGAGCGCCCCGCATGACGGCGCTGGACTGGTGGCGGCAACGCACCGTCCGGGAGCAATCCGCCCTGGCGGCCCTGGGCGCACTGCTGTTGCTCAGCCTGCTGTTCCTGGCGCTGGAGCCGGTGGCGGAGCAACGCCGGCGGCTGGCCGCCGAGTTGCCCGGCCTGCGCGCAGACCTGGCATGGATGCGCGCCAACTTGGCCGCGGCCAGGGAGCTGGGGAAGACCGCCGGCAAGGACGGCGCCGCGGGCATCCCCGCCGCGCCGGCGCACATCGAGGAGCTGTTGCGCGCCGCCGGCCTGCCGCGCCAGGCGGCCGCCATGCACCCTCTGGGAGAGCGCGGGATGCGCCTCAGTTTCAGCGAGGCCGGCTTTGGCAACCTGGTGGAGTTCATGCACCGACTGCAAGAAGAGGGACGCGGGCGCGTGGTCGGCGCACAACTGCGGCGGGTCGAAGAGCAGGACGGAGTGGTCGCCGGGGAACTCACGCTGACCTACGCCGCCGCCCCGTGAACGCGGCGGCGCCAGGCGGGCGGGCGAGCGGTTGCCGCTCGCCCGTGAACACCATTACCTGTAGTTGTTGCGCAGCCGCGGCAGGGACGACCCGCCGCCGCGCCCGCGAGCAAGCGCCGGCGGCGCCCGGAGGCAAACCGTGCTAAGCGCCGCGGGCAGGCACTGGCTGCGCCTGGGGCTCATTGCTTCCCTGGTTTTTGCCGTCGCCCTGGCGTTGCACGCGCCGGCGCGACTGGTGTTGCCCATGGTCGCTACCCGCCCGTGAACATCATTACCTGTAGTTGTTGCGCAGCCGCGGCAGGGGCAACCCGCCGCCGCAACCGTGGTCAAGCGCCGCCGCGCACACCCGGAGGCAAGCCGTGCTGAGCGCCGCGGGCCAGCACTGGCTGCGCCTGGGGATCATTGCTTCTCTGGTTTCTGCCGTCGCCTTGGCGTTGCATGCGCCGGCGCGACTGGTGTTGCCCATGGTTGCCGCCCGCCCGTGAACATCATTACCTGTAGTTGTTGCGCAGCCGCGGCAGGGGCAACCCACCGCCGCAACCGTGGTCAAGCGCCGCCGCGCGCACCCGGAGGCAGACCGTGCTAAACGCCGCGAGCAGGCACTGGCTGCGCCTGGGGATCATTGCTTCCCTGGTTTTTGCCGTCGCCCTGGCGTTGCACGCGCCGGCGCGACTGGTGTTGCCCATGGTCGCCGCCCGCCTGCCGGTGCAACTCGCCTGGGAGGAGGTCCAAGGAACGGCGTCGGAGCTGGTCATTCACGGGCTGACCATAACCTTGCCGGACCGCCGCCGAGCGTATTTCCAGCAGGTCGACCTGCGCCCCGCTTTTCTTCCCTTGCTGTGGGGGCAGCTGGGCGTTGACTGCACGCTCCAGGCAACGCAGAACGAACGCATTGCCGGCCGGGGACGCCTGGGCCTGCGCGGCTGGCGCCTGGCGGAGTTAAACGGTGAGTTGTCCCTGGACTCCCTGTTGCCCACCCTGCCGGAGATGGAGCTGGTGGGCGTGGAGGGAATGTTGCGGCTGCAAGCGGAGCAGGTTGCCGCCCGGCACGGCGCCCTGCCCCATGCCGGCCGGGCCGTCGTGTCGCTGGAGCGGTTGCGCCTGCCGCGACTGGCCAATGACCCGCTGGGCAGCTACCAGGCGGAGTTGACGGCGCAACAGGACGGGCTGGCGGGCACGGTCGCCACCGCCGCCGACGCGGCCTTGTTGCGCATCGAGGGACGGCTCACCCAGGAAGCGGAGCCCCCCGCCCTGCTTTTCAAGGGACGGGGACGCCTGGCGGCGAACGCGCCCGCATCCTTGGACGGCATACTGCCGCTGCTGGGGCGGGCGACCGACAATCAGGTCGCCATAGAACAGCGCCTGGCGCTGCGCTGAGCCGCGGCGCCGCGCCAAACGCCCCCGCCCGTGCGACCGCAACCACTGTTGGCATCCGGCCGAGCCGCCCGCTTCACCAGGGCGGCGCCTGCGCCTGCCGACGGGACGCCATATCCATACCAGCTGCATACATGGAAAGGGACGTACGGCAACCCCTACCTGGATAATTAGACATGTGGGGGATACCTGTAGATACCGAGGCGCTCATTGTTGCCATTGCAGTGGGGGTTTTTTTCATCTCCCGGTATTCCGGATGGAAGCCGGGCAACCTGGCATTGGCGCTCACCCATTTCACAATTGTTTACTTGCTGTGGGTTGTGAGTGCATTCATCTATGATGCATACATAGACTATAAGGTTGCTACTTTCGATGTGGATGGGGATGGAATGTTTTCAAATGATGAAGTCTTACCAGAAGAATACTACAAATACCATAACATACAGATAAGCGACGCACTAAGAAACCTTGCGCCGATATTCGGTTTTGTATGCGCGCTGTTTTGGTCATCGATTTTCTTTCTTGTCCTAAGCTGGCTTGAACAAATCAAACACAAAAAGCCCGCCGGGTAAGATCTGGCGCCGCGGCAACCTGACCATCGTGGGGGTAGGATGCCTGTCGCGCTTGCGTTACCCCGCCAGTCCCAGCCATCCCAACGGGTTGGAGGCGGCGTACGGTTGCACGGCGGACGACCGCGTATCCACCCTGTGCGGTGCGGGGCTTACCGGCGCACGCCTAATTTGCCGCGGAGCAGGGGGCAAATACCAACAGCAGATTATGTGCGCTCTTTCCATTTTGTTGCTTGTCCTGCTACTGGTCGGTTGGCATATAGTTTGTGAATCGGTTCGTGAATTAGCCGCCCGCCGCAGCCTTGAGACGTTTGCCGGGGCAAAGTTGCCTGACAACGCCAAACTTTTTTATCGAGAGGACTCGTGGAACGGTTTTCTTCCTGATGGGCATTCCGTAAGAGGTTATGCGATTGGCAGGGATGCGGAATGGATCAATGAAAAGCGGTGTGACCGCAATGGGTTCAGTAAGGTCAAAAGAATTGGCGTAACGATACCGATTCCAGAGGAATACACAACCATAGACAACAATTTGCCTGTTTGCCACAAGTACAGGGTTACCAACGACGGGCAGAATACGGAAATCGCATTCATTCGAGGGGGGCTGGTCATTCACTATCTGGAACGGATCTAACCCCAGGTTATTCGCGAGATTCAGATAAAGCCGTCATCCCGGAGAGGAATGCACTTTGTTCACTAACCCCCGAGGCAAATATTTCACCTTGGATGGTTCAAACCGAGTCTCATAAATTTTACCAGCGGGTTCACTGAGAGAACCAAATTATGTCAATGCCTGTTGTAGAGTGAGGCGCAACTGTCGGATTATGCGCATTTTTTTAATTTTGTTACTGGCTTTGCTGTTGGCTGGTTGGCCCTTGTTTCAGGAATTGGCGGGTATTGCGGTCGACCGCCATCGCCTCGAGCAGTATGCCGGAGCGGAATTGCCGGGCAGGACCAGGCTCTATTTCAAGCGGGACGCCGTGGGCGGTTTTCTTTCGGGCAGAGAGTCCATAAGAATCTACTCGATTGAGGGTGACGAGGGGTGGTTCAATGAAGAAAGATGCGACCGCAACGGGTTCAGCAAGACAGAAGTGGTTGACCTGAAAGTGCGCACGGCCGCCTCCGCCGAAACAGGAACTTCACATTTGCCAGGCAACGCCAAAACATCCGACTGGGAGCTGTCCATACCGGTGCGAATCAAGAGAAGTCTAAAGAATGACTTGCCCGTATGCCATAAGTACCGGGTAAAATACGATGGGGCGCACCGGGAGTACGAAGAAGCCATTTTCGCTCAAGAGCACAGGGTCATTCACTACTGGGCCGCCTCGGGGCCGGAGTAATCAGACGATGTGGGTTTTGCCTGGTGATTCCTTTCTGGTTTCTGTCGTTATCGCGGTAGGAATGTATTTTACAGCCCGACATTCCCGCTGGAATCCTGGCGACCTGAAACTGGTGCTTGCTTATGGCGCCGTTATTTACCTGCTGATCATTGCAAGCGTGTTCGCTTACGAGGCGTATTTGGACCACAAAATTGCCGCTTTTGACCTGGACGGCGATGGCTTTTTCTCGGCAGAGGAAAGCACGGAAGAGTACGTCAAATGCTGGGAGAAAATAATGGATGACGTTGGCGGCAGGACTTATGCGCCGGTACTTGGCCTCCCGTTCGCACTTTTTTGCGCGGGACTTTTTCTTGTTGCCTTGCGGCTGATTTCTTTTATCTTGGATTGGGTCGAACAAACCAGGCGCGGAAAGCCCGGCTTGTAACGCACAGGCCGGCAACGCATGGCGCTACGGCAACCTGAACAGCACCGAAAGATCCCGGCGGGGGCGCCGTGTCGGCCGGCGGTCGGAGCGACGACGCCGCGCCCGCAAGCGGCGCTTGCCGCCCCGGGCGAATGTCTGTACAATCGCCTGTCATACGCGGTCTGAGGAGCGTTGCGATGGGGTGCGCCCCACCAGGCTCAGGCCGAATCCGATTCACAACGGCGCTCGCTTGCATTGTTTCTCAGGAGAATCAAGATGAGCGTAGCGATCCAGCCGGCGCCTGCCGACGACTTTCACGTGGCCGACCTGTCCCTGGCGGCGTGGGGCCGCCGGGAAATCCGCATTGCCGAAACCGAAATGCCGGGACTGATGGCGTTGCGCACCGAGTACGGCGAGGAGCGTCCCCTGCAGGGCGCGCGCATTGCCGGCTCCTTGCACATGACCATACAGACGGCGGTGTTGATCGAGACGCTGACGGCCCTGGGCGCGGAGGTGCGCTGGGCTTCTTGCAACATATTCTCCACCCAGGACCACGCGGCGGCGGCCATTGCCGGCCAGGGCGTGCCGGTGTTCGCCCACAAGGGGGAGACCCTGGAAGAGTACTGGGAGTACACCCACCGCATCATGGAGTGGGCCGACGGCGGCGCCCCCAACATGATCCTGGACGACGGCGGCGACGCCACCTTGCTGGTGACCCTGGGCGCCCGGGCGGAGCGGGACCCCGCCCTGGTGGAAAACCCCGGCAACGAGGAGGAGAAATGTTTGTTTGCGGCCATTCGGCAACGGCTGGAAGCCGCGCCCGGCTGGTACGCCCGGGTGCAGGACAACATCCTGGGCGTTACCGAGGAAACCACCACGGGCGTGAACCGCCTCTACCGAATGAAGCAGAACGGCGCCCTGCCCTTTCCCGTGATCAACGTAAACGACTCGGTCACCAAGTCCAAGTTCGACAACCTGTACGGTTGCCGCGAGTCCCTGGTGGACGGCATCAAGCGCGCCACCGATGTGATGATTGCCGGCAAAACTGCGGTGGTGCTGGGCTACGGCGATGTGGGCAAGGGTTGCGCCCAATCCCTGCAGGGGCTGGGCGCTGCGGTCTGCGTCACGGAAATCGACCCCATCTGCGCCCTGCAAGCGGCCATGGAGGGCTACCGGGTGGTCACAATGGACGAGGTTTGCGACTCGGCGGACATTTTCGTTACCGCCACCGGCAACTACCGCGTCATCACCCGCGAGCACCTGCTGGCGATGAAAGACCAGGCCATCGTGTGCAACATCGGCCATTTCGACAACGAGATTGACGTGGCATCGCTGGAGGATTGCCAGTGGGAGGAAATCAAGCCCCAGGTGGACCACGTCGTCTTTCCCGACGGCAAGCGCATCATCCTGCTGGCGCGGGGGCGCCTGGTGAACCTGGGATGCGCCACCGGCCACCCCAGTTTCGTCATGTCCAACTCTTTCACCAACCAGGTGCTGGCGCAGATTGAGCTGTACCGCAACCGCGGCGATTACCAGGCGGACGTGTACGTACTGCCCAAGCGCCTGGATGAAAAAGTGGCGCGCTTGCACTTGGAGCGCATCGGCGCGCGCCTCACGGAGCTGACCGAGGAGCAGGCGGACTACCTGGGAATCGCCGTGCGGGGCCCGTACAAGCCCGAGCATTATCGTTATTGACCCGGCGCCGACCGCCCGGCGCGGGGCGGGCGAGTTGACGCACTGAACCTGATGACTTTTGCCGGTGGCGCGAATACCACGCAACTCACTGAAACTCAGCTTCGAGTTTTTTCCGCCCGGCACGGAAGCCGCGCAACGACAGCTGGACGCCGCCGTGGAACGGCTGCGGCAGTTGCGGCCGGATTACTTTTCCGTCACTTTCGGCGCCGGCGGCGGCAGTCGCCGCAAGACTTTTGAGACGGCCCTTGCCGTACGAGAGGCGACCGGCATAGACACGGCGCCGCACATTTCCTGCGTGGGATCGGACGAGGAGGAGCTTGAAAAAGTGTTGCGCGGCTACCAGGACCAGGGCTTCACCCGCCTGGTGGCGTTGCGGGGCGACCTGCCCTCCGGCATCGCCGGCGGCGGCGCGTTGCGCCACGCCTGCGACCTGGTGAAGTTTATTCGCCGGCGGACCGGCGACCTCTTTCACATAGAGGTTGCATGCTACCCGGAGTTTCATCCCCAGGCGGCCGGCGCCCGGCAGGACCTGGAGTACTTCAAGCAAAAGGCGGACGCCGGCGCCGACGGCGCCATCACCCAGTATTTCTACAACCCCGACGCCTATTTCCGCTTCCTGGAAAGCTGCTCGCGGCTGGGGGTGGACATCCCCATCGTTCCCGGCGTCATGCCCATCACCAACCGCGACCAGCTGGTGCGGTTCTCCAACGCCTGCGGCGCCGAAATACCGCGCTGGATACTGCAACGCCTGTACGACTTTGGCGACGACCTGGACGCCGTCCGCGACTTCGGCATTGACGTCGCCGTGCGGCTGTGCGAACAACTGCTGGACGGCGGCGCGCCCGGCCTGCATATCTACACGATGAATCGCCCCGCCGCGGCTGAGGCCGCCTGGGATGCGCTGGGACTGCTGTGAAGGCGCGGGCGGCGGGCCGCAACGCCCTGTGAACCGTTGCGAACGCAGGCGCCGAACCCCATGACCCCGCGCAAGACACGGGTTGCCGTTCTGTTCGTTTGCCTGGGCAATATTTGTCGCTCGCCGGCGGCGGAGGGGGTGTTTCGGCATTACGCCGGGCAACAGGGCGAGGCGGCCAGTCTGTGCATTGACTCCGCCGGCGTCGGCGACTGGCACAGCGGTCGTCCCGCCGACCCGCGCATGCGCGAAGCCGCGGCGCGGCGCGGTTATGACCTGGATTCCATCGCGCGCCAGGTGCGCCGCGCCGACCTGGAGGAATTCGACCTGGTCATCGCCATGGACCGGGACAACCTGCGCAGCCTGGAACAGCTGGCGGGCAGGCCGCAGTCCGGCATTCGGTTGTTAGGGGAGTTTCTGCCCGATCATCGCGGCGTCCCGGCCCACGCCCCCCAGGTGCCGGATCCTTACTACGGCGGCGAGGAAGGTTTCGAGGAGGTGCTGGACCTGCTGGAACGCGCCTGCCCGGGGTTGCTCGCCGCTTGCCGGGCAATGTTAGGCGGGGACTGAGCGGGCAACGCCTGCAACGGCCGCCGCCCTGCGCCGGGCCATGACCGGCGCCCCCAGGCGGATGTCTCCTTGTCGCGGCGCGGCGGCGGGTTGCGAAGAGACGCCGGGCCTGAGCGAGTGCGCTTGCCCAGGGTTGCTCGCCGCTTGCCGGGCAATGTTAGGCGGGGACTGAGCGGGCACCGCCTGCAACGGCGCACGCCCGACGCATTGTTGCCGCAGGCCCGGGGCGACCCGGCCCGCGTCCTCAGGCGCCGGTTCCTTGTTGCGGCGGGGCGGCGGGCGGGGTCAAGAATCCTGCCCCTGCTCCGCCGCCGCCAGCCGCTTGAGATGGCGGCGCATGGCAACGCCCGCGCGGTCCGCCGGCACGTTGACCTCGTGAAAGCCCGGAGTGCGGTCCAGGTCCTGCATGCGGTTGATATGCTCGATGGCAAACACATCCTCGTTGAACGCGGCCTGGTTGGCGTCCAGCATGAACTTGCCCATCTTCGGGTCGTCAATGCAGAAGTTGCGGCACTGGGCGTAATAATAGTTGGTGGACGTGTTGGTCGCCGGCGTGATCAGCTGCGCCACCTTGACCATGGGTTGCAGTTTTTTCATTTTTTCCGGCCGCTCCAGGTTGGTCAGTATTCCCGTGTTCAAATGCAGCCCCGGGGAGACGAACAAGGAGCCGGAACTGCGCCGGGCCTTGTCGTTTTCCCACCCCAGCGGCTTGGAGTAGATGGGCGGCAACACGCACTCTACGTGCCGCCACACCTCGAAGCGGGCGTTCTCCTCGTCCACCGTCGACTCTATGGGCGCCCGGGCGTATTCCGGCGTGCCAAACGTGGTTTCGTGGAGAAAGCTCAGGTGGGACAGGTCCAGCAGGTTCTCGTGCAGATGCACGTAACTGCCCTTGATCTCAAGAAAACCGATGTTCACGGCCCAGTCCGGATGGTCGAAGAAATCCTGGTGCGGCGCCAGGGAGGGATCCGCCTTGGCCGGGTCGCCCGGCCAGATCCAGATGAACGGCTTTTTCTCCACCAGAGGAAAAGCGCGAACCCCGATGTTGGCGGGAGGGCGGTCCTGGGAGGGAACCGCCACGCACCGACCGTCGGCGGCGTAGCGAAAGCCGTGGTAGCCGCATTCCAGGACGTCGCCGTGCAACCTGCCCTCGGACAGGGGAAAGGAGCGATGGCCACAACGGTTTTGCAAGGCAACGGGTGCGCCGTCTTCGCGGCGGAACAACACGACGCTTATGCCTGCGTACTGCCGAGCGAAGAGTTTGCGGCCGATCTCGTCGCTGCGCGCCGCGGCGTACCAGGCGTTGCGGATCAGCGGCGTATCGCGGTCCGCCAGCCGCGCGGCCGCGGCCGCCGCCCGGTCGCGGCGTTTTTGATCCTGCGCCGGCGGCGGCATGCGGCCTGTCCCGCTCATCAGGGGCGGTCGCCCCAGACCTCTTCCAGCCGCTGGTCCCGCCCGCACCGATGCCGGTAGAACTTGTAGCGCAACGGGTTTTTCCGGTAATAATCCTGGTGGTACTCCTCGGCGGCGTAAAACACGGCGCGCGGCAACACCGGCGTGACAATGGAGCGGCCCAGTTGTCGCTCGCGCTCTTTTTTGCCGGCCTCCGCCAGCGCCCGTTCATCCTCGCCGGCGACGAAGATCGCCGCCCGGTAGCTGTCGCCGCGGTCGCAGAACTGCCCCGCATCGTCGAACGGGTCCACGTTGCGCCAGTACGCCTCCAGCAGGACGCCAAAGTCCGTTTTCTGCGGGTCGTAGGTCACCTCCACAGCCTCGAAGTGGCCGGTGCCGCCGCCGGTGACTTCCTCGTAGGTGGGGGACTCGCTGTGTCCGCCCGTGTAGCCCGAGACGGTCGCCACGACGCCGTCCAGCCGGTCAAAAGGCGGCTCCATGCACCAGAAACATCCGCCGGCGAACACGGCGGTGCGGCGCTCCGCGGCCGCCGCGGCCGATGCAACGCCTGCCGCGGCCGCGCACAGCACAAGCGCCGCCGGCGCCAGTGCGCGAATGTGCCGCCTGCTTATAAACGTCATTGGCCGTTGCCCCTCCCGCCGTTCAACCCGTTGCGCCCGCAACCGGGGACTGGTTACAATGTCGGGTTATAGTGTACCATTTAGCCCATGGCAAGTCCCCCAGCGAACAATGACGCCCGCCCCCCGCGCAACGCCGGCCGAACCTGAACGCGCCGGTTTCTCCCGGTGGCTGGCGGGCGAGCAGGGCAGGCTCTTAGCGCAGTATGAGCGGGAGCGGTTCAGCCGGCGCCTGGCCGGATTGTTCGGTTACCACATCGCCCAGGTGGGTTGCTATCACGGGGAAGCCCTGCATGCGGCCAGCCCCATCGGCAACAAGATCACGTTGCACACGGAGACGGACGATGCGAACGGCGCCGACCACGGCCTGTCCGCCGACGTCACCGCCCTGCCCTTTGCCGCCGACAGCATTGACGTGCTGGTGGCGCCCCACGTGCTGGAGTTCACCCGCCGCCCAGACGCCGCCCTGGACGAGTTCGCGCGGGTACTCATCGACGGCGGCCACCTGGTCATCAGCGGCTTCAACCCGTGGAGCGCCTGGGGCCTGCGGCGCTTGTTGCCGGCGCGGCGCAACGCCCCGCCCTGGAACGGTCGTTTTTACAGCGCCTCCCGGCTGAACGGCCGGCTGGCAGCGCTGGGCTTTGAGTTGCTGGGCGTGGACCGGTTTTTATTCCGCCCGCCGTTGCGCCGCGGCGATCTGTTGCAACGCTTGTTGTTCCTGGAGACGCTGGGACGGCGTTGCTGTCCGTTTTTCGCCGCGGCGTACCTGCTCCTGGCGAAAAAACAGCGAATGCCGCTGACCCCGGTGAAGCCGGCGCGGCGCCGACGCCGCGCCCCGACGCCTGCCGGCGCTTCGGCGGGCCCGGCCGCAATGACGGAAACGCCGCCCATCTTTCCGCGCCGGCCGCCCACAGAACCCCGCGGGCGGCGGGAACACGTCACGAAAAGCGCGGTTCAGCAACGGCGCCGAGCGGTTCATCATGGGCGCTGACCGGGTCGAGATTTTCACCGACGGCGCCTGCCGCGGCAACCCGGGGCCGGGCGGCTGGGGCGCGTTGCTGCGTTACCAGGGAACGGAGAAAGAGCTGTGCGGGGCGGAGGCGCAAACCACCAACAACCGCATGGAGTTGACGGCGGCCATCATGGCCCTGGCCGCCCTGAAAAAATCCTGCCGGGTGCGCCTGACCACCGACTCGCACTATGTAAAACACGGCATACAGCAATGGATAGAAGACTGGAAATGCCGCGGCTGGCGCACCTCCGACAAAAAGCCCGTCAAAAACCAGGACCTGTGGGAGCGTCTGGATGAGCAGGCGGCGCGGCACGACATTGACTGGCGCTGGGTGAAAGGACACAGCGGTTGCGCGGGGAACGAACGGGCGGACGCCCTGGCCAACGACGCCATAGACGAGATGATCGACAACAACAACGACAACAACAACAATGACAACGGGCAGCGGAGACCAGCATGCGCCAGGTGATATTGGATACTGAAACGACCGGAATGAATGCGACGGACGGCGACCGGATCATCGAGATTGGTTGCGTGGAATTGCAGGGGCGCCAGCGCACCCAGCGCACCTGGCACCACCTGGTCAACCCGGAGCGGGATGTGGAGGAAGGCGCCTACCAGGTCCACGGCATCAGCCGGGCGGACCTGGAGGACAAGCCCCTGTTCGGAGAGATTGTCGACCAGTTCATCGAGTTCATCAAGGACAGCGAGGTCATCATCCACAACGCGCCGTTTGACGTGGGCTTCATCAACGCCGAGCTGGCCCGGCTGGGAGATGAATGGGGGAAACTGGAGGATCATTGCAAGATCACGGACACGCTGGACATGGCGAAAGCACTGCACCCCGGCAAAAGAAACGGGCTGGACGCCTTGTGCGAGCGTTACTTTGTTGACAACTCGCAACGGGAACTGCACGGCGCCTTGCTGGACGCCCAGTTGCTGGGAGAAGTATACCTGGCCATGACCAGCGGCCAGACAGACCTGGTGCTGGGCGAGGCGGCGGCCGCCGGGCAACCGGGCCGGTCCGCACAACGCCGGCGGCGCCCGGCCGCCGCTTCGGCCCCGCTGAAAGTGATACGGCCTTCTCCCGAGGAAACGAAGGTGCACCAGGCCATGTTGGCGCTGATAGAAAAAGCAAGCGCAGAGGGATGCCT
>CAZDXS010000001.1:0-2045 GCA_964509455.1 uncultured Enterobacteriaceae bacterium | reverse complement strand
AACGGGTTGCCGGCGCCGGTGACGCCGAGCCGGGGGTTGTCCGTGAATTTCATCGCCGTGGCGGTGCCGGTGTTTTCGTAGTAACGGACGGCGCCGTCCTTGCCGCCCACCGCCAGGTCCAGGTCGCCGTCGCCGTCCAGGTCCCCAACGGCGGGCGCGGATTCCTCCCCCACGTCGAGGCCGTGGAACGGATTGGTCCCACTGCCGGACCGCTTCGCAAACCGCGCCGCCACGGCGGTGCCGACGTTCTCGTAGTAGTTGAGGTCGCCGCCGGCGTCGCCCATCACCAGGTCCAGGTCGCCGTCGCCGTCCATGTCCGCCAGGGTCGGCGTGGTGGCGCTAGCCTGCCCCAGGGTGACGTTGTCGAACGGGTTGGAAGAGCCGGTCCTGTGCAAGAACCGCGGCGCCCATGCCGTGCCGGTGTTCAGGTAGAACGTGACGGTTTGCCCCTGTGCCCATTCTCCGACCACCAGGTCCAGGTCGCCGTCGCCGTCTATGTCCCCGAACGCCGGCGCGGTCTGCAGGCCCGGGTTGACGCTCCCCACCGGGTTGGCGGCGCCGGTACGCTCTTCGAATACAATTGTCGTCGTCATGTTATGCTCCCGTTACACGCGCTTTACGCCGCGCACTGGGTTGCCTTGTGATACGCGAGTTTCTTGCTGAACCTGTTGCCGTGTCCGTTGCTTGCCCAGCGCCGCGTCCCCGCAAAAGTCCCACAGCATGGAAAGGCTATCGCAACGCCCTGCTCTCCAGCGCCCGCTGTTGCTGAGATTGGCGGACAGTCTGCTTTCCAGGAGCGCCGCTCCCGCCGCCGTCGGTACGGTATTTTTCAGGGGGGGGGGGGGGAAAGCCCACAGGAACGGAGCGCACCCGCCGGCCGGCGCCGTCTCTCGGCGGATTACGCAAGCACGTTGAAAACGCCAGCTCTCTCATAACTCCCCCACAGTAGTAGAACGGCGCCCAAGAAGCAAACAAAACGTACGGAACCACAGGGCATGGGGCAAAATGCCCCATTAAAGTTCAAGGCGCCACCGTCAAGTTGCCTGGCTGGTTGCTTTGCACGACAACTGCGCCGGCGTTGCTCCCCCGCTGCGGTCGCGCTGTATAAGCTCAAACACATCTGTCGTTTTTTCCACAGGGAGAGAGCCATGCAAATCCACCGTTGGGGCTACCGCATGAGGGTTTTACAGGCTTGCCCGGTTAGGGCAAAGTACGCCCATGAACAAGACAGCACTTCTGGAAGCGCCACGGCGCCGATGCGGCCGTGGAAGCGCACTAGGTCAGCCTTGGCGCCCTGCAACGATGGACGCGCGCCCTCGAGGACGCGGGCGGCAACCCGGCGGCATTGATACCGGGCAGCCGTGCGCCGAAAAGGCGCCGCCGCCGCAACTGGCCGCCCAGAGTGGTGAAGAAGATACGCCAGCGGCGCCGGCAACACCCGAACATGGGCACGCAACCCTTGCGGGTGTTGCTGGAACCCTGGTGCAGACGGCTCCGCCTGTCGTTGCCCAGCGAATCCACCATCGGACGCATCATCGCGGCCGCCGAAGACAAGATGCGCACCACGCCTGCGCGGCTCGACTCCCGGGGACGGCCGAAAACCGCCAAAAAGCAGAACAAGGAACGCCGCCCCGCCGGGCATGCCGCAGAACCCCTGGAGGTCTTCGCCGCCGACGCCATCGTGCGAGTATACGATGGCGTGAGGAGCTACCTGATCACGTTCATTGACCCCCGGTCGCGCTTTGCCTTTTGCTGGGCAAGCAAGCGGGCAAGCAGCCACTACGCCGCCCAGGCCCTGCGCACCCTCCTGTTCCTGCTCCACCGCCCCATGCGCTGGGTGTTGACCGACAACGGCTCGGAGTTCGGCAAGGACTTTGAGAACGAGCTGAAAAAACACGGCATCGGCCACTGGTGGACCTACCCCCGGTCGCCGTAGTGAACGCCCACTGCGAGCGCTTCAACCGCACCATCCAGGAGGACTTCGTGAACTACCACGAAGACCTGCTGTTCCAGGACGACCTGGACCAGTTCAACCGCGCCATGGC